>NZ_JAIUIF010000029.1:0-28748 GCF_020165475.1 Mesorhizobium sp. BR1-1-15 | reverse complement strand
GGCCGACGGGCGCACCGTCCGCGACCTGCGCGTCGCGCTCGGCGGCGTTGCCACCAAGCCCTGGCGGGCGCGCACCGTGGAAGAGGCGCTTAAAGGCAAGGTGCTGGAGCCTGAGGTTGTCCGCGCGGCCAGCCTGCTCGCCGTCGAGGGCGCCGTCGACCATGGCGCCAACCACTACAAGATCGAGCTCGCGCCGCGCGTGGTGGCCAGAGCGATCCTCAAACTGGGAGAAGCGGCATGACCGTTCACATCGCAAGACATGGCGACGCCTCCGACGGCGTGCTGGCACAAGCCGTCGGAGGCCGGCTGTCGCGCGTCGACGGCCCGGCCAAGATCACCGGCGCAGCCAAATACGCCGTCGAACAGCAGCTCGAAGACTTGGCCTATGCCGTGCTGGTCGACAGCACGATCGCGTCCGGCAAGGTGCGCGCCATCGATACGGCGCAGGCTGAGGCGGCGCCCGGCGTGCTGCAAGTGCTGACGCCGGACACCATCATGGCCCTGAAAACCGCGTCGGACTGGTTCGGCACGCCCCCGCCCGACAAGCCTTATTGCCCGCTGGCGCGCGACATCAGCTTTTCGGGCCAGCATGTCGCCGCCGTGGTCGCGGAAACCTTCGAGCAGGCGGTTGCGGCAGCGGCCCTGGTCAAGGTCGACTATGACGAGACGCCGGCCATCGTCGACCTCAACGATGCCAAAGCCGGCGACGGCATTCCGATCGAGGCCATGACCAAGGAATGGGGCGACGCGCAGGCTGCCTTTGCGTCCGCCCCGGTCCGGATCTGCGCCGCCTACAACACGCCGCGCGAATACCAGGCGCCGATGGAGCCGCACGGCCTGATCGCCCGCTGGGAGGGCGACCGGCTCACCGTGTGGGAGCCGAGCCAATGGCTCGATGGCATGGCGCGCACCTATGCCGAGTGGTTCGATGTGCCGTTCGAGAATGTGCGGCTGGTCTCGCCCTATATTGGCGGCGGCTTCGGCTCCAAGGCGCTGGCGCTCGGCCACGGCGCGGTTGCCGCGAGTGCAGCCAAAATGCTCGGCCGGCCGGTGCGCCTGGTGATGACGCGCCCGCAGACCTTCACCGGCTATGGCGGCCGCGCCGCGACGCGCCAGACGGTGGCGCTCGGCGCGGATGCGGAAGGAAAAATCCAGTCGATCGTGCATCGCGGCGTCAATGAAACGTCGATCGATGGCATGTGGGTGGAGCCGTTGGCCTCGGTTACCTCGATCATGTACGCGACGCCGAACTTTTCGTCCCGGCAGAACGTCGTGCGGGTGAATTCCGTGGTGCCGGGCGCCATGCGCGCGCCGGGCGAGAACCCCTCGGCCTTCGGCATCGAAAGCGCCATCGACGAGCTCGCCTATGAGGTTGGCATCGACCCGCTGGAGATCCGGCTGCGGAACTATGCCGAGCAGGACCCGGAAGTGAAAAAAGCCTGGTCCACCAGGCAGTTGCGCGAGGCTTTTGCCACGGGCGCCGAGCGCTTCGGCTGGGCCAGGCGCTCACCGGAGCCGCGTTCGATGCGCGACGGCAACCATCTGATCGGCTGGGGCGTAGCCGCCGGTACCTATCCGGTGCGGCGCGCCTATGGCGAGGCGATCGTGCGCATCCTGGCCGACGGCTCGGTGGAGGTCGAAAGCTCTTCGATCGACATGGGCCAGGGCACCTACACCATCCTGGCGCAGACGGCGGCCGAGACGGTGGGCGTGCCGGCCGACGACGTCGTGGTGAAGCTGGGCGATTCTCGCTTCCCCCGCGCCGGCGTCGCCGGCGGCTCGCGCCTGGCCGGCGTCATGACGGGCGCCGTCTACAAGGCCGCGACCTCGGCGCTCGACCAGTTGGTCGGGTTGGCGATCAGCGACCCGCGCTCGCCCTTCCATGCGCTGCAGGCCAACACGCTGGTCGTCGCCAATGGCCGCATCACCGCACCGCGTGGCGACGGCCCCGATGTGTCGATCGCCGAGCTCCTCAAAAGCGTCGGCCGCGATCGCATCGAGGCGACAGGCGATACCATGCCGGCCAATTCGAGTGCCGAGGACCGCTACAGGAACTACACCACCATCGCCATGGCGCTGCCGCACACCGAAGGCGACTATTCCCGCCACTCCTGGTGCGCGCATTTCATCGAGGTCCGGGTCGACGAGGATTTCGGCACCGTGCGGGTCTCGCGCGTCGTGTCGGCGCTGGATTCGGGACGGCTCTACAATCCGAAGCTGGCGGAAAGCCAGTGGAAGGGCGGCATCATCATGGGCATCGGCCAGGCGTTGCTGGAAGAAGGCATCATCGACCGCCGCCACGGCCGCATCGTCAACAACAACCTCGCCGACTATCTGGTGCCGACCAATGCCGACATTCCCGACATCGAGGTGATTTCGGTCGGCATCCCCGACCCGCACTCCTCTGTGCTCGGCGGCAAGGGCGTCGGCGAACTGCCCATCGTCGGCGTGGCGCCGGCGATCGCCAACGCGGTGTTCCACGCGACGGGGAAAAGGGTGCGCGACTTGCCGATCACGCTGGAGAAGCTGATCTGAGCGGTGGAAGCGAGTAATCTCCCCCCTTGAGGGGGAGATGGCCGGCAGGCCAGAGGGGGGCGGCCAGGCGCGATCCCGGCGAGCGAGCGCTTCGCGCCGGAGCCGCTCTGGAGGCGGTGAGCCGATCTCGCGCTGCGGACTACGCCTTCAGCCTCAATGCGCTGCCAGGGGCGTGCCTATGTCCGAGACGAGCTTGACGAGGTCGGCTTGGCGTCTCGTCCCGGTTTTGGCGAAGATACGATTGAGGTGTGTCTTCAAGGTGTTTTCGCCGATGCCGAGCGACAAAGCGCTCTTCGACGCCGACAATCCGCTGCCGATCCGCAGCAGGACCCGCGCCTCCGCGGGCGTAAGGTCGAACAGCGTGGTCAGGACGGCCTCTGGCAGAGGAGAAGCCGACGTCGTGGTCGATATAAAAACAGCCGCGCATGCCGGCCGGAAAGCCGCGCGCGCGGTTCCTTCGGTCAGCGGCAGCACATAGGCGACGGCGGGCGGCCGGCCTGGGGCCGAGACCGGCAGTCCTATGCCCCGGGCGCCAAGCGAAGCATCCGCGTTCGCGGCGCTGGCGATCGCTTCCAGCAGGGCGCGGGCGACCGCCGGATTCTGCGCCTGGAGCAGGCCGTTCCTGGAAAGAATCGGACCTTGCGCCGACAACATCCGTTCGGCAGCGCCATTGGCATGGAGGATGGCCCCGTTGGCGCCGGCAAGCACGACAGGCACTGCGAGATTGTCGAGCGCCTGGCGGTAAAGGCTGGCGGTAACGCGAGCCTGGTCGAGCAGGTCTCCGATCAGGGAAGCACGGCGCAGATGCGGCGAGAGCAACGCGAGGAAATGTTGGTCTTCGGCTGATATGATCCCCCTGTCGGCCCATGTGGTGCAACCCATGAGCCCGATCCGGTCCGATGTGTGGACGAACTTGGTGATGCAGGCTTCGCGCAGTCCCTGAGGTTTGGCCCAGTTCTGAAAAAATGCCGTCTGCCCGAGTTCGGCTTCGCTCATCAGCGACAGCGTCGCGACAGGCGTGTCGACATCGCCGACGACCGCCGTCTTCAAACCGGGAATTGCGTCAAAGTCATAATCCTGGAGCACGCGCATTTGCACGGGATCCCAGGGCGATTGAGCGGCGAAGCGGCCATGACTGTCGGCGGTGCTGGCGAGCGCGATGGTTGTATAGGCCGCGTCCATGGCGGTCGTGATCCGGGTCATGACGCCGGCCCAGCCTTCCGGGTTCAAAACGCAATCGTAAATATCGCCGATAATGGAACCAAGAACTTCGCTGCTCAGCCTCTCCACCACGCCTCCAGACACACTGCGATCTCGCCTCGGATAATTTTGTGGCGTCATACTTTTGGATGACGCCACTCCTGGCCGATCTCGATTAGGATTCAACTCGATTGCTTGACGCCAGCCGCCACTGTTGCCGGTTATTCTGCCGATTGAAAGTATGGCGATCGGTATTTTTTAAGCGCGGATACTTTATCGAGGTTTTCCATTGTCGCGAAAGACGGTGTTTTCATCGGCTCAGTTGCCGCCGCATCTTGGCGAACGCGAGCGATTTTCCCTGTGGCAGGACATCCACGTCGCGGAAATATGGTCGGTGGAATACGGCATATCGGAAAACCTGCCCTTCGAGGCCTCGATCGAAGCCACGGCTGTCGGTTCACTGGTTCTCGGCCAGATGTCCGGAACGATCAAGCAGGCGACAAGGAAGGCGAGCAACATCGCCGAGGACGACAATGACGGCTATTTGCTGTTGATCAACAAGGCCGACACCCTCTTGTCGGGCGTGCAGGTCGGCCGCGAATATGCCGTCGGTCGGGGAGAAGCGGTCCTCGTCACGGCCTCGGAGGCGCTGAAAATGACCGGTGCCGACAGCAATATCTGGACCAATGTGGTGGTCCCACGCGCGGTCCTCATGCGCGCCTTCCCGCAGATCGACGACCGGCTGGGGTTGAAGATCGGCGCCGACAACGAAGCCCTCGATCTTCTCAAGCGCTATTGCGAGCTTCTTGAAAGCGGCAGCCCGCTCGCCTCGGCCGATCTCATAACCCATGCGACGGACACGATCGTGGACCTGATCGGCCTGGTGACCGGGGCGAAAGGCCGGGCTGCCGAATTGGTCGGTCTTCGCGGCCTGCGCGCCGCCAGGCTGGAGGCGATCCTGGCAACGATTGCCGAGGACTTCGCCGATCCTGGCATCTCCGCCCAAGGTGTCGCGCAACAACTCGCCCTGTCGGCGCGCTACGTCCATGATCTCCTTCAGGAAACGGGAGTGAGCTTCTCCGAGCGCGTTCTCGAGCTGCGGTTGCAGAGCGCCCACAGGATGCTTTCTCAGAGACACAGCGACATGCGGGTCAGCGATATCGCGATGACGAGCGGGTTCAGCGATGTATCGTATTTCAATCGCTGCTTTCGTCGCCGTTTCGGCTACACGCCGACCAGCGCCAGATAGGATTGCGGCATTTTCTGTGGCCGGCCCTGGCGCGGGGTCCGATTCTCTCTTTGAGAGGCCGGTGGAGCGGCGCCTGCGCGCTCGTGGCGCAGAACTGCCACAGTGCGCGCAAAAGGCTCGGCTTTTCGCTCCAGTCCAATTCCAGTGCGGCCCTGCCCAAGACAAGCCCGAGCTCCAATGACATGTCAGCCTCAGGGTGAAACGACTGTCATGTCAGGGGTTTGGATGCCGCAGAACACATTTGCAGGCCGCAAGGCGACGGGGATGAAGTATCTGTTGCTGGCTTCGACCGCGCTGGTCGGTCTTGGTCAGCCGCTCACCGCGGCGGCAGCCGAGATCTGGACCGGTGCTGCCTCCACGAACTGGTTCACGGCCGGAAACTGGACCCCAGCGTCGGTGCCGACAGCGGCCGATAATGTCACTATCAACACAAGCGCCGTCAACCCGACTGTCATCAACGGCGCAAATGCTTTTGCCGCCGGTGTCACCATAGCAAATGGCTCTTCCTCGACCGGTGATCTGACCATTTCGAATGCCGGCACTCTGACCAGCCAAGACGGTACATTGGCATATTCGGCAACCGCCAATGCATCGGCAACGATCACCGGCGTCGGCTCCTCGTGGAGTACTTTCGCTAGTTTCGCCCTTGGATATGGCGGCACCGGCACGCTGAACGTTGCCAGCGGCGGTGTTATGAATGATGGCAGTAGTTTTGTCGGTTATAATTCCGGCTCCGTTGGAACGGCCACGGTCGACGGCACCGGGTCGCAATGGAACAGCGCGGGCAATCTCTATGTCGGTTTCGGCGGCACCGGATCGGTGACGGTTTCAAATGGCGGCCTGTTGTCGGATGATCTTGCCAATATTGGCGGGAGTTTCTCGGCCTCCGGCACCGTTTTGGTGACGGGGCTAGGCTCGGCCTGGACGAATGCTTCCCAGGTAACTGTCGGCGATCAGGGCACCGGATTTCTGGACATCTTCAGCGGAGCAACGGCGACGGATGTGACCGGCGTTGTCGCCGCGAATGCCGGCTCTCACGGCACGGTCAATGTCTCCGGCACGGGGTCGACATGGACAAACAGCGGGAACCTGACGGTTGGACAGACTGGCACGGGCGCGATGATCGTTTCCGCCGGCGGCAAGGTGACCGACAGCGTAGGCACAATTGCCAAGAATTCAAACTCCACGGGTACGGTCATCGTCGACGGCACGGGCTCGACCTGGACCAACGCTTCCCACCTGTTCATCGGCGATCAGGGCACCGGTACGCTGACGGTTTCGAACGGCGGCAAAGTCAGCAACCTGAGCGGCATTTTGGGTAACCTGGCGGGTTCCAGTGGCACGGCAACCGTCGATGGCGTTGGATCCACCTGGGCCAACGCCGCGCTCGCGGTCGGCAACGGGGGTTTCGGCACGCTGACGATAACAAATGGCGGCAAAGTCACCAGTTCGGTGGGATATGCGGGCTATGCCGCGGGCTCCACTGGCACGGTGGCGGTCGACGGTAACGGATCGTCCTGGACAAACACTTCCAACCTGTTCATCGGCGACCAAGGCCAGGGTGCGCTCACAATCTTGGGCGGCGGCGCGGTCAGCAGCGCCATCGGCACGATCGGCGCGCTGACGGACTCTATCGGCTTCGCGACGGTCACCGGTTCCGGCTCGACCTGGACCAACAGCTCGGATCTATTCGTCGGCGATAGCGGCAGCGGCACGCTCTTGGTTGGGAGCGGCGGCGTGGTCAGCAACGCCTCGGGGAATATCGGCGCGAAAGCAGGTTCGACCGGTTTCGTGTTCGTCGACGGCGCCGGCTCGACCTGGACCAACAGCTCCAACCTGGCTGTGGGCGATTTCGGTACCGGAACACTGGCGATCTCCCACGGCGGGGTCGTCAAGAACAGCTCGGCGGTCATTGGCGCGAAAGCAGATTCGACCGGCACTGTGTTCGTCGAAAACGCCGGCTCGACCTGGACCAACAGCTCGGACCTGATCGTTGGCGATCAGGGCACGGGTACGCTGGCGGTCTCGAACAAGGGCGCGGTCAGCAATCAGAACGGCATTTTAGCCAACGTTGCCGGCTCCACCGGCACGGCAACGGTCGACGGTATAGGCTCGACCTGGGCCAGCGTAGCTCTTGTTGTCGGTTCCGCCGGCACCGGCGAACTGAACATCCTCAACGGCGGCGCGGTCAGCAGTGGCCTGGGCTTCGTTGGTTTCGATTCGGGTTCCGCCGGCACGGTGACGGTCGACGGCACGGGATCGACCTGGACAAACAGTTCCAACCTGTTCGTCGGCGATCAGGGTACCGGCACGCTGAATATCTCGAACGGCGGCAAGGTCAGCGATACCACAGGCTATGTGGGCACATTGTCGGGCTCGACCGGCACGGTAACGGTCGACGGTGGGGGGGCGGCCTGGAACAACAGCTCGGACCTGTTCGTAGGCGGTTTCGGCACGGGTACTCTGACGATCTCGAACAGCGGCACGGTCAGCAATGGCTGGGGCTATGTCGGCTACATTGCCGGTTCGACCGGCATGGCGGCGGTTGACGGCGCGGGATCGAAGTGGACGAACAGCGGGGACCTCTATGTCGGAGGCTTTGGCACGGGCACGGTGACGGTTTCGAACGGCGGCATGGTCAGCAATGGCTTGGGCTTGATTGGCTACGCCGCGGGTTCGCTCGGCACGGTAGCGGTCGACGGTGCCGGCTCGATTTGGGCAAACAGTTCGAACCTGAGCGTCGGCGACCAAGGTACGGGCACGCTGGCGATCACCAATGGCGGCACCGCCAGCAACCAGACCGGCTATTTGGGCAAGGCTGGGGGTTCCACAGGCATCGCCACCGTTGATGGGTCGGGTTCGCACTGGATCAATTTCTCGGACCTGCGCATCGGCGATTCCGGCACGGGCAAGTTGACGATCTCGAACGGCGGCAGCGTCGTCAACCTGGTGAGCACCGTGGGCTCCGCCGCGGGCGCCATCGGCTCGGTGACAGTCGACGGCGTCGGCTCGGTTTGGGCCAACAATGCTTCCCTTTATCTCGGCGAAGACGGCACCGGCACGCTGGCGATCTCAAACGGAGGTATCGTCACCAGCGCTGCTGGCTATCTGGGCTTTGACGCCGGGGCCCTGGGCACGGCAATCGTCAGCGGCGCAGGCTCAAGCTGGACCAGCAGCAACCTCCTTCAGGTCGGTCAGGGTGGCACGGGATCATTGACCGTCTCGAACGGTGGCAAGGTCGCCAACACCGATGGCTATCTGGGCTTTTATGCCGGGTCCATCGGCATGGCCAACGTCAGCGGCGCCGGCTCGACATGGGCCAGCAGCGGAGATCTCGATGTCGGCGTTAGTGGAACAGGCACGCTGACGATTGCCAATGGCGGCGCGGTGTCGAGCGGCGGCGTGGTCAACATCGCCGCCATGGCGGGCTCCGTCGGCACGCTCAACATCGGTGCGGCGAGCGGATCGCCAGCGGCGGCCGCGGGCACGCTCAATGCGACTAGCGTCCAGTTCGGGCCGGGCGCGGGTGCGATCAACTTCAACCACACCGACACGAACCACGCCTTCGCGTCGGCGATCGGTGGCGCAGGCACGATCAACCAGATCGCCGGCGCGACGAACCTCACCGCCGATTCGAGCGGCTTCACCGGTGCCACCAATGTGGATGGCGGGCGGCTGGCCGTGAACGGTTCGCTGGCCAACTCGCTGGTGACGATCTTCGGCGGCACGCTGGGCGGCAACGGCACGGTGGGCGGCGTCATGGCGCGGTCGGGCGGCATCATCGCCCCCGGCAATTCGATCGGTACGCTCCACGTCGCCGGCAATCTCGACCAGGCGGCCGGCTCGATCTACCAGGTCGAGCTGACCTCGACCGGCCAGTCCGATCTCATCCACGCGACGGGCACGGCGACCATCGCCTCCGGCGCGATCCTCCAAATGCTCAAGACGGACGCAGCGCCTTACGTGCCGGGCACGCATTACACGGTTCTGCAGGCCGACGCGGGCGTCATCGGCACCTACACAATCAGCGGACTGGGCCTTTTCACCGGCCTTTACGCCAATTACGATCCGACGCATGTCTACATCGACGCAGTGCAGGCAAAGTCCTTCGCCGATGTCGGCCTGACGCCAAACCAGATCGCCACCGGCGGTGGTGCCGAAAGTCTTGGCAGCGGCAATCCGCTGTTCGATGCCATATTTGCTTTGCCGAGCGAAGCAGCCGCCCAGGACGCCTTCGACCAGCTTTCCGGGGAAATCCATGCCTCGGCCAAGGGCATGCTGCTTGAAGACAGCCGCTTCGTCCGCGACGCCGCCAGCAATCGCATTGCTGCTGCCTTTGGCGATGGCGGCGCGGCGGCGCTGCCGGTCATGGCCTATGGCGAGGGTGGGCCGGAAATGGTGGCGGCCGATACCGACCGCTTCGCCGTCTGGGGCCAGGTGTTCGGTTCGTGGAGCAACACCGACAGCGACGGCAATGCCGCCGCCTTCGATCGCTCGACCGGCGGCCTGCTGGCCGGCGCCGACACTTTGGTCGGCGGCTGGCGTGTCGGCGTGCTCGGCGGCTACGGCCATTCCTCCTTCGATGCCGACGACCGCGATTCGTCAGGCAAGAGCGACAGCTACCATCTCGGTCTCTATGGCGGCACGAACTGGGGCGCCATCGCCTTCCGCAGCGGTGCAGCCTATAGCTGGAGCAGCATCTCGACCAGGCGCTCGGCTGCTTTCAACGGCTTTGCCGATCAACTGTCGGCGGACTACGACGCCGGCACCGCGCAAGCGTTCGGCGAACTCGCTTACAAGGCTGATGCCAGTGGCTTCCATTTCGAACCCTTCGCCAACCTCGCCTATGTCAGCGTGCACACCGACGGCTTCACCGAAACGGGTGGTGCCGCGGCGTTGACCAGCGCCAGCACAAGAACCGACGCCACCTTCACCACGCTCGGCCTTCGCGGCGCGACCGACTTCGCGCTTGGCGGCATCGATGCCACCGCTCGCGGCATGCTCGGCTGGCGTCACGCCTTCGGCGATGTCACGCCGACCTCCGCCTTCGCCTTCGCCGGCGGCGATCAATTCACCATCGCCGGCGTGCCGATCGCCAGGGATGCCGCGGTGATCGAGGCCGGCCTCGATCTCAACATGTCGGCCAATGCGACGCTCGGCTTGTCCTATACCGGCCAGTTCGGCAGTGGCACGGCCGACCAGGGCGCGAAGGTCGATCTGGGCGTGAAGTTCTGAACGACGGTGGCGAAACCGGGTTTGCAGCACGAACCTGCACGTTGATCGGCCCTACTCCGGCGACGGCACCGGCGGCTTCGAGGTCAGCGCGGTGCCGGCGGCCGCGACGATGACGGCGGCGATGCCGGCCAGTTGCGGCGCGGTCAGGCTCTCATGCAGGAACAGGAAGCCGGCCAGCGCGCCCAATCCTGGCTCCAGGCAGGTCAGCGTGCCGTAGATGCGGGCCGGCATCCGGGTCAGCGCCACCATCTCCAGAAAGAACGGCAGCGCGCTCGAGAACAGGCCGACGAGCAAGGCACTGACCAGGATCGACGGCGCGAGCAGGCCCGCTCCCGCCTGCGCCACGCCGAAAGGAAGCACCAGCACGGCGGCGATCGCCATGCCATAGGCGGTGGTGCGGGTGCCGAGTTCGGCGCCCGCCTTCTGCGCCAGCACGATGTAGAGGGCCCAGAAACCGCCGGCCGCCAGCGCCAGCATCACCCCGGTCGGATCGAGCGGCTGGAGCGAACGGATGAAGGGTGACAACAGCACGATGCCGGCGACCGCCAATGCGATCCAGGCAAAGTCGCCCGCCCGCCGCGAGGTCAGCGTCGCCACCAGCAGCGGTCCTGAAAATTCCAGCGCCACCGCGACGCCGAGCGGAATCGTGGCGAGCGCGGCGTAGAACAGGAGGTTGAGCGCGCACAGCGTTACCCCATAAGCGACCAGCCACGGCATGGTGGCGCGCGAAGGCCGCATCTGCCAGGGCCGCAGCACGGCGATCAGCATCAGCGCGCCGACGACCAGCCTCAGCGTCGTCGTGCCCTGCGCGCCGATCACCGGAAACAGGCTCTTGGCGAAAGTAGCGCCGATCTGGATCGACACCATGGCCCCCAACAGCGCCATCACGGGCAAAGGCGCCGCTTCACGACCGACAACCGGCGTCGATGTCACTTGATCCCGTCCTCCGTGCGCCATCAGGCAAACGCTGCGTCATGGGAGATAGGGCGAACCGGCCCGTCCGTCGTGAGGCAGGACCGGCATCTCGATGGGGCAAGAAAGGGCCGGACGAGCCGGCCGCCCTCAGACGCGGCCGTTGCGCGCGTTCGGCAGTCTCATGATCGACGTCAGGACCAGCAGCGCGGCACCGCCCAGAAATGCCATCGCCGCCAGCGACAAGGCAATGCCGACATGGACGATGGCGAAGGCCAGCGCAAAGGGTGCAACGGCGGAAACGAGCAGCCGGGCCGATGTGACGCGCCCCTGCAGCCGGCCATAGTCCACACTGCCGAACAATGTCAGCGGCAGGGCGCCGATGACGATGCTGAAAAGCCCGTTGCCCATGCCGAAGACGACGGCGAAAACCATCGCGCCTGCGACGGAAGGCGCCGTGCAGTTCAGCACGACGACCCCGCTCGTCATCAGGCCGGCCGAGATGATGGCCAGCGTCAATGGCGGCAGGTTGATACCGAAGATCATGTTGATGAAGCGGCTCAACACTTGTGACGGCCCGAACAGCGTTCCGACGACGGCAGCGGTCGCCCCGAGGCCAAGTCCGGAAAGCAGCGGCACCATATGCACCAGGACAGCGGCGCCAAGCAGGTTCTGCAGCGAGAAGGCGATGACCATCAACGCGAAGCCGAGCGGCCGCGCCGAGGCCGGAAGCGATCCCTGGACATGCCGTGGCGGCTCGGTCGCCGAGCGCCTGCTCTTGGCCAGCCCGTGCGAGAGCCAGGCGTGCAGCGGCAGGCAGACGAGCAGGTTCAGCCCCGCGAAGACGAGATAGACGGTTCGCCATGACATCTGCGCGTGCAGGGCCGAGGTGATCGGCCAGAACACGGTCGATGCGAAGCCGGCGATGAGGGTGAGATAGGTGATGCTGCGTTGCGCTGCACGCGGCCTTATCTGCACAAGGAGCGCGAAAGCGGCGCCGTACTGGACCAGGTTCGATGCCACTTCCAGCACGATCAGCGCCGCCACGAAGGCCCCGGCCGCCGGCGCGTAGGCACAGGCGGCGAGCGCAGCCGCGGCAAGGATCGAGCCGACGGTCATGATCTTGCCGGCGCCGAAGCGGTCGATCCAGTTTCCGAGCCAGGGCGCCGTCAGCCCGCCAACCAGCAGAGCCGCCGAGAGCGCGCCGAAAATCCATTCGGTCGGCCAGCCCAGATCGCTGGCCATATCGGCGGCGAGAATGCTGAAACTGTAGTACAGCGTGCCGTAGCCGATGATCTGGGTGACGCCGAGGGCGGCAATGGCGGCCAGCGGCGAGCGCTCCGGGACTTCGAGATCGGAAAGGCTTCGATCACTTGATGCCACGGTCATGGTTCACTACCTCGCCATCTTCCTTGGTGAAGCGGACCACCGGATGGTCGAGCAGATCGAGCACGAGCTCGGACGGACGGCACAGCCGCGTCCCCTTGGGCGTCTCGACGATCGGCCGGTTGATCAGGATCGGATGCCTCAGCATGGCGTCGATCAGCTGTTCATCGGTCCATTTGGCGTCACCCAGGCCGAGTTCGGCATAGGGCGTACCCTTTTCGCGCAGCAGAGCGCGCGCCGGAATTCCCATGGCGGCGACAAGCTGGCGCAAGCGGTCCCGGCTGGGCGGATGTTTCAGATACTCGATGATGTCAGGCTTCTCGCCGCTCGCCTGGATCATGGCAAGCGTGTTGCGCGAGGTGCCGCAGTCGGGATTGTGGTAGATCGTAGCGGTCATGGCTTGGCCTCGACGGCAAGAGGTTGGATTTCGGATTGCTGATGCGGCGCGGTCGGGACGATCGCCCGGGCTGTCGGCGCGACGATCACTGAACCGGTCCCTTCACATCGGCGGCGCAGCAGTCTGGAGCCAACGCCGAAGCGCGGATCTCCAGCCGGCCGGAGCAGCAATCCTCCATCAGGAAACGGATGAGGCCGCTCAACGTGTCATATTCGGCGCTGTAGACCATGGAGCGCGAAGCGCGCCGCACGCTGATCAGCCCTGCCCGCTCGAGCTCCTTCAGGTGGAAGCTCACATTCGAGGCCGAGACCTCGACTTTTTCGGCGATGGCGCCCGCGGCAATCCCGTCCGGACCGGCGATCACCAGATGCCGCAGGATGCGCAGGCGCGTTTCTTGCGAAAGAGCCGCAAAGGCGGAAAGGGCTTGACGTTCATCCATATTTCAACAATCCTAAAAATGTTGAAACAAGGATTTACCGCACATGCTCGTTTCTGACAATCGGGAATTTGAACCCGCTGACGTCGTTGATCCCGACGACATCACCATCGCTGGCTTGCTGGAGTTTCTGGCGGGCTACGAGGACCGGCGCCTGGTGTTCTTCTACGACGGCCGGCCGGTGAGGCCTGGTTACCACGTCACCGAGGTGAAGGCCGGCCAGTTCGCTGCGCTGGACTGCGGTGCAAACCCGGAATCCTGGGCCGAGATCTTCGTGCAGCTCTGGGACGTCGAGGAGGACCGCACGCATATGCCGGCCGGGAAATTCTCGGCGATCATCCGCAAGGTGACGGAGCATGTCGGCCTCGACCATTCCGCCAAGCTTACTTTCGAAGTCAGCGACGGCGTGCGCCCGATGCAGCTCTACCGCGCCGCGCTTCCCCGGCTCGCCGGTGATGCGGTGCATGTCGAGCTTTCGCCGCGGCCGGCAAGCTGCAAGCCGCGTGACCGCTGGCTGGAGGAGGAAAGGAAAGCCAAGGCCTGCTGCGGACCTTCGGCCGGACCCCAACCTTGCTGCGGCTAACGCTTCGCAGCCAAGCAGATGGCTTGGCGCCGTCTTGACGGACGGCCTTCCGCTCCCTCAGTTCAGCGATTTGCGCCGCGGCGGCGGCGTGCGATCGCGTTGAGGCAGCGGGCGCGGAACGCTGCCCCGCAGCGGGACCTGCGGCCATGCCGGCGAAATGAGCTACGGCGTGGCGCGGAGGTTCCTGCGGATGCGCCGCCTGCCCGTTCCACGGGCTTTCTCCGCCACCACGGCGGCGATGTCGACCACGTCGGCCTCGCGCGATCTGCCGTTGGTGGCCTTGTGGAGCCGCTCGTAAGGCAGCAATTCCTTGATCCGGGCATTGAGCGACGCGATTTCAGCTTTGAGGTCCTCGCATTCCTGCCTCTGGACATCCAGCTGTATCTGTTCCGATGCTTGTTGCAGCGCAAGCTGCGAAAGATTGGCGTTCGCTTTCGAAAGGCTCGTCTTGTCGTTTTCGTTCTCGTCGGTGAGCGAGGACAACTTTTGATCGGCGATTTTCTTTTCGGCCAGGGTGTCGTTCAAGTCGGTCTTGAGCCTGGCGATCTCGGCTGTGGCCTCGCTGTTCTCGTGCGAGGCCCGCTCCAGCCGTGATTGCAGGTCCTGGATCTCGGAACGCAATCCGCGCATTTCCATCTGGCTGCGCGCGAGTTCAGCTTGCCTGTCGCCTTCCATCATGCTGGCCGCTTCGGTCATTTCCGACAGCTTTGCCTGGGCAGTCTCGAGTGACTTCTGGAGCCTTATCTCCTCCTTCTCGCTCTTGCCGAGCGCGGCCAGCAGTTCGGCAAGCCGCGCTGCTTCGCTGGCATGGATCGTCGAGAGCTCGTCGAGCCTGTGGCGCGTCTGGGTTTCCCGCTTCAGCGCCTTATCAAGCTCGATCGACAGGCTGACATGTTTTTCCCGCAGCATCTTGCTCTCGCGCAGGCGCCTGTTGGCCTCGACCGCCCTGGCCGTCAGCCGCTTGGCGATGTCGCCGAACTCCGCGTCGCGTTTTGCGCCCGCATTGGCCGTTTCGGCAAGTTCCAGCCTGGCCGCTGCGAGCGCTGCGCGAAGCGCCTCCCTGTCCTGGACCAGGCTTGTCTCGCGCTGTTGCAGCAATTCGCAGGCGCTTTCACGCTCGCGCAGCTTTCTTGCCGTGTCGTGCAGCTTTTCCGACAGCGTTCTTTGTTCCGCGACCAGGTCGCCATTTGCGAGCTCCAGCTCGTTGGCGCGAAGAATATCGGTGTGGAGGATGTTGAGGAACTCGCGCGTCAAATGGTGTGAGGTAGCGATCTCCGACAATTTGCCGTTGATCTCGTCCATATAGTTCCTGGCGTCATGGAACATCCCTTCGAAGGCACTCAATGCCGCCATCCGGGTCTGGGTATGGGGCGTCAGTCGTGGTGCGGTTTCGGTATCGTCGGCGTTGCCCGCGCCGTCCGGATTATCCGCATCATCCGCATTGGCCTCGGGTGCCGAGGCCTCGGCTCCTGGCGCGGAATCTGGGATATAGCCGCTGTCCGGCGGCGCGTCGTATTCGGTATCGAGGCTGGCATCCAGAGCGTCCGCCAGATCGGCCTGCAGCTCCTGGAGTGCATCATCTACGTCTTCGGCACGCTTGATCAGACCCTTGAAATTCATAACGAATGCCCTTTACGCATACCCCATTCAGTATTTAATAATTGGCTAATATGTATGCTTACATCCACTGATTGCGCAGGGGAAGCCCCCCATTAGGGGGAGCGTAAAGTTGGACATTTGGGATTGGGATGCGGCGGGCGACCAGTGCCGCGGCCGTCTTTTTGCAGAATTGACGCACCCAATTTCTGGGTGGAATCTGATGCGGAAAATCCTGGATCCTACCTTCCCCTCGTGGAAGGTAGGACTGAGGCGCTGGCGCTGGAGGATGCTCGTCCTGTAGCGCCGCGCCAACTCCGCCCGCTGCTTGCAGCGACCCTCCCCACAAGGGGAGGGTAAAAGTCAGCCCGCCATGGCCAGCGGCACGGCGCTTTTGTTGGGGATCTGGATGTCGATTTCCAGCGTCGACATGGTCTCGCCGCGGTCCATCGAGATTTGCAGATAGTCCTGGTCGATCTGCACGTGCTTGGCGATGACGGCCATGATCTCCTCGCGCAGCACGGAGACGAGATCGGGCTGGCCACGGCTGCGGCGTTCGTAGGCGAGCAGCACCTGCAGCCGCTCACGCGCCACGGGCGCGCTGGAGCGCCGCTTGAAGAGGTCGAGAATGTTCATGCCGCCCTCCTTCCGAGCAGCCTGTCGAGGAAGCCCTTGCGCTCGAAGGGAACCACGACCGGCAGGTCTTCGCCTTCCAGTCTCCGCGCCGCTTCGATATAGGCTTTGGCGGCGGCGTTCAGCGGATCGCTCAGCGTCACCGGCGAACCGAGGTTGGAGGCCCTGAGCACATCCTGGCTCTCCGGGATGATGCCGAGCAGCGGCACCGACAGGATTTCCAGCACGTCGTCGATGGACAGCATCTCGCCGCGAGCCGCGCGGCCGGCATCGTAACGCGTCACCAGCACGTGCTTGGCGATTTGCTCGCCCTGTTCGGCACGCATGGTGCGGGCGTCGAGCAGGCCGATGATGCGGTCGGAATCGCGCACCGACGACACTTCCGGATTGGTGACGATGACCGCCTCGTCAGCGAAGCGCATGGCGAGCTGCGCGCCGCGCTCGATGCCGGCCGGGCTGTCGCAGAACACATAGTCAAACACCGAGCGCAGCTTCTCGATCACCTCGCCGACGCCTTCTTCGGTCAGCGCGTCCTTGTCGCGCGTCTGCGAGGCCGGCAGCAGGAACAGCGTATCGACGCGCTTGTCGCGGATCAGCGCCTGCGACAGCTTGGCCGTGCCCTGGATGACATTGACGAGGTCGAACACCACGCGCCGTTCGGCGCCCATGATCAGGTCGAGATTGCGCAGGCCGACGTCGAAATCGACCAGCGCCACTTTCTTGCCGGTCCTGGCGACCGCGGCCCCCAATGCGGCCGTCGAGGTCGTCTTGCCGACACCTCCCTTGCCTGAGGTGACCACCACTACCTTGCCCATGAAAAAAGCCTCCGTCGCCTGATGTTGTCGTTTGTTATTGCTCCGTGCATCGCACGGCTATTGTTGGAACCTGCCATCATCCCACGCGAAACCGGTCCCAACCTTGCGGACCTGAACGTCCTGTTCGCGGTCGCGCAAAACAAGAACTGGTCCGGCGTTTTCATCCCGGCGCCCTAGTTCAGCGGCACGACGCGCAGCACGCCGTCTTCGAGGAAGGCCTGCACCGGCTTGCCGCGCGAGGCGCCTTCCATGTCCTCCGCCGTGGTGTACCAGCCGTCGATGGCGAGCAGTTCGGCCTCGTTCCTGCGGCAGAAGATGCGCGCCGAAATATTGCCTTCCGAGCCCGCAATGGCGCGGCCGCGCAGCGTGCCGTAGACATGGATCGAGCCCGCCGCAATGATCTCGGAACCGGAAGCGACCGATCCAAGCACGATGACATCGCCATGCGGATGAAAGATCGACTGGCCCGAGCGAAGGGGCGACTTGACCATCAGCGTTCCGGCCAGGGCCGGCTCCGCCGCGCCGGCTTGCTGTTCTGTCTTGGCTGCCTTGACCCTTCCAGCCTCGGCCCTGCCCTCGTCGGGCTTGCCCGTTTCCTTGCCGCGTTCCGAAGACACCGCTTCCGTCTTGCCGGCCTCTTCCGCCAGGCCTGCCTTGCCGTTGCGGCCGGGCTGCGCCAGCAGGCCATCTGAAGTGGCCTCCTTGGCGCCGGCCAGCAGCGGCGGCAGCTCGGGCCCGAGCGAGGCCCCTTCGAGCTCGATGGCATAGACCCGGATGCCACGCGTGCCGAGCGAAGCGACCAGCGCCGCGATCTCGTCGGCCGCAGGCTTCAGCGCATTGAGATCGAGCACCACCGGCCGCCCTGAGAAATAGCCCGGCGAATTGCCGATCCAATGATCCAGCCCCTCCAGCCAAGCACCGATCGGCGCCTCCGGCGTCAGCGTGAAAGCGACGAACGAACGGGCGCGAAAGCGAATGGATTTGGTCTCCAGGGGAGCGGCAAAGGTCACGGCTGGCGAATCCTTACTCAATGGTTAAAGGGTGCCGGCCGAATGGTTAACAAATGGTTAATAAAGACGGCTGGCACCTTGGAAGCCGCCAGAAATTGGAGGGTCGGCTAACCGCCAGTTGCGGATGCCGGCTGACAACACGCGGAATGTGTTGATAGCGCCGCGTCAGCAAGCGGATTACCGCCGTTCAATCGACAAGCTAGATCTCAAAATGCGCCATGACGGCAACAGGGAGGGGGCACCGCCAGCGACGACAGATCCCCTCCCGAAAGGCGCGCGCAGGTTGACAATCCTTGGGTTGATGCAACATCCTGCCGATCTTTGACCGGGAGGTAGTATGACTGTTTCGATCAACCGTCGCGTCTTTTCCGTCGGCGCGGGCACTTTGGCGCTGGCCGCGGCAGGGTTTTCGCCGGCGCGCGCGCAGCAGGCTTTTTTCCGTATCGGCACCGGCGGCACGTCCGGCACCTACTATCCGGTGGGCGGGCTGATCGCCAACGCGATCTCGGCGACGGGGCCGGCCGGCGTCGAGGGCCTGGTTGCCAGCGCCACGTCCTCCAACGGTTCGGTGGCCAACATCAGCGCCATCCAGTCGGGCGCTTCCGAATCGGGCTTCACGCAATCCGATGTCGCCTACTGGGCGCATTCGGGCACCGGCCTCTACGAGGGCAAGCCCAAGGTAGAGGATCTGCGCCTCATTGCGACGCTCTATCCTGAAACCATCCATCTGGTCGCGCGCGCCGACGCCGGCATCAAGACTGTGGCGGATCTGAAGGGCAAGCGCGTCTCCCTCGACGAGCCGGGTTCCGGCACCATCGTTGATGCGCGCCTGGTGCTCGGCGCCTACGGTCTAACGGAGAAGGACGTAAAGCCCGAATATCTCAAGCCCGGCCCGGCCGGCGAGCGCCTGCAGGACGGCGCCATGGACGCCTATTTCTTCGTCGGCGGCTATCCGACCGGCGCCATCGTCGAGCTTGCCAGCACCAAGAACATCACGCTGGTGCCGATCACCGGCCCCGAGGCCGACAAGCTCCTGTCCGAACAGAAGTTCTTCTCGACCGACATCGTGCCCGCGGGCACCTACAAGAATGTCGGCGAGACCAAGACCATTTCGGTCGCCGCGCAATGGGTGACCAGCGCCAAGCAGACCGATGACCTCATCTACAAGATCGTCAAGTCGCTCTACAGCGACGAGACCCAGAAGGCGCTGCAGGCTGGTCATGCCAAGGGCAAGCTGATCACGCTCCAGAACGCGGTCACCAGCGCCGGCATTCCGTTCCATCCGGGCGCGGAGAAATTCTACAAGGAAGTCGGCGCCCTGAAATAAGAGGCCATCAACAGACTGGCGACAACGAGGCGGAAGGCGTGCTTTCCGCCTCGTTTGTCTGGGGATTCAGGATACGGAACCGACTATGAGCGACGACGACAAAATCAGGCTTTCCGGCATGGAGTTCGACGAGGAAAAGGCTCGCGAACTGGAGGAGAAATTCGACTCCGAGATCCGGTTCCGGCCGCTGACCCGGGCCGCCGGCTGGCTGGTCGGCTTCCTCCTGGTGGCCTTGTCGCTGTTTCACTATTACACGGCTGGATTCGGCTTGCTGCAGGAGATGCTGCACCGGGGCATCCACCTGTCGATGGTGCTGTCGCTGATCTTCCTCGTCTTCCCTCTGGTGAAGAAGGGCTACGACCAGCCCGCCCAATCCAGCTTTCTGCGGCCGCTCGGCATACCGGTTTTCGACTGGCTGCTGGCGCTTGCCGCGGTGATAGCGGTCCTGCACGTGCCGATGATCCCGCTCGACGATCTTGCCTTCCGCGTCGGCAACCCCACGACGACGGACGTGGTGCTCGGGCTGACCCTCATTCTGCTCCTGCTGGAAGCGACGCGCCGGTCCGTCGGCATCCCGCTGCCCATCATCGCCATCCTCTTCATGGCTTATGCGCTGTTCGGCCCCTATATGCCGAGCATCCTGGTGCATCCCGGCGCGTCCGTCTCCCAGCTCGTCGACCACCTCTACCTGACGACGCAAGGCATCTACGGCATCGCGCTCGGCGTCGTCGCCACCTACGTTTTCCACTTCGTCCTGTTTGGCGTCTTCGCCACCCGCATCGGTCTCGGCCAGCTCTTTCTCGACTGCGCGGCATGGGTCGCCGGCCGCTACGCCGGTGGTCCGGCCAAGGTATCGATCTTCGGCTCGGCCCTGTTTGGCATGATCTCTGGCTCGTCGGTCGCCAACACCGTCACCGTCGGCTCGCTTACCATCCCGGCGATGATCCGGCTCGGCTACAAGAAGCATTTCGCCGCCGCGGTGGAGGCGGCTTCCTCCACCGGCGGGCAGGTGACGCCGCCGATCATGGGAGCCGCCGCCTTCCTGATGATCGAGTTCCTCGAACTGCCCTACACGACCATCATCCTGGCAGCGATAGTGCCGGCCTTCATGCACTTCTTCGGCGTGTTCATGCAGGTGCATTTCGAGGCCAAGCGCACCGGCTTGCGCGGCCTGCGGCCGGACGAGATGCCCGACGTGGTCGAGGCATTGAAACGGGACTGGCCGACCATCATCCCTCTCGTCGTCCTGATCGGCGTGCTTCTTGCGGGTTATACGCCTTACATGGCTGCCTTCTGGGGCATTACCCTGTGCATCCTGGTCGGCCTGTTTAACCCGCGCCGGCGCATGTCTGTCGCCGACATCGTGGTGTGCCTGCGCGACGGCGCCAAGTATGCGCTCGCCGTCGGCGCTGCCGCCGCCACGGTCGGCATCGTCGTCGGCGTCGTCACCCTGACCGGCGTCGGCTTCAAGCTGTCCTACATCGTCACTTCGACGGCAGGCCATCTGTCGCTGCTGTTCGGCACCTTTATCCCCGAAGCGATCTTCTCGACGCACGGGCTGACCCTTTTGTTCACGCTGATCATGACCGGCGTGGTCTGCATCCTGATGGGTTGCGGCATCCCGACGACAGCGAACTACATCATCATGGTGACGATTGCCGCGCCGGCACTGGTGATGCTCGGCACCGAGCCGATCGTCGCCCACTTCTTCGTTTTCTATTATGGCCTGCTGGCTGACATCACGCCGCCGGTTGCGCTGGCTGCCTACGCTGCCGCCGGCATGGCGGGAGCTGATCCATTCAAGACCGGCAACACTGCCTTTCGGCTCGGGCTCGGCAAGGCGCTGGTGCCCTTTGTCTTTGTCTTCTCGCCGTCGCTTCTGCTGGTGACGAAAGATTTCACCTGGCCGAACTTCTTCCTGGCTTTCTTTGGCTGCGTGCTCGGCATCACCTGCCTGGGGGCCGCCCTCTCGCGCTACCTGCTCGTGCGCACCCGGCCATGGGAAAACGTGTTGCTGGTCTTGGCCGCCCTGCTTCTGGTGGCGCCCGAACTCTATTCGTCCCTACTCGGCCTGGTTCTGACCATTCCCGTCATCTGGCGCCATTGGAGCGCGCGCAACGTCGAAGAGGCGCGACCGGCTTGATCAGCGCCGCCCCAACGATCCCTCCCCGAGAACTCAAAGGGGCCGGAAACGTTTTGGGGACTTCAGGAAGTCAGCGTGCTCTCAACCTGAATCTGACGCGAACCGCCAGGATCGGTTCCGCGGGGGAAAAGTTCCCCGAGAGCTGACAGACAGCCTTCGACATCAGAAAGCGACAGCCGGAGTTTCAAGTCATTGAGGGTCAGTGACGAAAGGCATGATGTCCACGCCGTCTCCCGGGAAGACGGTGAAATGCGGATGGCTTTCGAACAGGCGGGCGGCGGCATCGATTGTATCGGCCTCGACGACAATGTAGCCGCAGAAAGGGTTCACGGCGTCTGCGACCCCATCCTTGGTAACGCGCGTCGTCCTCCCGACCATGCCGCCGCGATCGGGGAAAGATGCGGCATTTCTCTCCTCCCAGTCCGTCCACTGCTGTAGGCCGACGCTATCAATCGCATCTTGCTCGGGCTTGGGCAGGCTGCGAAAGCGGGCAAGGTCTTCAGGCTTCATGGTGTAGACGGCAAGAAAGCGGGGCATGTGACGGTCTTCGCGCTGACAGAACCGATGCCAGCCTAGACTCTCGGTTGGCCGAAGTCACTAAGCACTACCACCCTCAGGCACGGCGAATTGCCCTTGTCCGGGCACTTTCGGATCATCTCACTCTCCTTTCGAAAAGGGCCACGGTCGGGCCCTTCAGTCTCGGTGCTCCGGCACTCCTTTCAGCTGGTCCTTGGTCCATTGGGTCACGGCGTGGCGCCGTCCTCGTCGCGCATAAAGTCGAGCTCGGTGACGGCCACCGGGCTCGGCGAAGGACGAGGAACGCCAGCCGTTCAAGTTTTCTCCGCGTCCGCGCAGGTCACTAAACACCGCTCTTGGCGCTGCGATGGAGTCGTCATCGCATCGTCTCTGGCCAGCTTCAGGCCGGCGCCTGGTCGGATGTGGGTGACCCCATGCCAAAGACATGGGGGCACATCGCTCTCAGACACTTTGATACGACTGCCCGCCAGTCAGTGAATGTTGATACGTCGCGTCACCTGACCGTTGCTTTCCCAATAGGTATGCTTCTTGGCAATGATGGGATCGTCCATTGCGGGTTGGACCTGCCCTCCCGTATCAACCGCGCGCGAGGTGACGGCGTGCTCTCCGGCGGAAGGCTTGGGCCAGTCGACGGACCATAGTTTCCAGGCAAAGTCCGCCTTGTCGGTTTCGTCGATGGCCGCCGGCATCCATGGCCCGTCATCGATCTTCACCTCGACCCGGTCGACCGGTGCGCCCCAGGCGGCCCCGACGATCCGGTAGTCATCGCCGATATGAGTGACCCGGGCCGGTGCCGATTTCAGCCTCGCCCGCCCGACCGAAGTTTCCACCCATACTGTCTCGCCGTTGTGGTCTTCCTCGCGCAGCGTGACATAATCGCGTCCCATGAACCGGTTCTCGAAGCGCTGATCGTTCACGTCTATGCGCTTGATCCATTTGACGTTCGCGATCCCGTACCATCCCGGCGCAATCAGCCGCAGCGGGAAGCCGTTGTCAGGAGGCAAGGGGGACCCATTCATCTCGTAGCAAAGGATGTTTTTGGGATCCATGGCGTCGGGAAGTGACATGCTGCGCGCAAAATTCTGCGTGAACTTGACGTCGTCGGCCCGCTTGATTTCCCCTTTATCGGTGCCCCAGAAGACGACCTCGATACCAGTGTCGAGGACTCCGGCCTCCGTGAGGATCGGCGCGAGCGGCGTGCCCGCCCAGCGCGCATTGCCAATGCCGCCATTGAAAAACGGCAGACCGGTATTGCCCGAACATTCGACCGTGAAGGTGACTTCCTGGCGCGGTCGAGCCTTGATGTCGGCGAGCGTCAGGGTTGTCGGCTTTTTAACGGAGCCGCCGATTTCGAGTTTCCAGGTGCTTTCGTCGATCACCGGCCGGTCGAAATGCGCGATTGAAAAGAACTTGTCGTTGGGCGTCACCCAGGAATCGAGATCCTCCCACACCAGCTGATTTTTGATGACTTCCGGAACCGGGTTCGGCGGCAGCTGATCCAACCATTTGATGACTTCCTCGCCGGCCCGGCTTGGAAAGGCAGAGGCAATCCGCGATTGAAAGGACGCCAACGCTGCGAGGGCTGCCCCGCCTTGAACGATGAATTCACGTCTGGGAAGGTAATGCATGACGACTTCTCCTCCAGTGAAAAGCTCAGTTCTCCTTCAGTGATAGATGCAATAGCGACCGGGATCGCGCAAAGCAGAGGCCGGCCGCGGCGGGCAATTATGAGAGCGTGTGAAACAACCCGAGTTAGAAGCGCGCCGTAGTTAAAGCGACGTCTCCGCTCTCAATCGCCAGCTTGTCAGGTCCGAGCCGGCGATCTTCAACTATATGCCCTATATGTCCTCGTGGCGAGGGCAAGGGCCGCATCTTCGCATCACGATTGGCATCTGCCTCGTGTTCCAAAATCCAATGCAGCCTACAATTGGTGGGTCGGATTTTGTGAGCGGCAGGGACAACGCCGAGAATAAAGGACCAACGAGTCGATTTCCTCAATGGCGCTTGAAATACTGCACCTCGCGCTCATGCTTCTCCGCCGCCTCGCGGCTATCGAAAGTCCCCAGGTTCCGTCGCTTGCCCGTCTTCTCATCCTTCTTGCGCGAATAGAGCCGGTATTTTCCGTCCTTGAGTTTGCGGATCATTTGGCCTCTCCCTGACCGGGATTTCGCCGCCGCTTGCCCTTCAGCCCGAGTGCTGCCTGTTCGATCGCGGCGCGGTCGTTGCCCAGCCTGTCGATCAGGTCCTGTGCCTGCTTGCCTGATATGCCGGTGCGCATGGCCAGCTCCTCGACCGTAAGCACGTCGGTGCTGGCAATCTCGCGCGGCGGCGCGTTGCCCGCCGCCATCGACAGCTCCCTGTCGATCTCGGCCTCCGCGCGATGCCAGTGCTGCTCGGGGTCGCCGCCGCCTTCGCGCTCCCAGATCCGATAGGCGCGCTCCCGGATTTTCCCATGCCGTTGGTCGTCGCCCATTTCTCAAATCCTCCATTGGGTAGCATCTGAACGCCGCCCGCCTCCGAACGATCCAAAGAATTTGCGTGATCGCCGGGCCGGGTCGTTGGAGATTGGGATGACACGAGGCGCGCCGGGCAGAGCCCGGTCATGGAGCGAAATGATCCAGGCGGCGGGTCCCCCCGCCGCCTGGATGCCGGCCGCGGCGGCCGGCTTTGTTGTCAGCGTCCCCAGACGCCCTGACCATAGCCCTGTGCAGGCATGTCGGAGTTCGAGTTTGCCCCCATTGCGCTGTCAGTGATGCTGTTTGTGACGCTCGGGACAACCGCCTTGGCGCCGCCCGACATCATGGCATGGGCGGTTGGATAGCTGCTTGCGGCAGGGATGAAGTCGGAGCCAAAGTGGTCGCTGCCGGCAAAAGCCATGCCGGAGGCGAACAACAACGAGGCAACGGTCAATACGATCTTCTTCATTTCGGTTTCCATCTTTTGAAGTTGACATTTGGCCCCGACGCGCCGCCCGCCCGCGTTCATGGGACCGTGTTTGTTGTTTCAGGCGAAACCGGCCAACCGCGATCCCACTGGATCTTGCAGTGACAGGTCGTTCAGCGCACGACCGTCTCGGTCCGTTGTTGCGCTGTTGGCGGCTTGATAAGGGCGTGGTGTTTGTGTGGGCGTGGTAGGCAGCGTGGTAGAAACCCTTGCCGGAGTGGAATTTTGCGTGGAATGCAGCCGGAAAGCGCAGCGCCCGCTATTGGCATTGCCGCCTCGGCCCGCCGGAATAGGGCTGGTAGCTGTTGTCTTCCGGGCGGTAGGAGCGGTAGCGGCTGAAGCAGGAGGCGACATGGTCATCATCGCCAGCGGCCGCATAGGCGCCCGGCCCAGTGCCGTTGTCCTCGACGTAGCTGGCCTCGGCGGCGGGCGGCGCGGCACGGTCGGCGTCGAGATAGGGCGAGATGCAGGGGCGCTGCTGCCCGCTATAGGACATGTAGCTGTTGTCCTGCGGCCGGTAGGAGCGGTAGCGGCTCGCGCACCAGGCGACATGCGGCTGCGGCAGTTCGGCCGTGGCGGGCGCGATGGCGCCGGTGGCGGTGGGATCGGTCTCCCCGGCCTGGCGCTTGGGCTCGATATTGGCGGGCGCGGGCTGCTCGGCCGGCAGGCGCTCGAGATTCTGCGCCGTTCTGTCCACCGGCCGCGCCGTTTTGGTCCAAAGCTCCGCCATACTGACGGTGGCCGGTGCCTGGCGCGGTGGGTTCGCGGTGATTAGCCAGACGGCGAAGGCCAGACCGCTACCGAACACCGCAAGGGTCAAAACGAAACCGCAGACCAGTCCCAACAATGCTTTCACGCCGCGCTCCTTGAGCCCCTGCTAAAGCAATGCGGGGGGTCAAGGCTGGTTCCAGCAAAGCGCGGGAAATAGGCGCGGCGCTCCGCTGGGCGAATGCGAAGGCGGCGCCGTTCAAACCAGCTGCTTCACGTCCACTGGCAATTGGGTCTCCGCTGTGGGCAACGCGGCCGGCATGTCCTCGCCGCGCTGGCGCTGCCGCAGATGGAGCGCCAACAGCCGGTCCAGCGAGACCCTGCCGGCCCCGGCAACGGCCAGCACGAACATGCCGCCCGATATCGCCAGGTCCTTTTCGAAATGCAGCAGTTCGTTCTGGCTGCCGAAATTGGTGTGGAACAGCATGGCCGTTGCCAAACAGAACAGGCCGAGCGCGATGGCGCCAAGCCGCGTCAGCAGGCCTGACGCGAGGGAGAGCCCTGCCCCCAGTTGCAACGCTACGGTGGCGACAAACAGCGGCAGGTTGACACCAAGCGCTGCCATGGCTTTGGCGGCGGCATTGAAATGGGCGGCCAGCGTGGCGCCCTCATGCAAAAAGATGAGAGACAGAAGCAGGCGGCCGGCAAGCAGGCCCACGTCCCCGAGGTGGTATTTAGCGGCAAGACCCTGCAGCTTCGCGGAGCGTTCGGTCAATGTCATGGTCAGCCTCCGATCTTTTTGGCACGGGCAGGCGCCAAGCGCCTGATGTTGAAAAGGCCGGAGCCGGCGCGAGGGAGAGGATGCCGGCTCCGGCAAAGCGCGCCAGCCACGAGCGCCCAACCGTGGTGGACGAAGGGGCGAGTTCGGTGCCAACGCCCCTGCTCCGTCTCGGCTACGCCGAGCCAGCTCTCCCCATTTGTGGGGAAGAGAAAAGGTCCTACTTCGTCACCTTGGTGTCGATGGCCTGCCGCAGGTCGGAAAGCTCGTCGCACCCGGCCGGGCACAGCTGCTGCAGGGAGGCCAGCTGCTCCTTGGCCTTGTCCATGTCGCCGGTCTCGACATAGAGCTCGCCCAGATATTCGCGGGCGGCTCTGTGGTCGGGCTTCAGCTCCAGCGCCTTGGTGTAGTAGGTGAGCGCGGTCTTGTAGTCGCCGGTCTTGCGCAGGGTGAAGCCGAGCAGGTTGTAGACGTCCGCCTGCTGCGTGTCCTGCGCCAGATCGCGCAGCTCGGCCAATGCGCCGGAATAGTCCTTGGCATCGATCTTGGCCTTGATGGCGGTGAGATCCGGCGCGTCGGCGCCTTCGATGTCGTCGACCGCATGGGCCGGCATGATTGTCGCAACGGGAAGCACGGTCAGCACGGCAATGGCGCCGAGCAGGCCGAACAGGGCATGTCTGCCCGACAGGGCATTTCTGCTCAAAAGGGATCGTTTCATTGTCTTTCTCGCTTGCGTTGGAAGCTCGTGCTCAGATCTGGACCGGGGTAAATCCGTATGCCTTGCCGTCCTTGACGAAGGTGCAGGTGCCCGGGAACGGGAAGTGCGACCCGGAAATGCGGATATTGTCCGATATCACCCGGTCGATGATCTTGTGGCGCGTGGCGATTGCCGTCGGTCCGTCCTGGTCGTAAGCGCCCTGCCACTCCGGATGCGGCGCCAGCAGCGCCGGCACATACATAGTGTCGGCCGAGATCATGATCTGCTCCTTGCCGGAGTTGGCCAGGTAGACAGAATGGCCTGGTGTGTGGCCGGGCGCGGCGATGATCTGGATGCCGGGCGTGACCTCGGCGCCGTCCTCGACCAGCTTCCAGTTCTTCCATTTCGGAAAGTTCTCGGCGATGCGCTTGCCCGCCGGCTTGCGGCCCTCGGGCAGCTTGGCCAGCCGGCTTGGGTCGGTCCACCACTTGTATTCGGTGGCGTTGACGATGAGCTCGGCATTGGGGAACACCGGCGCGTTGGTGCCCTTTTCCATCAGGCCCCAGACATGATCGGGGTGGAAATGCGAGATCATGACGGTGTCGATCGCGTTGTAGTCGATGCCGGCCGCGGCCATGTTGGCCGGCAGATGCGTGGCATTGGCCTGCCACTGGCCGACGCCCGAGCCGGCATCCATCATGATCAGCTTGCCGCCCATCTTGAGCACGACGACAGTGAGCGGGATGGGCATGAAGTCGGTGGTCAGCCCCGCTTTGGCGAGTGCTGCCTTGGTGTCCTCGACCGAGACATCCTTGATGAAGGCCGGGTCGTGCGGCTTGCGCCAGATGCCGTCATAGATGGCGGTGATCTCGATATCGCCGACTTTGTATCCGTAGAAGCCGACGGTGGGCTCCACCGGAGCTTGCGCGAAGGCCGGACGGATGAATTCAAGCTTGCCGGCAAGGCCGAAGGCAGCAGCAGCGGCGGCGGTGCCAAGCACTGTGCGGCGTGTCATGGTGAACATGGTGATCTCCTGTTCGAGGTGGTGGCTAAAGTCGCGAATGGCCAAAGTCCTGGAAGGAACGACGAGGAGAGGCCGGTACCCGTCGGGAGCCGGCCCGGCCCCATGAATTCAGCGACCCCAGAGGCTGTCGTTGTTGTGTCTGGTGATGATGTCCTGCACCGACCCCTGGCTCGGCCCCGTCTTTATCTTGGTGTCGGCGCCATTGGGGCGTGCGGTGTAGGCGATCGAGCCGGTGGCATTGGTGTCGACCGGAGCGACCGGCTGGTTGGCGTTGTTGGCGCCATGATCGCTGCCGGCGAAGGCAGCGCTCGAGGCAAGCATCATGGCAGCCACGCTGAGAGCGAGCTTGGTCATTTTGGCTAGGTCCTTGTTTCGTTTCCTCGGCGCGGGCCGTCAGATTGGCCCGCTACAGTGAAGACCCTGCAGCCCCGCGCTTTATTCCCGGGCGCGATGAGATTCTTTTGAAGGAGAAAAATCAGGGGCTCGGCGGCCAGGACTGAAGTCCTCGCCCACGAATATTAGCGAGAGGAACCAGGCTGGGAATGCCGCCGCGTTCCGGCACGCCGACCGCGTGCACGCACGAAAGGCGCCCCCCCCCCCCCCC
>NZ_JAIUIF010000028.1:0-30665 GCF_020165475.1 Mesorhizobium sp. BR1-1-15 | reverse complement strand
CCTCCTCCCCCGCCACCGCCCTTCGCGCGCGCGATGCCACCAAAGGCGGCGTATGCGATGCTTGCACCCAAGGCCGAAAGCAATACACGACGAGACGTAAACACTGTTCGATCCTCCTACAATTTCTGTGAAACTTCGGAATTTGATAATCGAAATGCGACACGCACGCGACTTCCACCCGCAAGACGAGAGGGGTCCTTAAGCGATGCTACCGTAGTGTTTAATTGATTTGCGAGTTCCGCTTTAGCTTAACTTCGTCGACAGAAAAATATCAGATTTTACAATTTTGGCTAAGAGGAATTTCAGTGCCCAAATCGAAATCTCAACCTATCCTGCCTTGAGCGATTTGCTGATATAGAGTGTAGTGCCTCCGCTCCCGACCACAGTTCCTTTGGCGGGCTTGGAAATTGCGGGGCCCCCATCTCACCGATACATTCAGTCTTCAACTTGAGCTTGGGGTTTGCAAGGAAATCAGCAACTACTTTCGACCCGCACGGATCGGAATCTATGACATCGTGTCCGATCCCCCGAAAGACCACCACCTGGCCGAAAGGAAGGGTCTTCGCCGCGTGGTCCGCCCATGCTGTCGGCGTTGCTGGATCATATTCTCCCGACAACAGAAGAGTGGGTATGTCAGTGCGGCGCGGCTGCACCTGCGATGCTGGCCCGTTCTCAAGCATCCAAAGAGGGCATGCCCAGGAGTAGTCGTTCAGCTCAACCCATTTCGACCAGTATTTGTCCTGCTTGCCATTCAGATCGGGGAGATCGCTGTCGGAACAACTTACAGAGAAGTCCATACCTTGGGAGATCTCCAGGTCGTCAGCATCGAAAAGTATCTCCGCCAGGGGTCTGAAATCCTGTTTGTATGTCCTCTCGATCAGCTCCGGCAGGGTCAGGAGCGCATCGCGATCGTATAAAATGCCGAATATAAGCTCGAGGAAATCTGCCCCGGAGACATATGTGTAGCGCGCCTCTTTATCTGTGCTGCGCAAGAGCAAAGGCTGCCGATCCAGCTGTCTTGCAATAAGCTGAACAGCATTGGATATCCCATTCATGCATCTGTTCGCTGCCTCACAGTCTCGCTCTAGCAATTTTAACGATCGGTCGAGATTCGGCCCATCTTCGTTCAGGTAATTGATGTCCAGAGGAACAACTGAATCCAGTATACTCGCCGATACCCCTTCGGGGTGCTGGTTCATCACTTCGAGTGCAAGCCTGGTGCCATACGAGACGCCATAGAGAACCCACTTTTCTATCCCGAGAGCCTTCCGAAGGTCATCAATATCCTCCGCATTCTCCCCAGTGTTGTAGGCATCAAGATCAATGCCCTTTGCGATCAACGCCGTCCTGCATGCAAGAACTTCATCTTTTTTGAGCTTGCTAAAGGTGGTTTCGACCTCAACGCTCGAGAGAATGGCGTTCCAATGATCGGGCTTGAAATATTGAGAACAGTCCAAGGCGGGAGCGGACTTTCCGATACCCCGCTGATCAGCGACGATTACTCGGCGTCCGATCATCCAACTCTGGGCGCCGATGAATTCCCACCATCCATCGATGTCGTCGCTATTGGCAATGTCGGTAGGCTGCCCCGGTCCTCCTGTGAGAAACACCACCGGTTCGTGCCGTTCGCGGTCCGGTTCGAATACGACCACGGACAGGACGACCTCGGTACCGCCCGTCTTCTTTCGATTTTCTGGAACATTCACGGTCCCACACGTCATTGCCCGATCCCGGGGAATTTCGAACCAACAGCTGGTTTTCTTGAACTCACCCGCAGTGAGCTCCCCACCCCCCAGGCAAATGAGGAACGCAACCGACGTGACCACGAGAAGAAAACACCAACCTGGTTTGATGTACGCGCGTCTAAACACGGTAGACATCTCGCCCCTCATTTATAAGTATACGAAAACTGCTCGATTACGGATCGAATATTCTTCGCGTCATCGACAATCAGGAATAAAACGCCCGCAATCACGGATTCGTTATTTATTCAAGACGGAGAGTATTTCCCTCCGATGCCAAGGAACAATTCCGTATTTCAGAAAAATGGCAGGAAAAAATTTATCCCGTACCCGGCCTGACGACCCTCTCCATTTCGTGTTCCCAAGCCATATTGGGTTACTCCAACACAAAATTGGAAACAAGCTCGACAAACCGGGCGATTATATTAGCGCTTTTGATTGAGCCGTGCGCGAGACAGTTGGTCAGCACTGCGCTTATGTAAGCCGTGTTTTGCGCTACATTGCTCATCCGATTTTGCGCGGGTGCTCGCACCCTCCTCCTTATGGTGGATTCCCATTCTTTAGCATTAACGCATATAAAGACCGCGCTTCTGCACTCACGATGGGAACACAACCATGCGGAATCGAAAGTCACTTCAACTGGCGCTTTGGGCTTGTATATCGCTTTTTCTCACCGACGCCGCTTTAGCGAAAGATGCCTACAAGACTCCCTGTAGAGCGGACGCCAAGCGGGTGTGCCACATGGACAACGAAGTGAAGGCGCAAGGCTGCCTTAAACAGCACCTCAGCGAAGTCACGCCGGCTTGCAAGGCCTTCCTCACTAAACAATGAAATGACCACGGATCCTGTTGTTCCGCGTGCTCCAACAGCGGGGTTGCTCGCCGTGGGGTCTCACGCGATGGCACGATGAGCAAGGCGGACACCGTTCGCCCTGCCGGCATTCTGGTCCCGTTCGCTCCAACCGGGCGCCAGTCACGGCCCCGCCAGTTGCGTGGACATGCGAGGATGGCCGGGATTGACGAAAGGTATCAAAGGCCAGCGAGCGGCTGGCTTGTCTGTCTGACAGCCTGCCTCAGCCCACCCTGACCACGAAATGCTTCGTCACCGGCTCGATGATCTTCCAGGTTCCCTTGAAATCGGCTTCCACCACGAAGGCGTCGCCGGGGCCGACTTCGACCGGCGTGCCGCCGTCGGGCGTGATGATGATGCGGCCCGCGATCATGTGCACGAACTCATAGTCGGTGTAGGTGGCGTGATACGTACCGGGCGACGCGCGCCAGGTTCCGGAGATCACCTTGCCGTCCGCGGTCGTGTGCTGGACTGCGGTTTGCATGGTCGGCCGGCCCTCGACCGCGATCCAGCCAGGCAGGTCGCCGGCTTCCGCGTGTTCGACGGTGCCGAATTTCAGGATCGTCTTGTTCGTCATGCCGGGGCTCCGTTTTGCTTCGCTGTCGCACCGTCGGATAGCCGTTACGCGTGGCGTGGGCAATGCCGCCAGGGGGACCAGGGCAACCAATCCGGGTTCACCGGCGCCTTCGCACTGTTTGACGGAGCTCTGAACGAAAAAACCCGCCTGCTCGGCGGGTCCCTGGCGCGACTCAGCACCATAGGCAATTTGTAGCATTAACTGCCTTCACAGTCAATGAAGCTGAGTTCGCGGCCTTGCACCAGGAACCAGGCGCGTCCGCGCCTGGGGTGGGCGATTTGGCAATTCCTGCTGCTCCTCAGTCTGAAATCCTCAGGGCTTGTGGCGCGCCGCGACGAGTTCCGCCTTGCGCCTTGCCGTTTCCATTCCCAGCCCGATGAAGGCGCGCGCGTGCTTGGCCAGCGCCATGTTGTCCGTCCACAGATTACGCCAGATGGCGGTCTTCTTCGACAGGTTCTCGTCGACGATCTCCGAGGAGAAGGATTCGAAGCTGAGATCGTCGGCATAGCCGATCGCCGTCAGCGCATCGAATATCGCGGCGAAGTCGATATTGCCGGTGCCGAGGAAGCCGCGATGGCTCTCGCCGATATGGACATAGCCGATCTTGCCGGCGGCATGGCGGATGGCCAGCCCGACATCGGCCTCCTCGATGTTCATGTGGAAGGTGTCGAGGTGGAGAAAGATGTTGTCGGAGCCGGTGTCCTCGATGAAGGCCAGCCCTTGCGCGGCGGTGTTGAGCAGATTGCTCTCAAAGCGGTTGACGATCTCGAGGTTGAGCGTGACGCCTGCCGCCTTCGCGGTTTCGGCGACCTTGGCCAGCGTCCCGGCGCTGCGGTTCCACTGGTCTCGCGTCGGCGCCTCGGTCTGCAATCCGTGGCTGGTCGAGAGGATACCGGCGACCTTCTGGCCGCCGAGGTCGCGCGTCAGGGCGATGGTGTCGTTGAGGATCCCGACGCCGCGCGCGGCGACCGCCTTGTCGGCGCTCGAAATGTCGCCGTCGACCGGCAGGCCGATGCTGATCGCCACGCCGAGGTCGAGATCGGCGATGCGCTTGGCGAGCCCGCCAATATCGACATTGGCGGGGTCGAGATAGGAGAATTCGATCAGGTCGAAGCCGGCCTCCTTGGTGTTGGCCAGCGTGCGTTCGAGCTCGGCCTGCGTCGAGCTCGCCGACCAGACGAAAGAGTGGATTCCGATGCGCGACATGATCGTCTCCGGTTTTGCGACGAAATGAGGAGGACGCGGCAGGTCAGCCCGGCCGCGTCCGCCTTGGACTGATCAGCGGGCCGCGGTCCAGCCCTTGTAGTCCTTCAGATTCTCGGCGGTGATCAGCTTCGGATCGAGCAGCACCACCGGCTCCGCCGGCTTCTTGCCGGCAAGCACGTCGGCGGCCATCGTCAGCGACTGGCCGGCCATCACGTAGGGATCCTGCGAGGCAGAAGCCTTGATCATGGACTTGCCGGATGCCAGTTCCTTCTCGATGTCCGGCGCGCCGTCGACGGCGGTGAAGATGAACTCCGAGCGGTTGAGCTGCTTGGCGGCGAGCTCGGCGCCGATCGCCGTCGGATCGTTGATGGCGAACACCGCGTCGATCTTGTCGAAACGGGTCAGCAGCGACTGGAACACCTTCAGGCCGCCGTCGCGCGAGCCTTCGGCGTTCTGGTCGTCGGACAGGATCTTGATGTCGGGATGCTGGGCAAGCACGTTCTTGCAGCCCTTCACGCGCTCCAGGATCGACGAGGACGCCGGACCGTTGAGGATGACGTAGTTGCCCCTGCCGCCAGTTTGGTCGACCAGATATTGGCAGGCCTCCTCGCCGGCCTTGACATTGTTGGTCATCACGGTGACGTCGGCGCCTGGCGCGGAGACGTCGAAGGCCGCGACCACGATGCCCGCCGCCTGCGCCTTCTTCACCGCGGGCGCGATCGCCTTGGCATCGACGGCGTTGAGCATGATGACGTCGACGCCGGCGGCGATGAAGGAATCGACCTGCGAGACCTGCTTGTTCAAGTCATAGTCGGCCGACACCGACGTCACCTCGACGTTCGGATTGATCTTCTTGGCCGCGTCCTCGATGCCCTTGATGGTGGCGACGAAGAAGGGGTTGCCGAGCAGGCCGACCGAGATGCCGACCTTGTTCAGGTCCTTGGCCGATGCCGGCGCAATGGCGACGGCCGCGAACGCGGCGCCGCAGAGCAGTTTGGCGATGGTCTTCATTACGCTTACTTCCTCCTGATGCCCCGCGCCTCTCACGGTGCGTTACACAAGCCGGTCTTTGATGCCGGCGACAAGGTCACTCACGTTCTTGCCCCTGCCTGGAGCCTGTAGCGGTCGAGGGCGACCGCCACGATGATGACCAATCCCTTGATGATGTACTGCCAGATGTCCGAGACGCCGGCCAGGATGAGCCCGTTGGACAGCACGGCGATGATCAGCCCGCCGATCAGCGTGCCCCAGATCGAGCCGACGCCGCCGACGAAGCTTGTGCCGCCCAGGATGACCGCGGCGATGGCGTCGAGTTCGTAGGACTGGCCGAGCTGCAGGCCGTTGGCGGCATAGAGCCTGGCCGCCGACATGGCCCCGCCGAGACCTGCCAGCAGGCCGGACACGCCATAGACGAAGAGCAGCACCAGCGGCACCTTGATGCCGGTCAGCCGCGCCGCCTCGGCATTGCCGCCCACGGCATAGATCCAGGTGCCGAGCACGGTGCGTTTCAGCACCAGCCACGACACCACCACCACCGTCAGCGCGATGATGACCAGCCAGGGAACGCCGAACAGCGATCCATTGCCGATGAAGTCGAACGGCAGGTCGGAGTTGAACACGGTCGTGTCTTCACCGAGCAGGCGGGCGACGCCGCGCACGGCGGTGAGCGAGCCCAGCGTGACGATGAAGGGCGGCAGCCTGATATAGGCGATGAGCAGCCCGTTGATGACCCCGAAGCCGAGACCGACCAGAATGGCCGCCGGCACGCCGAGCAGGCCCCAGTCCGGCACCAGCGACACCAGCACCGCCACCATTGCGGAAGCGGCAAGGATCGAGCCGACCGACAGGTCGATGCCGCCGGTGAGGATGACGAAGGTCATGCCGGCGGCGAGCACGATGTTGATCGACGATTGCTGCGTGACGATCAACAGGTTGGTGCCGGTGAGAAAACGCGGATTGATGAACTGGAAGCCGGCCGCCAGCAACACCAGCACCGGCAGCATGCCGAGCGCGGCGAGAGCCGTGCGCAGCCGCCGGCTCCTGACCGCCGCCTGATCCACACTCGTCGTCGCGGTCGTTCTGTCGGTCATCCCTTCGGTCCTTCCTGGGCCGCTCCCGTCGCAAGTTCCATGATCGCTTCCTGGCGAAGCGCCTCGCCCCGGGACGCCGTCACCTCGCCCGCTATGGCGCCGTCGCGCATCACCAACACCCGATCGGCGACGCCGATCACCTCTGGCAATTCGCTGGAGATCATCAGTATGGCGATGCCCCTGTTGGCGAGATTGTCGATCAGCCGGTAGATTTCCGATTTGGCGCCGACATCGACGCCGCGCGTCGGCTCATCGAGGATGACCACTTTGGGTTCGGTCTCCAGCAGGCGGGCCAGCAGCACCTTCTGCTGGTTGCCGCCCGACAGCGAACCGGCATTGGCCTGCGCCGAGCGGGTGCGGATCGAGAGATCCGCGACGGCTTTCGCAGCGCGCCTGTCGGCGGCGGCGAAGTCCCGCAAGCCGCCGGCGCGCGCATCCCTGGCCAGCACGCCCATGTTGATGTTGTCGGAAATAGACATGTCGAGGAACAGGCCGAGTTCCTTGCGGTCCTCGGTGAGATAGGCGATGCCGGCATCGAGCGCCTCGCGCGGCGAGCCGATGGCGATCGGCTTGCCGTCGAGCTCCAGCGTGCCGGCGCTGCGCCGGTCGGCGCCGAAGATGAGCCTGGCAAGTTCGGTGCGGCCCGAGCCGACCAGGCCCGCCAGCGCCAGCACCTCGCCGTGATAGAGGTCGAAGGAGCAGTCCTTCAGCAGCCTGCCGTCGGACATGCCGCGCACCGACAGCGCCACGGCGCGCTTTTCGCCCGGCGGGCGGTGATCCTTCTTGTAGAACGCCGAGAGATCGCGGCCGACCATCATCGAAACGAGCCGCGAGGCGCTGAGGTCGGCGCGCTCCAGCGTGCCGACATAGCCGCTGTCGCGCAGCACGCTGACGCGGTCGGCGAGCTGGTAGACCTCTTCCATGCGATGGCTGATGTAGATGATGGCGATGCCTTGCGCCTTCAGCGTCGCGATCACCTCGAACAGCCGCTCGGTCTCGCGCGAGGTCAGCGACGTGGTCGGCTCGTCCATGACGATGATGCGCGCATTGGTCGACAGCGCACGCGCGATCTCGACCAGCTGGCGCTCGCCCAGTGACAGGCCGGAAACCAGGGCACGCGCCGAAAAGGAAACGCCGAGCCGGCCGATGATCTCGGTCGCGCGCCGGTTGCACTGGTCGCGGTCGACGATGCCGAAACGGCGCGGTTCGTTGCCGAGGAAAATGTTCTGCGCCACGGTCAGATTGGGCGCCAGCGACAGTTCCTGGTAGATCACCGCGACGCCGCTGGCGCGCGCCTTGATCGGATCGCCGGTCGCGGCGGGCATGCCATCGATCAGGATCTCGCCCCCGGGATCGGGACGATAGGCGCCCGAAAGCACCTTCATCAGCGTCGACTTGCCGGCGCCGTTCTCGCCCATCAGCGCGTGCAGCTCGCCGGCCTGAACGGTAAGCGAAACATCCTGCAGGGCGCGGATCGCGCCGAACGTCTTCGAAATATGGCGCATTTCCAGCACCGGGTGGCGTTCCGCCCCCATGCCGGCTGTCTCCGTTTTGGCCTGCGCGCTCATCGGGCTGCGACCTTGCCGGCGGTCCCGGCGACCAGATCGCGCCAGCCGTCGCGGTAGCCGGCGAGGCTGGTGAAGCGCGCTGCTTTCACCGGCTCCGGCGGCTCGGCGGCGAATTCACGCCCGACGCTCTCGAAAGCCAGGGCCGCAGCGCCCGTGGCGCTGCCTTGCAGCGAAGCGCCCTGCATGAAGGCCTGCTCCGGCCGCAGCTGCGCCAGCAGGCTGGCGAGCAGGCCGCCAGTGTTGAGCCCGCCGTCGACGATCACGGTGTTGCTGGAATGGATGAGGCCGAGGCAGAGGTCGAGCATCAGCGCGACATAGAGCAGTGCCACGGCCGCACGCTCGCCGGCATCAGGCGTGCGTCCGACCAGCCGGCCCGAACGGCCGGGCATCGGCCCACCCGGCGCGAAGCTCGGCAATGCCATCATGCCGGCATCGATCGCCCGCTGCACCGCCGCGCCTTCGACCGGGCCTTGCCAGCCGTCGCTGATGGCGGCGAATTCGCGCCCGCCCATGAAGCGGATGGTCGGCACCGGGCCGCCGTCCACATCGACATTGACCAGCATGTCGCGATCGGGGTCGAGCGCCTCGAGCGGACAGTCGGGATTGAGCACGATGACCCAGGTGCCGGTCGAAACCACTGTCACCGAGCCCAGCCCCTGCCGCCGATAGGCATGGAGCGCGGCATTCGAGTCGTGGACGCCGTTGTGGATGGCGAGCGGCCGCGACGCGCTGCCGAAGTCCTGTTCGCCGATGACAGTACCGGCACGCGCGAAGGCCGGCATCTGGTGGCGCCACCCCTCGGCGTCGACCAGTGAGGAAAAATCGTGACGACGCGGCGCCCACAGATGCGAATGGCAGCCGAGATAGGACACTTCGCAAACCGGCCTGCCGCCAAGGCGCCAGCTCCAATATTGCGGATAGCCGAGAATCCATTTCGCCGTCGCGAAAGCGTCGGGTGCGGCCTCCTGCAGCCACAGCATGTGGCGGCCGTAGTTGAAACCGAGCGGCAGCCGCGGCGAGAACGTCTCGGCGTAGTCCGGAATGCGGCGATCGATCCGCGCGGCGATTTCGGCCGGCGGCTCCTGCTCATAGTCGAGGATCGGATGCGTCAGCGCCGCGTCGTCCACGAGGGCGAAGGTGCAGCCATGGCCCGACACCATCACCCCTTCCACGCCATGGTTTTCGATCGCAGCGGTGACGGCGCCGAGCGCCCAATCGTGGAGGTCGGCCTCATCGAGCACGCTGAAGCCGCCTTGGCGCGTCCATTTCGGCTGGGTCCGGCGCTCGTCGAGAATGCGTCCGTCCTGGCCGAAGACGAACAGCTTCGAATTGGTCTTGCCGAAGTCGAGCACCGCGACCTTCATGCGATGGCTCCCATGGTGGAAGCAATCCGCACCATGACGCCGGCATCCTCCAGCATGCGCGCGTCGGCATCGGAAAGACCGTCGTCGGTGACCAGCGTGCCGATGCGCGACAGGGGCAGCGCAACGTTACGGGCCTGGATCGAAAGCTTGCGGCTGTCGGCCAGCACGACGATCTGGTCGGCGCACTGGCTAAGCTCGACGATCGAGCGCACCAGCAGCGGGTGCGATTCCAGCAAGCCTTCCTGGCCGATGCCTTGCGCGCCGAGAAAGAACTTCGAAGCGTAGAAAGGTGCCGGATGGGTGAGCGAGTGAATGATGCCCGGCTCGCGGTGCAGGTCGCCGCCGGCAACGGTCAGGCTGCAATGGCCATGATCGCTCAGATACGCCGCCAGCGGCATCGAGTTGGTGTAGAGCCGGATGCTGCGCTCGGCGAGCTTGACCCCGAGATGGAAACAGGTCGAGCCGCCATGCACGATAACCGCGTCGCCGTCGCGCACCATGGTCGCGGCTAGGTTGGCGATCTGCCGCTTGGCCTCGACCGCGAGGTCGCGATTCTCGTCATAGGGCCGGGCATAGGCGACGCCGGCCTGCGACGTGCCGTCGAGCGCCGAAACACCGCCATAGACCTTGCGCGCCTCGCCCGCCTCGTCGATCCGGTCGATGTCGCGCCGCACCGTCGCGGCCGAAACGCCGAGCCGCTCCTGCAGCTCCCGCACCGAGGCGAAGGGGCGATCACGCAAGAGTTCGACGATCTGACGCTGGCGGCCGGAGTCGCTCAACTGTTTCCTCCAAAACGCCGTTCTGCGACGGCAGTTGGTGTAACTTACTCAACATTAGCTCGATTGCAAGCCGCAACTGACGGTATTCGATCACGGTTGACGGAACTCACTCTTATCTGCGATATCAACCCGTCGAATGCCCGACCACCGCATTCGACGGTTGGCGGATTGTTGGAGGAGATGCGTGATGGCGACCCAGGCGGATGCGCAGGAATTGGCGGCGCTGCGGGCGCTTTCGGCCGCCATCGGACAGGATCCGCATCTGACCCAGGCCGCCGGCGGCAACACCTCGCTGAAAGCCGGAGACACGCTGTGGATCAAGGCTTCCGGGACCTGGCTGAAAGACGCGCTCGCCGATGACATCATGGTGCCGGTGGCGATGGCGCCATTGCTCGAGGCGGTTGAACGACGCGATCCCGCCGCCGACCAGCCTCAGGCCTTCGCCATCGGCGCGCTCAACCCGCGCGGGCTGCGTCCCTCGATCGAGACCACGGTGCATGCCTTGATGCCGCAGCGCGTGGTCCTGCATGTCCACTGCGTCGACACCATTTCGCTTGCGGTGCAGGCCGATTGCGAGGTCCTGGCCGCGCGCCGGCTCGCAGGCATCCAATGGGCCTATGTTCCCTACCGCCGGCCGGGCCTGCCGCTGGCCCAGGGCATCTCCGAAAGGCTGCGGCCGGGCATCGATGTCCTGATCCTGGGCAATCACGGCCTCGTCGTCGCGGCCGAGACCGTCACCGGGGCCGAGGCGCTGTTGCGCCGCGTCACCGGGCTTCTGGCAAGGGCGCCGCGCGACGCGGCCGCGCCCGACATCGCGGCACTGACCGCGCTTGCCGCAAATTCCGGCTACCGCTTGCCCGTCGACACCGAGGCGCACGCGGTCGCCATCGATCCCGACAGCCGCCGCATGGCATCGGGCGGCAGCCTCTATCCCGACCATGTCATCTTCCTCGGCAAGGGTTCGGTGGTGGCTGCGCCCGGCGAGGACGTCGCCGCTGTCGTCAGGCGTCGCGGCGCCCAGCCCCTGTCGATCCTGTTCCCGGGGCTCGGCGTCCTGATGCGCGCCAATGCCAGCGCCGGCGCCGGCGCCATGCAGCGTTGCCTTGCCGACGTGACGGCGCGGGTCGATGTCACGGCGACGTTGAATTACCTTACCGAGGCGGAGAACGACGAACTCGTCAACTGGGACGCCGAGCAGTACCGCCAGAAACTGAACGCCTCCGGTGGCTGACATGTCGCCCGTCGCCGGCTCGCCTCTCTCGGATCGCCTCGTCATCGGCGTCGATATCGGCACCTCGGGCGCCCGCGCCGTAGCCATGCGCCCGGACTTTTCAATTGCCGGCCAAGCCGCCGTCCGCCTCGACGCATTTGGCCAGGATCCGCGCAGCCCGGCGGCATGGTGGCAAGCGGTCCGGGCAGCGCTGGCGGAGTTGATTGCGGGCATCGACCGGACCACGGTCCGCGCCATCGCCGTGGATGGCACCTCGGGCACGTTGCTGCCGGTCGACGGTGCCGGACGGCCGCTCGCCGAACCGCTGATGTACAACGACAAGGTCGCCGGCGACGATATACTGGCCGCGATCGCGCGCGAGGCGCCGGCGGGCAGCGCCGCGCACGGCGCGACCTCAGGCCTCGCCAAGGCGCTTCGCTTCCAGCATCTGCCGGGCGTGGCGGCGGTGCTGCATCAGGCGGACTGGATCGCCGGACAGTTCTCGGGCCGCTTCGACGTCAGCGACGAGAACAACGCCTTGAAAACCGGTTACGATGTCGAGGCCCGCCGTTGGCCGGACTGGATCGCGGCGACCGGAATGCGCATGGATTTGCTGCCTGACGTCGTCGAGCCGGGCGACGTCACCCGCACGCTCACCGCGGCGATGGCGGATCTGTTCGGCTTGGGCCGCGACGTGATCGTCGTTGCCGGCACGACCGATGGCTGCGCCTCTTTCCTGGCGACGGGTGCGGCGGGGGTCGGCGACGGAGTCACGGCGCTTGGCTCCTCGCTTACCATCAAGATCCTGTCCGACCGGCCGATCTCGGCGCCGCGATACGGCATCTACAGCCACCGGCTGGGCAATGCCTGGCTGGCCGGCGGGGCCTCGAATTCCGGCGGCAAGGTGCTGGCGCAGCATTTTCCCCTCACGCGCATCATCGAGCTCAGTGCCATGATCGACCCGGCGACCGAGACCGGCCTCGACTATTATCCGCTCGCCACATCGGGCGAACGCTTCCCGATCGCCGATCCGGCGCTCCCCCCGCGCCTCGTCCCGCGCCCGGTGGATGATGCCGACTATCTCAAGGCGATGTTCGAAGGCATGGCCGCGATCGAAGCGCTCGGCTATCGCCGGCTTGGCGAGCTCGGCGCGCCGGCGCTGACTTCGGTGCGCAGCGTCGGCGGCGGCGCGGCAAATCCGGCGTGGAGCGCGATCCGGCAGCGTAAGCTCGGCGTTGCGTTCTTGCCGGCTTTGTCGGACGAGGCCGCTGCCGGAACGGCGCGGCTGGCGTTGAAGGGTGCGAACGAGGCGGGGCTGCTATGAGCGGGAAACTGGCTGAACGCCTCGACGGCATCGGAGCGCTGGCGGAGCGCTACCAGGTCTTCCTGGTCGACCAGTTCGGCGTGCTGCATGACGGCTCGGCCCCCTATCCCGGCGCGGTGGCGGCCTTGGCGGCACTGAAGCGCGCCGGAAAGACCGTGGTGCTGGTCTCCAACTCCGGCAGGCGCGCCAAGCCCAACGAAGACCGTTTGCTGAGGCTCGGCTTCGAGGCCGGAAGCTGGGATCATTTCGTTTCCTCCGGCGAGGTGGCGTGGCGATCCTTCCACGAAATGGCGGCGACCGGAGCGTTGCGGCCCGGCACGAACTGCCTGTTGATCAGCCGCGATAATGACCGCACAGCGATCGAGGGCCTGCCTTTTGTGTTGACCGGAGCCGGCGATACCGCCAACCTGGTACTGATCGCGGCCAGCGAAGGCGACCGCTACGACCTGGACCATTATCGCCGCCTGCTGGCGCCGGCGGCGGCGCGAAAGGTGCCATGCTTCTGCACCAATCCCGACAAGATCATGCTGACGGCGGTCGGGCCTCGCTTCGGCGCCGGCGAGATCGCCGATCTCTACGAGAGCCTGGGCGGCAGCGTCACCCGCATCGGCAAGCCCGGTCCGGCGATTTTCGATGCCGCACTGGCGCTGGCCGGCGAGCCCGACCGTGCCAGCGTGGTCTGCGTCGGCGACAGTGTCGAGCATGACATAGCGGGCGGAAACGGCTCCGGCATCGCCACGGCGCTGGTCCTGAGCGGGATATTGGCGGACACTTCGGATCTTGTCGCTGTTTTCGACGAGGAGCAGGCCTGGCCGGACTACGTCACGGAGTCCTTCAGCTTCCGTTGACCGCCTCGAGCATGCGCCTTGCGCTCTCCTCGTCGGTGATCAGGATCGTCGGGGCGATCAAGTTCATGGCGCCGAGCAGCGCCGCTGTCTTCTCTTCGCCGCCGGACGTGAGAATGCGGATCGGCGCCTTGCGCAGCCGATCGACCTCCACTGACATCACATGGCTGTTGACGGGATGGTCGACCAAATCGCCATTGCGGTCGAAGAAATGGAACAGAAGGTCGCCAACGGCGCCACGCGCAACCAAGGCCTCGCGGTCCGCCTCCTTAAGAAAGCCGCCGCGAGAGAAGGTGGTGGCCGAAGCGATGCCGCCGACGCTCAGCAGAACGGCATCGAGCACGTTGGCCATCTCAAAAACTTCCTGCAGGCCGCAACGCTCGACCAGCGCGATCTTTGTCTCGACGCTGTCGACGACGGCCGGCGTCGGGATCAGATAGCCGTCGCCCTGGAAGATTTGGGCGAAGCGCCAGGCGAACTCGGCCGGGTTGTAGCGGCGCACGACGCCCACACCGCCCAGCAGCGAAATGACCTTGAAGTCGGTGAGCGATTTGGTGCTGATGAAGGGCAGGCTCGAGAAAAGCGTCTGACCCCAGCCGACGCCGACGCGCATGCCGGATTTCATCGTGTCGGACAGGAAAATCCCGGTCTTCGCGCTGATCGCGGGAATCGGATCGGCATTGGGCGCGGTCAGCGGCGCCACCAGCGCCTGCTTCAGGCCGAACGTGCGCTCCAGCGCGCGCTCCAGCCGCACGATCTCTGACAACTCGCTTTCGATGGTGATTTTCACCTCGTTGCGGGATCTCGCCTCCGCCAGCATGCGCACGATGGTGACGCGGCCGACGCCGAGCACGTCGGCTATCTCGTTCTGCGTCATCTGCTCGACGAAATACATCCAGGCGGCGCGGATCCGGAGGCGGTCCGTACGGCTCTCGTTGACGACCTGTTCGGGCGCCTCGGCCCCGCCGTTTTCGCTATCGCCCTGCCGTCGCCTGCCCAACTGTCTGTCTCCCCGCTCGGCGATGTAGGAGTCCCTCGCCGATTCTCCACGCTGGTTTAATATCGCCTATTGATCTACCAATCGATAGGAACAATGTAGGGTCAGCGGCCGGCTCTCGGCGGCCGAGGCCGGTAGACGTTTTCGAGGCGATTCGCGATGCTCCGACAAATCTCCAGGGATGTCCGCGTCAATTTGAAGGACCGGCTGCGCGACGTCCGCGACATCATTCGCCAGAGCCGCCACGACAGCGACAGCGAGGCCAATCTCGTGCGGGAAGCAACCAGCCATTTGCCGCCGTTCCCGGGCAAAGGCATCGAAGGCCTGCTCGGCCATGCCGCCAGTGCCGTCGACGAAGCCTTGTCGATCGCCGAATCCTTTGTCCCGCATGACCGCCCGACGAAGATCGACGGAACGACCGTGAAAGGCCTTGGCATCTATTTTCCGGCCGGCAACGAGGAACGCCGGTCGAGCGCCGAGCGCGTCTTCCGGCGCGACATGTACTATCTGACCAGGACCGTGCTCGCCGCCCTGAAGATCGACAATGCCCGGATCCACGAGGCGGATTTCGCCGCCGTCCACGCCGCCATGCGAAAACGCCACGCCGGTCTGCTGGCCGCGATACCCGCCAGACCCGGCCCCGCCGCGCTGCCGGCCGTCGCCGCTGCCTGTGCGGGGCTGCTGGTCGAGTGCCTCAACCACCGGCCTGTCCGCTTTGCCGAAGCCGAACCGGATGCAATCGGCGACCGGGCGCTGGACATAGCTTGCCTGGCCCCTGTCGTCCTGGCCTGCGGCCTGGCCACAACGGCCAGCGACGGTGCGCCGGAGCCCGACATGCTGGAGACCGCTGTTCTGGCGGCCGGCATCCGTCACGACCGCATCGTCAAGGCCTGTGCCAAGGCGAGCCCGGTCGATGAATTGACACCTGTCTTCGCCACCTTGCTTGCCCATCTGCCCTAGCTGCCGGTTCCGGTCGGGACTATCGCCCGGCCGCCATGGACGTGATGGTCTTCTTGGCGCGCTGGATCGAGGCCGGGCTCATCGAGAGCTCGGTCAGCCCCATCTCGAGAAAGGCCGGGATGAGATCCGGGCGGCCGGCCGCCTCGCCGCACATGCCCACCATGATGCCGGCGGCCACGCCGGCCTTTGCGGTCAACTCGATCGCCGACATGACGGCCGGGTTGGCGACATCATTGAGCTTGGCCACGGTCGGGTTGAGCCGGTCGGCGGCCATGATGTACTGGGTCAGGTCGTTGGTGCCGATCGAGAAGAACGACACTTCTTTCGCCAGCGCCGGCGCGATCAGAACGGCGGCCGGCGTTTCGATCATCACGCCGAGATCGAACGCCGCATGCGGCACGCCTTGCGCCTTCAGTTCCGCCGCGCATTCGGCAACCAGGACCCGCGTCTGCCGCACCTCCGATATGTCGGAGACCATCGGCAACATCACCTTGATGTTGCCGTGCACGGCTGCCCTGAGCAGCGCCCGTAGCTGGCGCTTGAAGATGTCGGGCCGGTCGAGGCACATGCGGATGCCGCGCCAGCCGAGGAAGGGATTTTCCTCGTCGGGAAATTCGATGCCGGCGATCGGCTTGTCGCCGCCTATGTCGAGCGTGCGCACGATGACGGGATAGGGCGCGAATGCCTTGGCCAGCGCCGCATAGGTCTCGGCCTGCATGTCCTCGGAGGGCAGATGCATATGGCGCATGAACAGAAGCTCGGTGCGGAACAGGCCGACGCCCATGGCGCCGGCTTCCTGCGCTGCCTCGATTTCCTCCAGCGAGCCGATATTGGCGGCGACCTCGATGATCCTGCCGTCCGCGAGTTTGGGCGTCACGGTCTTGAACACGGCCAGTCCGGCGCGCTCCTTGGCCGCCGCCTGGACGCGGGCGGCGAAGTCCGCGCGGGTCGCCGCATCGGGGTCGACGATCACCTGCCCGCCATTGCCGTCCACGGCCACTTCGCGCGCGCTGCGCAGGGCATTGATCTGGTCGCCAAGGCCCAGCACTGCCGGAATGCCGTGCGAACGGGCGATGATGGCAATATGCGAGGTGGCCCCGCCATGGCCGCATACCACCCCGCCGATGCGCTTCAGCGGCGCCCGCGCCAGGTCCCAGGCGCCGATATCGTCGGCGATCAGGATGGCGCCTTCGGGGATATTTTCGAGGCTGGCGTCATCCTGGCCGAGCAACGCCAGACAGATCTGTCGTCCGACCGCATGCACGTCGTCGGCGCGCGCGTTGAGATAGTGATCGTCGACCGCGCTGAAATCGGCGGCAATGGTGGAGGCGACGGTGATGACGGCCGAAACCGCATCGTTTCCGCTTTTGATCGCCTCCTCGGCCTCGCCGGTCAGGCTGTCGTCGGCGGCGATGTCCCGCAGCGCCGCGATGATGCCGCGATCTCCGGCGGACAGGGTGTCCTGCGCCAGCGCCTTGTCCATGCGCGCCTGAACGGCGGCGACGGCGGCGCGGAACCTGTCGATCTCGCCGGCGATCTCCTCCGCCCGCAGCATGCGGCCCTGTCCAGCGATGTCAGGTGGAAAATGCGCGAAGGCAGGCCCGATGGCGACGCCCTCGCTCGCCGCGACGCCGCGCAAACCGGCCGCGCCTGAAACAGCCGGTACGGGTTCGGACGCCGGCACAGTTTCCTCGCCCGTGTTGGCGGCCGATTGCGGATCGTCATCGTCGAGACCTGCCTTCGGGTTCTCGAGATAGCCGATCAGCGCCTCGATCGCTTCGATGGCGTCCGCGCCATTCGCCCGCACGGTGACTTCCTGGTTTTCCTTCACCGCCAGCAGCATCAGCTTGACCGAGCTCTTGGCGCTGACCGCCTTGCCGTCCTTGACCAGCTCGACATCGGATTCGAAACCCTTGGCAAGCTTGACGAAGCGCGTGGCGGGACGGGCGTGCAAACCTTCATGCACTCTGACGATGGTCGAGCGTTCCATGGCAAATACTCTGTTGTGGCGCCGCGCCGACATGGGTCGCGGCGCGAATGCTTCAGGCGGCGATGGTGATGATCGCGTCTGTCTTCAGGGCGGCCACGAGCGCTTGAGTGTCGACCTGCGAAGCGCAGATCTCGCCCGGCCGCTCGGCCTCGGTGGCGCCATTGAACGAGATGACGACATGCCCCATCTCGAGCACCTTGCTCCAGGCGCTGGAGCCGACCGCCGTGATTGTCGCGGAAACAGGTCCAAGGGTGATCAACGCGCCCTTCTGCGGCGCGCCTTCGCTGGGCCCGAGTTCCGTCTTGTGGAGCACGGAAACCTCGGCAAGCTCCGGCGGCGAGCCATCCGCGAACAGGATGAGCACGCCCCCTTCGGCAAGGTCCGCCACCTCAGGCCCGATGGAAGTGACCCGTGTTCTCAGCAGAACCGTCATATGGCGAACCTCATTTCCTTACTTTCCTCGAGGGGTTCACGGACACCATGAACCCCTCTATCTCCGTGCTTTGGCGCAATTCCCAAGGGAAAGCGCTACGCGCCTTTTTCCGGGAAAGCCGTTTCAGGCTTTCCCGGAATTTGCTTAGAACACGATCAGGCTGACGACCCAGGCGATCAGCACCGAGACCGGGCCCATGATCTGGCGGCTGATGAGAACCGCCGGGACGCCGATTTCGATCGTCTTGGGCTTGGCTTCACCGAGCGCCAGGCCGACCGGGACAAAGTCGCAGCCCACCTGGGTGTTATAGGCAAACAGCGCCGGCAGCGCCATCGCCGGCGAAATCGTGCCGTTGGCGATCTGCGGACCGATGATGGCGACGCCGATGACCTGCGCGATGACCGCGCCCGGTCCCAGGATGGGGGACAGGAACGGCAGGCCGCAGATGGCCGAGATGATCAGCAGGCCGACGATGTTGTTGGCGAGCGGTCCCATCGGCTGGGCAAGCACGTCGCCGATGCCGGTGTACAGGATCAGGCCGATGAGCATGGTCACGAAGGCCATGAACGGCAGCACGTTGCGCACCACCTGGTCGATCGTACGGCGGCCGGCATTGAAGAAGATGCCGACCACGCGGCCCATGACGCGGCCGATCGAGCTGATCAGGCCGATCAGCCCGCCTTCGCTCGGTAGCGGCTGTGGTGCCGCGGCCGCGGTGTTGTTGCCTGGACTCATCGATGCTGCTCCCCCCGCAGTGGTGACCGCCTCGGATCCGTCCGCCATTGTGACATTGGCCGGCTTCACGCCCGAAACGTAGATGTCCTCGGTGATGAACTGGGCGAGCGGCCCAGCCTGGCCGACCGGCGTCAGGTTGACGGTCGGGATGCGCTTGCGCGGATAGACGCCGCAGCGTGCGGTGCCGCCGCAGTCGACGACGACGACCGCCATCTCGCTTTCGATCGGCGGCGCCTTGAAGCCGTCGACGGCCGTAGCGCCGGTCATGTCGGCGATGAGCTGTGCCACGGGATGGATGCCGCCTCCGGTGACGGAGACGATCTTGTCGCGCTGTGCGGTCGGCTCGATGACGAGCGGGCCGCCCCAGCCTGTGGAGCCCCGGGAGATCCTTACGGCTTTGTATGTCTTGGCCATGATGTCCTCCCCGCCGTTACAGCTCGATGCCCTGGCGGCGTGCCATGATGGCGGTGATGCGCTCGGTCAGCATGCCCTTGAGCAGGATGACGACGAGGCCGACGATGGCGTACCAGATCGCCACCTTGACGTGATAACCTCCGGCGACGACACCCCGCTTCTCGAGGTCAAGCAACGCGACCAGCATGCCGCCCCAGACGAAGTATTCGCCCGGGTTGATATGCGGGAACAGGCCGAGCGGCGGATGCACATAGGAGACAGCCGCGTCATAGAAGGCGGGCTTGTGCTTTTCTTCCAGGAACGATCCGAAGGTGTAAGCCATCGGGTTGGTGAGGAAGAACACCGCCAGCAGAGGCAGCAGCGTATAGCGGGTCAGCGCGATCCTGCCGGCGCCGCGTGCCAGGCCGTGGACGCGCTCCTCGCCGACCAGTTCGGTGACGGCGTAGAAGGCGGTCATCAGCACCACCAGTGTCGGGATGATGCCGGTAACGAAGCCGGCGAACACTTCGCCGCCTTTCTGGAAGATGCCGATGAAGTATTTGCCGATTGCGGTCAGCCAGCCGAGTTGCTCTTCCTGCTGCACGTTTTTCAGCTGTTCCTTCAGCTGATCGGCGGTGACAGGCGCGCTGTCGGTCTGCGCCTGCGCCAACACCACGAGATGATCGGTGGCATGCTCGACGCCGAGCCTGCCGTGCCAGGCAGCATCCGAGACCATGGTGCCTGCAACATGCAGGTTATGCACGGCCATGTCGGCATGCTGCGCCAATAACGAAAATACAGACATTTCTCCTCCTTATGCCGCCCGCCGGTTGATCCCGGCCGGTGCGCGGCGTCCTCTAGGCCCTTGCTACGTTCAAGCCGGACAAGCCCGGCTTCTTCCCCGGCTCCGACCGTGCTTTGTCGATCTGTTCAATCGCCCGTTTCACGGCCTCGGCCACACCGGGTTCCCCCTCCCCCAAGATCGCAGGGTTGGACCGGAGTTGATCGAGGGGAACACCCTCGAATTGTTGATGTCGTTTGAATTTGGTGAACACCGAGCGCCCGCTCATGACCATCATGCGGCGCACGATTAGGTCCGGCGTCACCACGACGAGCGCGATGGTGCCCTTGGCCAGCCGGCCGCGAAAATTGCCGGCCCCGACGAAGCCATCCTTGTACTGATCGGTGACGCCCCGGAAGACATCCGAATAGTGCCGCATCTGCAGCCAGACGCCGAGCGACTGCAGCGCCCACACGATAACCAGAAGAAGCAGTCCCCACTGCCAAATCGCCATTCGGTTCTCCTCCCGAAGCCTTCATTGAACCGCATCTTGGACGGATGCGCGACAACAGCAAAGTGAGAACATTTGTTTCCGAGAATGTCAATATGTATGATATTGACCTCGGTCACGGTCATCCACAGGGCCGTCGGCCGATTTCGGCGACGGCACGGTTGTGCTAGCCTGTCGTCAAACGGGATATGTGAAATGGAACTGCCCTTCAGGGATGAACTGGCCCTTATGCCCGACCTTCGCCATCGGTTGCGACAATTGCGCTGGTTCCGCGCGACGTTTCGCGGCAGCGCCAAGGTGGTGTCCGACACATTCGGCGTGCGTTTTGAAATCGACGAAGCCAGGCTCACAAGGGCTTTTCTCGACTGGGTCGAGATCATGGAGGCGCAGAAGCGTTTCGCCGCGATCGACCGCGCCGACTTCATCGTCTTTGCCGCCGGCCTCGTGCTGCGCGAACTGATACGGCAGGCGCCGGCCAGGGAAGTCTCCGGCCTCAGCCATCTCGTCGAGACCGAGCAGAATGCCGGCACGCTGCAAATCGTCCGCTTCTGGCCTGAGGGGTTCCTCTACACCAATTATTGCGTTTCGGTGATTTCGGCGATCTACGAGCAGGAATTCGGCTCAGCGCCCAGCATCCACAAATGCGCCGACGACCTGCGCACATGGTGGTCCTATCGCGAGAACGTGACCGAGATGCCGGCCTATGCCGTGGCTTTCCTCGACCGCTTCCTTGGCGCCGAACCGAACTGGATCACGCCGGATCGCGCGCAATCGCGGCAGGCCATGCAAAGGGCGCTTGGGTCGGCCCGGGCCAGCGATGCGCTACGCCAGCTTTGACAGATTTTGGCGCCCGACCACCACGCTATTGAACATTTGACTTTTTGCCGGTAGCAAAGTGCAAAACTCCGGGGAGAAGCGCGTGGCGCGATCAAGGCCTATCATTTTCGATTGCGACGGCGTTCTCGTCGACAGCGAACCGCTGGCCGCGAGGGCCTATGAGCGCGTCTATGAAAAGCACGGCATGCCGGGCGTGCACGGCGGCATCATCGCTCAGTGCATCGGCATGAAACAGTCCGACATCATCGTCAAAATCAGGGAATTGACCGGCCATCAGTTTCCGGCGGCGGCGGATGGCGACATCTGGACCGAGACCAGGATCCTGTTTTCGCAGGAACTGAAGCCGACACCAGGAATCGCCGCGTTTCTGGAGGCGCTTGAGGGCGACCGCTGCGTTGCCTCGTCGTCCTCCGTCGAGCGCATAAACCACAGCCTGGCAGTGACGGCGCTGGCACGGTTCTTCGGCGACGCAATTTACAGCTCCTCGATGGTTAAGAACGGCAAGCCCGCTCCGGACATTTTCCTGTTCGCCGCGGCACAGATGGGCGCCAATCCGGCGGACTGCATCGTCATCGAGGATTCGCCCTTCGGTATCCAGGGCGCGGTTGCCGCCGGCATGACGGCGATCGGCTACACCGGCGGCGGCCACACCTATCCCGAGCATGGCGCGCGACTGAAGGCGGCCGGCGCCGATTTCGTCTGCACCGACTGGCAAGAGATCAGCCGGCAATTGTCCGGGCTCGGTGCCCCCGCCTAAGAGCTTGTTCTAGCGAGTGGGTAGTCCAAGCCGAACCCATTCGTCGGGCGGGATTACAGATCCGACACGTAGGCCGAACGACAAAACCCTGGTCACATCGCTGTCGACCTCGCAGCGGAAGCCCAGATGGTACCACGTGCCCGTTGCGCGGAAAGCGACATCCGGGGCGTTGAGAATATTGCCGGCCTTCAGCGGCACGCTTGGGATCAAGTCGGGGAAATAAGAGGCGTCCAGCAATTGCTGCTGCAATGCGCTGGCGCAAAGTTTGGCACCACGCTGGGCGCGCGGCACGCCGCCCATCGAGGTCGTGGCCAGCGCATCGCCGGTAGCGTCTTGCGAATAGAGCTTGCGAACGCCCGGAAGCCCGGAATAGCGACGCGACGCGGCACTGGCGACATCAGGGGAAGTTGGGCTTCCCGCGCTCCCGTTGGAGGACTTCGAAACTTTTGAAGAGCCGGGCTTCGGCGCATTTGTGGGTTTTGGCGTCGGCTTTTCAGCCGATATGGGAAGCTCGACCTCAGTATCGCCGTCATCGGCGGCCAACGGCGCTGCCGCGGCCGTTTGCTTGTCGGCCTCGGGCAACTCTGCCGGCTTTTCGGTGGCCGCCGGCGCGCCAGACTTGGTCTTCGCAGGCTCAGGCGTCACGGGCTGCTTCGACGTCTCCTCCTTGGCAGGCGCTGGCGAATTGTCTTGAGCGCTGGCTCCGTCCAGGGATTTCCTGGGGCCGGCGTCCTTGTCGCCGAACTGAAAGACAGGTCTCAAGGTCTCGATCGGCGGCGTCTTGCGCGATTGCTTTTCGGGCGGAGGTGGTTCTTCAGCCTTCGTTTCCGGCGGCTTCTCGGCTTTGGGCTCGTTTGGCGGTGCGGGAGCAGGTTTCGGTTTTGGCTGGTCGGGCGGAGGCACGAGCGCGACATTTACCGGCTGGTCCTGCTGCGGCTCCTGGGCTGGCCTCGGCAGGTTGTAGAACACCAGCGCTGCGAGGAGCGCATGCAGGATCAGCGATGCGGGCAGCGCCCACAACAGATCCCGACGCCGCTCTCGTGCCTCGTCCTTCATGCTGACCGATGTGGAATGAAATAGCGGCGGCTTCAAGCATCGGCTTTGGATTGACGCAATTTAACCGCTGCACAGCTCGGTGATCTGGAAAACCGTGTCGCTGCGCCGCCGTCGAGGCGTTGGCGCCGCTGGACGAACGGCCGTGCCGTCCTGAATATTCGCGGCAACCCAGTTCTGTGGCCAAAGACTAGCCTTGCCGCTGGGGCTGGATCCCGTCCAGAAACCGTCCGTCCAGCCGCGTTTCGCCAAACCAGTTCAGCCGGTTGATGCTGACGAAGCCGGCATCGATCGCCTCGTTCTCGTCGCCCGGCTCACTTGCGTGAGCGCGCCCGCGCGGGACTGTGATGACGGTGCGATCGCCGTCGCTCTCCAGGATTTCAGCCTTGCGGCCGATCTTGTCGCGGCCGATGCGCGGCTGCCGGATCCCGGCCGGCAGCGAAGCCGGCAGGTTGATACTGAGCCAATGGCCATCCGCCGCCCACTCTTCACGCGACCGCCAGAGCGAGGCGATCAACGCGCCGAGCCACTCGTCGTCGACACCGCTGAAGTCCGGATTCTTCACCCGGGAAAAGCCGATCGCCGGAATACCCCAGAATGTCGCCTCGCGCGCAATGCCCAGCGTCCCGGAATAGGCAAGGTCCTCGGCGACGTTGCGCCCGTCATTGACGCCCGCCAGAACCAGGTCGGGCTTTTGGCCATCCGCGAACAGCCAGGCCATCGCACTCACCACGCAGTCGGCCGGAGTACCGGAACACGAATACCAGCCGGGCTTGACGCGCCGCATGATCAACGGCCGCGCGATCGTCAGCGATGCGCCCGCGGCGGTGCGCTTGCCGTCGGGTGCCACCACCCACAAATCGTCGCTCAGGCTGCCGGCCGCCTTGACCAGCCGGGCAAGGCCCGGCGCCTCGATGCCATCATCGTTGCAGATCAGGAGTCTCATGTCTCTTTTCCTCGGCGCACCGTGATGCTCTGGCCGGTGCGGCATTGCGGGCGCAGCGACGGAATATGGGCTTTCAGATCGTCAAGGAGTTCGCTCGCGCAGGAATGACCGAGCGCCTCCGGGCGCCCTGCCTTCTCCCAGATATCGACATTGCCCGACAGCGTTGGGTGGGTGGGCATGCGCACCCAGTCCGCCCGGCCGGCCTTGTGCAGCAGATCGCCGGGGGAGCCGGAGGGCAGATGCCCGGTCAGCAACACCGGAAAGCCGGCCCGGTCGGCGCGCGGCAGCAGGCGGGACGAAGGCCCGGCCTCGCCCATGCCGTCATCGGCCAGCAAGGGCAGCGAGGGCAGCGGGTCGGCGTCGGTCCAGTCTGCGGCACTACCCAGCCGCAAGCGCAGCATCTCGGATACGCCAGGCAGCAGCGCTGAAGTGGCGGCGATCTGCGCTTCGAGCGAAGCACGCATGCCGGCGTGGATGGCGAAGGGTCCCGGCAAGGCCGCGATCAATTCCAGCGACCGCCCCGACAGCGGCGTCGGCAGAAGGCATCCGTTCGAATGGCGCGCCACCCAGCCCGAAATGGCCTCGGCGCGCGCCGCACCCGGCACGGGATCGGCGCCATAGGACGCGTCGAGAACGAGAAGATCGCATTCGGGGATCGCGTCCATCACGAAGACATTGCTGTCCGGCACCACGTCGGCCGAATAGACGACGCGGCTCTTGCCATCGTCGACGGCAAACCAGACGCCGCCGACGACATGTCCCGACCTCCCCGTCCTGACCGTGAGATTGCCGCTCTTCAGCAAATCGCCGGGTTCGAAAATCTCGATGCGATCTTCCGGAAAGGGAAATCGCTTGAGATCCCCGGGATCGGCATAGCCGGCGAGCGTGGCCGGAGCCTCGGCGCGGGTTTCGGCCGTCATGAAAATCGGACCGGCATAGCCGCGCGACAAAAGCCAGCTCAGAGCACCGACGTGATCCTCGTGCGCATGCGAGACAAACAACGCGTCGATGTCGGCGATCGACCCGTCAAGTGCCGGATAGTACTCCGCCCCTGTGGCCCCGACCTTGATGCCGATATCGAGCAGGATGCGATCGTTTCCGCTGCGGACGGCAACGCTGGTGCGGCCCTTTTCGCCGAAGCCGCCGGCCAGGTCCAGCTTCATCACGACGCCGCCTCCGCCGGGATTACCCAGCCGGACTTAATGCGCAGGCGCGCCTGGGCTCCGCTCTCCAGCACGACCGGGTCGGGCTGCTCGAAATGCAAGGTAAGATCAGGTCCTGCGGAAGGCGTAAATTCGATGCGCGCCGAGCCACCCCGGTAGATCACCCGCTTGACGAGGCCATCGAAGCCGGGGCCGTCCGGCGAGACGTCGAGATCGGCCGACCGGCAGCAGATCCTTGCGCCGGCGCGCGGCCGCTCGCCTGCCCGGCAGCGGACGACCAGCTCGGTTCCGAGAACCCGGACCTTGCAATGACCGGCTTCCTCGGCGTTCAGCACGTCGGCCGGAAGCAGAATGCCCTGTGAAATGAAGGAGGCCACCATTTCATTCGCCGGCTCATGATAGAGCTCGCGCGGCGTCGCGAGCTGGACCAGGCGACCGTGATCCATCACCGCGATGCGATCGGCCAGCGCCATGGCCTCGGCCTGATCGTGGGTGATGTAGACGATGGTCGTGCCGGTGCGCTTGTGAAAGGCGGCGAACTCGTCCTCCATCGAGGCCCTGAGATGCACGTCGAGATTGGCGAGTGGCTCGTCGAACAATACCAGCGAGGGCGCGGCGACCAGGCAGCGCGCCAGGGCCACGCGCTGGCGCTGGCCGCCGGAGAGGTTGGCCGGCCTACGGTCTCCTAACCCCTGTAGATTGACCAGGGCCAGCGCGTCGGCAACCTTCTGGCGGGCGACCGCCTTGTCCAGCTTTGCAACCTTGAGCGAATAGCCGATGTTCTCGGCGACCGTCATGTGCGGCCACAATGCGTAGTTCTGGAAGACGATGCCGACCCGCCGCTTCTCTGGTGGAACGCTGCCGCCTGCACCCGACACGACCTCGCTGCCGACGCGGATTTCGCCCGACGTCACCTTCTCGAAGCCGGCGACAAGCCGCAGCAACGTCGTTTTGCCGCAGCCGGAAGGCCCGAGCACGGCAAGGAATTCGCCGTCGCCGACATCGATCGAAACGTCCTTGACCGCATCGAACTCGGCGAAGCTCTTGGTCACATGGTCCAGGGTCAATCGCGCCATGGCAGAACTCCACTCGGAAGATGAGGGGCAAGCAGGTTGGTCACCAGCATCAGCACGAAGGTGACCGCGACCGTGATGACGGACATCGCCGCCGCGTAGTTGGAATCGCCGCCCTGTTCGAACGAGAACATCACCACGCCGATTGTCTCGGAACCCGACGACCACAGCAGCGCCGAGACCGTGAGCTCGCTGAGCGCCGTCATGAAGATCAGCAGGCCGCCGGCGATCGCCGCCGGCGCCACCAAAGGAAAGACGATGGTGCGCATGCGCGTGAACAGGCCGGCGCCCGCCACTTGTGCAGCCTCCTCCAGCGTCCGGTCGATCTGGTGATAGCCGCTGATGGTCGGCCGCAAGGCCAGCACCAGGAAGCGGGCGAGATAGGCGTAGAGGATGATCCAGACCGTGTTGTAGAGCTGTATGCCGGTCAGCGGGATCGGCCGCAGGAACAGCAGCAGCGATGCGATCGCCAGCACCACGCCGGGCAAGGCATAGGGCAGTTCGACCGAAAGATTGAGCAGCCGCACCCAGCGCTGTTTGCCCCAGGCAATGAGATAGCCGATCGGCACGGCGACGAGGACCGCGAAGAAGGCGGCGGCGATAGACAGCCAGAAGCTGTTGAAGAAGGCGCGGCTGGCGGCAGCGTGCTCGAACAACACGAAACGGTAATTGTCGAGCGTCGCCGTCTTGGCGCTGAGCGCGATGCCGTAGCCGGGAACCAGCGACGTCAGCACCAGCCCGAACAGCGGCAGGAACAACACCAGTACGACCAGCAGCCACATGCCGGCCTGGACGACCGGACGCCAGCGGCCAAGCTCGTAGGGCTCGGCGGGCAGCGAGGTGGAGCTGATGCGGTAGTCGCGGCGCCGGCTCATGACCTCCTGGGCGATAATGCCGGCCATGGCGATTATGCCGATCAGCACCGACAGGAACGCCGTCTCGCCGAGCACGGCCGGCCCGCCGCCGGCCAGTTTTTGATAGATCAAGGTCGGCAGCACCAAGTAATTGGCGGGAATGCCGAGAAAGGCGGGAATGCCGAAATTGCCGACGCAGGACACGAAAGCCAGTGCCGCTGCCGCCATGATCGACGGTGTCATCAGGGGTAGCACGATGGTGACGAGCACGGTGAACCAGCTCGCGCCGCCGGCTCGCGCCGCCTCGACCAGTTCGCGCGGCAGCTTGCGCAGGCCGGCGCGCACCAGCAGGAACACCAGCGGGCCATACTGCACGCCGAGCAGCAGGATGATGCCCGACGTGGAATAGAGCGGGTTCTTGGTGCCCAGCGGCGGTGCGGCGCCGAACAGCTTGAGGAACGGGCTGGCCGGTCCGAACAGTTGCAGCCAGGCAAGCGCCGTGACCTGCGGCGCGATCATCAGCGGCATGACGTAGCAGAGCACCAGCGCGCTTCGGCCACGTATGTCGGTCAGCGTGATGAGCACCGCCACCAGCGTTCCCGACAGCACGGCAAGCACCGTGCCGCCTATGCCGACGACAAGCGTATGCCAAGTGGCGATCCAGGTCGCCGGACTTCTCAGTCCAGCCTCCAGGGCCATCGTCGACACCGTGCCGCCGGGTGCCACGATTTCCTTGATCAGGCGCAGCATCGGCAGCAGGGACAGCAGCACGATGACGACGGCTACCGCCGCCGTCAGGACCATTTCCTGGCCCCGGCTTTCCCTGATCGTTGATGGCATGGTTGCTTTCCTGAAATTCGACCAGCGCGCAGTGGGGATGCCGCCGCGAAGCGGCATCCCGGCCGGATCGCCGAGCCTTGTCAGCCGCCGAACAGTTCCGAGAACTTCGCCTTGTCGGCGTCGGTCTTGGCGACGATTGCCTTGGTGTCGAACGACATCACCTTGACCTTGACGCCTTCCGGCAGCCATTCGGGCCGGCCGACCGAGGCCCGTGCCGGCAGGTAGCCCATGGAAAGCGCCAGCTTCTGGCCTTCGTCCGAAAGAATGAAGTCGACGAACTTCTTGGCGCCGTCGACATTCTTGGCCGTCTTCATGATCGCGACCGGTTCGGTCACGGCCGGCACGCCTTCCGAGGGGAACACGAATTCCACCGGCGAGCCCTTCTTCTTGGCGTTCATCGCCATGAAGTCGACGAGGATGCCATAGGGCTTCTCGCCTGATGCCACGGACTTCAGCACCGCGCCATTGCCGCGCACGCTGACGGTGTTGTTGGCCTTCAGCTTCTGGAAGAAATCCCAGCCGTAATCGGCATCGCCGGCGAAGCCCGAAAGCAGGTAGGCGGCGGCACCTGAATAGAGCGGGCTCGGCATGACGAGACCATCGGCATAGGCCGGCTTGGCGAGATCGGCCCAATGTTCCGGCTTCTCGGCGGCCGCGGTGTTGTAGACGATGCCGGTGGTGATCAGCTTGCTGCCGAAATAGGTCTTGTCGGCGTCGTAAGCATCCGGCTCGATGCCGTCGAGCTTTGCCTCGGGATAAGGCAGCAGCCGGCCGTCCTTCTTCAGCAGCTCCATCGAGACCGCATCGGCGATCAACAGCACGTCGGCCTGCGGGCTGCCGGCGGCGAATTCGGCCGCCATCTTGGTGAGGATGTCGCTGGTACCGGAACGATAGATTGCCACGTCGATGCCGGGCTGCGCCTTCTTGAAGGCCTCGACGGTCTTGGCCGCATCGGCTTCCGGCTGGGATGTGTAGAGCGTCAACGTTTCGGCACTTGCCATGCCGGCAAACAAAGTTGCCGCGAGCGCCAGCTGGCTTCCCAGCAGCTTGATGAATAGCGTCTTCATAAGACCTCCTGTCCTGTCTGTGCACGACTGGCCCGGCCCTGGCCGGTTCCCTGTCTCTTCCTCCCTGCACGGCGCATATGACTGGTGGATGACACAGCGCGTGAGATATACAAAATATGTTCATATGTTCGATGTCAATTACAAATGAACAAAACTGTGCAACAATCGACACGCCGGACATCCGGTGCCAGTTGACACGCGGCCGGCCTTTCTCCGAAGAGGCGATGCGGGGCCCAGGCCAAGGCTCATGAGGACGAAAAGCGATGCCCGTGGAAAAACCCAGACCGGCCCGCTCCGGATTGCCGATGGTGTCGTCGGATCTCAACGTCAAGACGGCGTGGCTCTATTATGTGGAGGGCTTCACGCAGGAGCAGATCGCCGAGAAGCTCGACGTCTCCAGGGTGAAGGTCATGCGCACGCTGGCCGCGTGCACGGCCGAAGGCATCGTCGTCACCATGATCAACGCGCCGACCGCCGAACAGGTGGCGCTCGAACGTGCACTCGAGAAGCGCTGGGGCCTCGACGCCGCCGTCGTCATCCCGACGCCTTCGGCGCAAGACCACCTGGAGAAGGCGATCGGCCACGCCGTGGCGGCCTATCTCGGCGAGCAGATGCAGGACGGCATGACGCTGGCAATCGGCGGCGGCGCGACCCTGCATGCCAGTTTGGGCTTTCTCGCCCGCCGGCAGCTGAAGCACGCCTCGGTCGTGGCGCTCGTCGGCAGTCTGCCGCATTCGCAATGGATCAATCCGTCCATCGTCGCCGCCAAGGTCGCCGATGTCTTCGAGGTCGACAGCTACCAGATCACCGCGCCGGTGACGGTCGACAACCCCTCGCTGCGTGACCTGCTCTGGGCGCAGCCGGCGCTGCAAGACGTGCGGCCGCGCGCTGCCGCCGCCGATATCGCGCTGCTTACCGTCGGCGACATGTCGCCGGACGCGACCATCTTCCGCCACGGCATCGTGCCGTCGTCGCTCATCGCGTCGCTGAAAGCGAAGGGCGCGGTCGCCAACATGCTGTGCTATTTCGTCGATGCCTCAGGCAGGCTGGTCGACCACGAAGTCAACGGCCGCGTCATGGCCATCGACCTCGATGTCGTCGGCCAGGTGCCGAATGTCGTGCTGGCCGCCGGCGGAAAACGCAAGGTGGCCGCGATCCTCGCCGCGCTGAAGGCCGTCAGCACCAATGTGCTGATCACCGACAGCGATACGGCGACGGCGCTGCTGGCAAAGGCTGGCTGACGCTGCTTCCAGTGCCGCTTAGATCAGGCCGCGTTCGCGCAAGAAATCCTCGACGCCGACATGGGTCATGGATTCGAATTCGGCGATCGCCTCGGCCACCCGCCTGCGCTGGGCCGCCAGCAGCGTGAACACCTGCTTCATCTCGCCGGAAACGCCGAAGCGGCCCCAGCGCTCCGCGATATGCGCAGGCAAGCCGATGTCGGCGCAGAACGCATCCAGGCTCTCATAGCCGAGACTGGCGACGAGTTGCTTGGTTTCGTCCGCCGACATGCGCGGCTCGAAAGCGTGATCGTGCAGGCGCTGCGCCACCAGCTTGATGTCGGACGGAGACGCGCCCATCACCTTGCCGAACAGGGTCTTGACGTCGGATGGATCGAATGCGGGCATGCGGACCTCCCTTGATCACAGTCCACCTGAAACATGGGCGAAGGGTTCGCGCCTGACAAGTCGATTCTGTGGTGAGCCCGCGCATCATTCGAC
>NZ_JAIUIF010000027.1:0-40732 GCF_020165475.1 Mesorhizobium sp. BR1-1-15 | reverse complement strand
CCGGGGCGTGGGGCGGGGGGGGGTGGGGACTCGACCGGGTTTCTCCTTAGGCGCATCGCGTTGATGCGTAGCGCCTGGTCTCTGGTTCACGCGTGCCGGATCGACGCCTTCAGCGGACGCTGGCGACCGCGTCGGCGCGGCCGTCGTTGATCGTCACCCAGACGCCGGAATTGGTATCCGACTGTCGCTTGAGGTAGGTGTAGTCGGTGTCCGTCCAGGACAGGACCTTGGTTTCCAGATTGTCGAGGATGAATTCGCCGAGGCTGGTGCGCACGGTCAGCACCGCGTGGCCGTCACCGTTCGGCTGGCGCGCGACCGTCATCAACAGGTTGCCGGCCGGAACGCCGGCGTCCATCAGCTCGCGGCGCTTTTCCAGCGCGTAGTCCTCGCAATCGCCATAGCCATTGTCGGGATAGGCCCAATATTCCTCGACGCCGTTGTTTTCCATGTCGGTGCGCGGCTTGACGCGGGTATTGACCGAATTGTTGATGCTGAGGATCGTCGCCCACAGCTTGCGGGTCAGTTCGACCGGCGCCCCCTTGGGTGTCCGCTCGCTGCATTCGCCCGGTATGCGCTGGCAGAATTCATAGTGTCCGACAGGCTGTGTGGTGCGGCCGCCGGTGTGCATATAGGCCGGTCCCGCGGCATATGCTGATCCCCAAGCGGAAAGCTGCATCGCCATTGCCATCAGCAACAGCTTGCCTCTCGTTTTCTTCATTGTTTTTGTCTCCCCGTTCGAGGGAGACATTGCCACAGGTGGATTTATTCGACGCAAAAGCGCGCAGTAGATATTGAGTAAAACGTCCCTAGAATAGGTATCAAATTTGAAACTTTTGAGTGGTCAATCGTTGTCGTAAAATACAAAAAACCGGCCGCGCGGCCGGTTTTGATCTGGACGCTGTTGGGCCTTGTCAGGCGCGCGGCGTGTTGAATTCCGAATCGAGCGTCTCAGGCCGCTGGATAACGGCGAATTCGATGGCGACGCCATCCTCGAAATGCCGCACGATCTGTCCGCGCATGGTGCCGAGCATGACCTGGACGCCGATCGCCGGCTTGACATCGATCTCGATCGCGGCGCCGGAGAGCGACAGGTCGATGATGCGGCACTGGTACTGACGCCCGTCGGTGAGCTGCAGGATGCTGGTCGGGTTGCGGGGGGCGACGCGCTCGTGGCGGCGGTCTTCCGGCAGATCGAGCTCGTGCTTGTTGGCGAGCCACGTCAATTGCGCGGCGAGCTTGTCCTTCTTGCGGTCCGACGCAATCACCGTCATTGCGAAACCGTCCTGCAAGGTGCGGGTGACGACGCCTTCTATGCGGCCGATATGGTCGACATAGGCGATGACCTTTTCACCGGGCATGCCGATGCGGTCCGTGCGAAACGCGACGTTACCCGGCGACATATCGACGACCTGGCAAGGATGTTCGGTGCGGTCTTCCAGCATGAAGCGCCCGTATATCTTGACCCGGACGCGCTGAAAGTTACGTCTCTCAGCTTGGGACGGCGCGTAGTCGACCGCCGCTAACCTCATGACTGCCTACACCCCATTTGGCATCCCCGCGCGCCGATGTCAGGGACTTCATCCCAGAACTACAGCAAAGCGGGTTAACAAAGGGGAAAAACGGGCAGGCGGGGCTGTAGGATCGTCAACTATTCCTCGCGCCCGCCATCGAAGACGACGAGGTGGCGGATGCGGCGCGCTCGGCCGAGCGCGGAGATGGTTTCGGGCGCCTCCAGTTCGGCGGGAACAAGCGAGGGAACGTCGATCGCCGGCCGGCTCGCCAGCAACTCTTTTTCGGGATCGATGACACGGATCGAATCGATCAACGCGTCCGTGAGCGGGTCGGCGCCCAGCCAGAACGGCTTCTCCACAGCGCTGATCACGCCAAGGCAACGCGGGTTTTCGACGCCGCCATCCAGCGGCAAGGCAAGCAGTTCGAACTTGTTGGAACGGCCGTTGCGGCTGAAGCCCTCGAACATGATCAGCACGACGGATTTCTGGTCGAACACGCCATGGATCAGCTTCGAGACCAGCCGCTGGTCCTTCTCGCGCCACAGCGAGGGAAAGGAGAACCCCTTGAGTTCGCGGCCATAGGAGGCGCAGAGCCTTGTGCCGGCCAGCCGGAACACCGCTTGCCCGCGCGTGTCCCTTTCCAGGATGAAGGTGTCGGCCAGCAGCGACTTGATATCGGCCGGCTCCACTTCCGAGCGCTTCGGGGCAGGGCGTCCATCACGCAAGCGGTTCCAATACTGGAACAGCGTGATCGATCCGTTCTGGTTCATGCTAAGCAGCTCCGCGCATTCTGTCGTCTGATGTCCCATCGGTGAACAGAAGGGCGCCCTCCGATGACCTACATGCGTTGCGGAGCAGGAAGCGTGCCAGCGTCGTTAACACTTGTTCACGGGTCGGGGCCGTTAAGGTTAACAAGTGGTTTACGTTGCGCCCGGTCGAGCCGCGTGGCACACAAAAACCACTCCAGAAGCGGTCGTTTCGCGACGATCGGCAGCACTTCAGTCAAGAGTTCGGGGGAACAGGGGACTCGACAGCCGTTCAAGGGAAACCTTGGACGGCTTTCTTTTGATTCGGCACTTTTGATTCGCGCTCGGCGATTCGCCCTTTGTGGTCCGGCGGGCAGTGGTCTAGATGCTCGCAACAACGAATCCTGGACCGAGTGCTAGTGCACATGAGTGAACCTGTAAGCCCACCGGAAATAGAACAGGCGGATCGCGAGCCCGAGCCGCGTCGCGAGCCGATCTTCAACCTGCCGCCGATCGTGCTGGCGGTGATCGCCATTTGCGTGGCCATCTACCTGTTGCAGCAATACGTGCTGAGTGATGCTCAGCAAATGACACTGCTTTACGACGGAGCCTTCATCCCTGTCCTCTACACTGGCCAATACGGCTTCGACTGGTTCCTGTTCACGCGGCCCTTCACCTATGCCTTCATGCATGGTGGATTTGCCCATATCGCCATCAACATGGTCTGGCTCGCTGCCTTTGGCTCGCCGCTGGCCAATCGGCTCGGAGCCTTCTGGTTCGCGTTGTTCTTCGCCGCGACGGGACTGGCTTCAGTGGCGCTTTTCTGGGCCATGCATCCATATGGCGAAGCGCCGCTGGTCGGCGCTTCCGGTGCGATATCGGGCATGATGGGAGCGGCGGCACGCTTTGGCTTCCGTACGGATCGTTCGGCGGGCAAAGCCGCTTTCGCCGGCCCCGTGCTGCCGATCGCAATGGTGCTGCGCTCGCGTGGCGTGATGATCTTCCTTGCCGTTTGGATGGTGATCAACCTTGTCACCGGCCTTGTCGGCTTCGCCCCCGGGGTCGACAGCCAGATCGCCTGGGAGGCTCACATTGGCGGCTTTGTCGCCGGCTTCTTCAGCTTGCGCTGGTTCGACAGGCGCTGGCAGCCGCTCGACTGGGAGACGACCGACCACCGCACTTGAAATGCAACCGATCGCGGCGCACGATGTTCACTCTTACGTGAAAGCCGGTCACGGCAGGAACCGGTTGGCAGAGTAGAGGAGGACGCCATGACGGTTAAGGCCATTCTCGAGCAAAAAGGCCACGACGTGTTGACGCTCGGGCCGAACGAAAAACTGAGCGAAGCCATCCGTATCCTTGCCGAACACAGGATCGGGGCGTTGGTCATCACCAATGGAGACCGCAAGATCGTCGGCATCCTGTCCGAGCGCGACATCGTGCGCGTCGTCGCCAGGGAAGGCGCTGCCGCGCTCGACATAGCCGTTCGTTCCGCGATGACGCCGAAAGTGAAGATCTGCAACGAGAACCACACCGTCAACGAGGTGATGGAGATCATGACCCGGGGCCGCTTCCGCCATCTTCCGGTGGAAAAGGACGGCATGCTCGACGGCATCGTGTCGATCGGTGACGTGGTCAAGCGTCGTATCGAGGATGTCGAGCGCGAGGCTGAGGAAATCCGCGCCTATATCGCTACCGCCTGAGCGGCAAGCAACCGCCGGCCGCGCAAACGGTCGGCGGGGCGATAGTTACCTGTTGTCGAGTTCGGAGCGGACGAGTTGGAGCCCGCGCCGCGTGATGCGGTAGGGGCCGCCGCCCGACGACGAAACCGCCTTCTTGCGCTTCAGCTCCCGAAACAGGTCGAGATCGACGTCGGGGTAGTGCCAGCCGTCGCGGGTCAGGCATTTGACGGAGGCGATCCGTTTCTTCTCACTTTTTTCGATCTCAATGCGTCCGCCCTGCGCGAGCAGGTGCAGAACGCGTTGTTCAATACGCGAAATATCCATGGGAGAGTTTCCGGGAAAACAACAAAAGCCGCCGCCGCGAAGCTTCGCGGCGCGGGGTTTCAGGTTTTCTGCCCTGCCTCGCTACAAGGTCAGGGCCTTACCGGGACTGAGCGTAAGTGGACATCCACTCTCCATTGGGATGGATGGCCTATAGGCGAAAGCGGCGGAAAAGGCCAGCGGGCGGCTTTACGCTTGTCTCGCGATGCGGTTTGCACTAGCGAATGACTTTAATTTTTAACGTGAAACTCACGTCCGAACGTGAGTTCGATCCCCGTAATTCGCAGGCCACCATGAGCATCATCGATACCCGCACGCCCGACGCGAAACGCCTGATCCCCGGCGCCACCGGCGACTGGGAAATCATCATCGGGCTCGAGGTCCACGCGCAGGTGACATCGGAAGCAAAACTCTTTTCCGGCGCTTCGACGTCGTTCGGCGCTGCCCCCAACGCCAATGTCAGCCTGGTCGATGCGGCAATGCCCGGCATGCTCCCCGTCATCAATGAGGAATGCGTCAAGCAGGCGATCCGTACCGGCCTCGGCTTGAAGGCGCAGATCAACCACAAGTCCGTCTTCGACCGGAAGAACTATTTCTACCCGGACCTGCCGCAGGGCTACCAGATCTCGCAGTTCAAGCAGCCGATCGTCGGCGAGGGCACGGTGATCGTCTCCGTCGGGCCGGACCGCCAGGGCGAGTTCGAGGACATCGAGGTCGGCATCGAGCGCCTGCATCTGGAGCAGGACGCCGGCAAGTCGATGCACGACCAGCATCCGACCATGTCCTATGTCGATCTCAACCGCTCCGGCGTGGCGCTGATGGAAATCGTGTCGAAACCGGACATGCGTTCGGCCGACGAAGCCAAGGCCTATGTCACCAAGCTGCGCACCATCGTGCGCTATCTCGGCACCTGCGACGGCAACATGGACGAAGGCTCCATGCGCGCGGACGTCAACGTTTCGGTGCGCCGGCCGGGCGGCGAATTCGGCACGCGCTGCGAGATCAAGAACGTCAATTCGATCCGCTTCATAGGCCAGGCGATCGATTTCGAGGCGCGCCGGCAGATCGCTATCATCGAGGATGGCGGCACGATTGACCAGGAAACGCGGCTGTTCGACGCCGTCAAGGGCGAAACCCGTTCGATGCGCACCAAGGAAGAGGCGCACGACTACCGCTATTTTCCAGATCCCGACCTGTTGCCGCTGGAATTCGACCAGGCCTATGTCGAAGCGCTGGCCAAGGAACTGCCGGAACTGCCCGACGACAAGAAGGCGCGATTGATCTCCTCGCTCGGCCTCTCGACTTACGATGCCTCGATCCTGGTGTCGGAAAAGCCGATCGCCGACTATTTCGAGAAGGTGGCCGCCGGCCGCGACGGCAAGCTCGCCGCCAACTGGGTCATCAACGACCTGCTCGGACAATTGAACAAAGCTGGCAAAGACATTGAAAACGCTCCGGTTTCGCCAGACCAGCTCGGCGCTATCATCGACCTGATCAAGGATGGCACCATCTCCGGCAAGATTGCCAAGGACCTGTTCGAGATCGTCTGGAACGAGGGCGGCGACCCGCGCCAACTGGTCGAGAGCCGCGGCATGAAACAGGTTACCGACACCGGCGCTATCGAAAAAGCGGTGGACGAGGTGATCGCGGCCAACCCGGACAAGGTCGAGCAGGCGCGCGCCAAGCCGACCATGGCCGGCTGGTTCGTCGGCCAGGTGATGAAGGCGACCGGCGGCAAGGCCAACCCACAGGCCGTCAATGACCTGGTCAAGGCCAAGCTGGGCATCGAGTAGGCTATGTTCGTGCGCACCGCCGGGGATCGCGACCTCGCCGCCATCCGGGCGCTGCTGGTCGAGACTTGGCATGCGACTTACGACGCCATCTATGGCGCCGAACGGGTGACAGAGATCACCGATGCGTGGCATTCGATCGCCTCGCTCAAGGCGCGGCTGGCGAAGCCAAACAGCGAGTTCCTCGTCGCCGACGATGGCCAGCGCATTGGCGGCATGGCATTTGCCGAAGCGCTCGATGGCGGCGTGGTCATGCTGAAGCAGCTTTACGTGCAGCCCGGCCTGCAGGGCCGGGGCATCGGCGGCATGCTTCTCGACGAGATCATCGAAAGCTTCCCTGAGGCCCGCGCCATCCGGCTGGAAGTGGAAGAGAAGAACACGCGCGCAATTGCCTTCTACCAGGCGAACGGCTTCGTCCAGACCGGCCGCACCGACAATTGCGGTTCGGCCCAATCCGCTATCCCGGCGCTCGTCTATGAAAGGCCGCTTGCCGCATAGCGGCGGACCTTTCGGGTGCGCAATCCGGCGGTCGAATTCAGCGATCGAGCCGCAGTCTAACTGGTGGAGACGTCCACATTGTCGATCAGCCTGGTCTTGCCCAGCCAGGCGGCGGCGAGCAGGCGGCCCTCGTGCCCGCGGCGCCACGGCGTCAGCGTCCGGCTCTCGCGAGCTTCGACATAATCGATCTTGTGGAAGCCGGCCGCGAGTAGGGCGCGGCTGGCTTCGCCTGTCGCGCCGTTCTGGTCGGCGCCGGCCGCCAGCGCCGCGGCTGCCTTGCGCAGGATCACGTTGAGCCGGCGGGCGATCTGGAGTTCGGCCTCGCCGAGATAGGCGTTACGCGATGACATGGCGAGGCCATGCGCGTCGCGGATCGTCGGCGCGCCGATGATTTCAACGGGCAGGTCGAGGTCGCGGCAGAGCTGCCTGACGACGCACAATTGCTGATAATCCTTTTCGCCAAAGACCGCGACGTCGGGCGACGCCTGCAGGAACAGCTTCGCCACGACGGTGGCGACGCCTTCGAAAAAAGTCGGTCGAAAATCCGATTCGAGCCCGGCGGAGGGACCGCCGACCGAGATTTTGGTGGCAAAGCCGGCAGGATACATCTCACCAACCCCAGGCGTGTAGGCAAGATCGGCTCCGGCCAAAGCCAGCTGGTCGAGATCGCGGGCGAGCTGACGTGGATATTTGTCGAGATCCTCGCTCGGCGCGAACTGCGTCGGGTTGACAAAGATCGAGACGATGCAGCGCTCGGCTCTTTCAAGCGCGATCCTGACCAGCGACAGGTGCCCTTCGTGCAAGGCGCCCATTGTCGGCACCATGGCGACGCGAAGGCCGTCGCGCCGCCAGTCGCGGATCCGCGCGCGAAGGCCGGCGACCGTGTCGACGACGAGGGGCCGGCTCATCGGTTGTCCTTGCCCAAGGTGGCCGAAAACACATTTTCGGAACCGGGGAATGTCCGGTCTCGTACCTCGCTGGCGTAACGTGCGGCCGCCTGCGAGACCACGCTGCGCAAATCGGCGTACTCCTTGACGAATTTCGGCACGCGGTCGACGGTGAGCCCGACCATGTCGTCTATGACCAGGATCTGGCCGTCGCAAACGCCACTCGCGCCGATGCCGATAGTCGGAATGGCGATGCGGCGGGTGATTTCGGCCGCGACCGCTTCGACCGTGCCCTCGATGACCATCGAAAAGGCGCCGGCTTCTTCGACGGCGCGCGCATCGGCAAACAGCGCTGCCGCATTCTCGTCGGTCCGGCCCTTGATCCTGTAGCCGCCATCCTTCTCGACGGATTGCGGCAGCAGGCCGATATGGCCCATGACCGCGATGCCGGCATCGACGACCGCGGCGATCTGCCGGGCCATACCGACGCCGCCCTCGAGTTTCACAGCCTGGCAGCCGGTTTCGCCAACGATACGCCGCGCCGAGGCAACCGCTTGGGCAGCCGAATCCTCATAGCTGCCGGCTGGCATGTCGACGACGACGCAAGCCCTGGCCGAGCCGCGCATCACCGCTTGCCCATGCGCGATCATCATCTCCAGCGAGGCGCCCAGCGTCGTTTTGTGGCCATGCAGGACCATTGCGACGCTGTCGCCGACGAGGAGCAGATCGACATGCTCGTCGAGCAGGCGGGCGATGGGGTAGGTATAGGCGGTGAGACAGACGATTGGCACGCCACGCTTGCGGCGGCGAATGGCATCGGCGCCGATGCGAATGTCGGCGGTCGGCGATTCCCTGGCCAATCGTCACCTCCTTCGGCCAAGGGTCGGCCGGATACCCGCACGGGGCGCGCGCGCAGAGCTTTAGAAAGGCTGAGGGTGGTTGGCAAGCACCATACGGCGCCGGCAATGCATCACCGGCTTGTGTCGCCTTACCGGCGCGCCATTTGCGCCCTCTTGGCGGCAAGCCCCTTGCCTTCACGAAGGGCTGACGCCATAAGCAGGAAACGGACGCCATCGGCGCGAGGGTTTGAAGATGAAGACTTTCCTTAAGCAGTTTTTCACCTGGTGGAACGGCCAGACGCTTGGCACGCGCCTGCACACCTGGCGGCACGGCAGGAAGGTCGGGCAGGACGAGGTGGGCAACGTCTACTACGAAGGCGGTGTCGATTCCGAAGGACGCACGCGCCGCTGGGTCATCTATCGCGATTATTCCGAGGCTTCTTCTATCCCGCCCGGCTGGCACGGCTGGATTCATCACCGCGTCGACGTCGCGCCGCCGAGCGACGATTACAAGCCGCGCGACTGGCAGAAACCGCATCAACCGAACCTGACCGGCTCGCCCTCAGCCTATCGTCCGAAGGGCTCGGTGCTGACCAACCAGCACCGCCCGCAGGTCACCGGCGACTACGACGCCTGGACGCCCGGATCATAAGCGGGCGTCGATCCTTTATCGCCACAATTGGTGTTTAGCTGCTTGCTGATCAGAAAACGGCGACTAGCCTTTGTGATAGAGAATCACCCGGGCGCTAACCACCGGTATCCCTGCATGAGCATTTCCAGCCTGACATCGATGGGCGCACTGATGGTAGCCGCCGGGCTCACCGTTGGCACAGCGGCACTTGCCGCTTCGCCAACGCCGGCCGCACCCGCGCCAGCGCCGGGGTCGGATCGAATCACCAACCCGGTCGCCGAATTCGCCGGCATTGACAAGATCACCGGCCGCATCATCACCTTCGACGTCTATATCGACGAGACGGTGCAGTTCGGTGCTTTGCAGGTGACGCCGCGCGTCTGCTACTCTCGGCCGCAGAACGAGGAGCCGAAGACCGATTCTTTTGTCGAAGTCGACGAGATCACGCTCGACCGCAAGATCCGCCGCATCTTCACTGGCTGGATGTTTGCCGAAAGCCCTGGTCTCAATGCCGTCGAGCATGCCGTCTATGACGTCTGGCTGAAGGCCTGCAAGCAGAAGTCGGATGTGCCAGCGCCCGATTCGGCCAAGACCGATGCGGCCAAGCCCGATACGGCCCAGCCGAATGCCACGGCCGCTCCGGCTGCGGCCGAACCGGAAGCCACGGAACCGCCTACGACCAGCACCAACTGATCCTTCGGAACCGCCCTGAGGGCAACGCGTTGGGCCCTGACGGCCACACGATGCGCGCCGGGAGGATTTTCCGATGTCTGCCAGAAAGCGGATCACCGCCAGCATCAAGGAACTGCTTGAGCTCGAAAAGGGCTTCTGGACAGGCGATTCGGCATTTTTCGCGGCCAATGCCGACACCGAGTGCCTCGTGGCATTTCCGCAGATGGCCCAGACCATGAGCAATGCCGATCTCGCCGAAACCGCCGCCGATCCCAAGCGATGGCGTGATCTCGAGATCGATCTCAAGGGCGTGGTCGAACCAGGCAGCGACATCGTCATCCTGGCCTATGAGGCGCATGCCGTGAAGGGCAATGGCGAAGCCTACGCGGCGCTGGTCAGCACCGGCTATGTCCATCGCGTCAACGGCTGGAAGATGATGTTCCATTCGCAGGCTCCGCTGGAAACGAAGGTCCGCTGACGGGCTGGATCATCAGGGGAAAAACACCGCTTCACCCTTCAGCGCGTCGGCCAGCATCTTCTCGTATTTGCCGCGCGGCACGTCGATTGCGCCGAAGCGCTTGAGGTGTTCGGTGGTGAACTGCGTGTCGAGCAGTGCGAAACCGCGCGCCTGCAGGCGTTCGACGAGATGCACAAGGCAGATCTTCGAAGCATCCGTTTCCCGGGAAAACATGCTTTCGCCGAAGAACACCCTCCCCAGGGAGACACCGTAGAGGCCGCCGACCAGCCGCTCCTCGCGCCAGGCCTCGACAGAATGGCAATGGCCGATGCGATGCAACTGCACATAGGCCTCCCGGATCGGCGCGTTGATCCAGGTGGAACGGCGCTCCTCGCGCCTTTCGGCGCAGCCATCGATCGTCGCCTCGAAATCGAAGTCGAAACGGATGTCGAAGAGGTTTCGCCGAAGCGCCTTCTTCAGACTTTTCGGCGTGTGGAAGCGGTCGAGCGGAATGATGCCGCGCGTCTCCGGCCGCACCCAGAACACTTCCGGATCGGCGGCGCTTTCGGCCATCGGGAAGACGCCCGAGGCGTAGGCCTTGAGCAGAAGGTCGGTCGGGATACGATAGCCTGGCGCGTAGGGGCGAGTCATCGCTTCATTATAGCGGCAAGTCCGGGGCTATTCGCCTTTGGCCAGATATTTTTCCAGCCAGTGGATGTCATAGTCGCCATTGGCGATGTCGGCGTTGCCGACGAGGTCGCGAAACAGCGGCAACGTCGTCTTGATTCCGTCGACGACGAATTCGTCCAGTGCCCGGCGCAGCCGCATCATGCATTCGACGCGGTTGCGCCCGTGCACGATCAGCTTGCCGATCAGGCTGTCGTAGTAAGGCGGGATCTTGTACCCTGAATAGACGCCGGAATCGACACGGATGCCAAGGCCGCCTGGCGTGTGGAAATGGGTGATCGTGCCGGGCGAGGGCGTGAAGGTGCGCGGATCCTCTGCATTGATGCGGCACTCGATGGCATGGCCCTGGAAGCGGATGTCTTCCTGCTTGACCGAAAGACCGCCGCCCGAGGCGACACGGATCTGCTCATGCACCAGATCGATGCCAGTGATAGCCTCCGTCACCGGATGCTCTACCTGCAGGCGCGTGTTCATCTCGATGAAATAGAACTCGCCATTCTCGTAGAGGAACTCGATCGTGCCGGCGCCGGAATAGCCGAGGTCGGCGATGGCGTTGGCGCAGATATCGCCGATGCGCGAGCGTTCCTCGGCGTTGAGCGCGGGTGAATTGGCCTCTTCCCAGACTTTCTGGTGGCGGCGCTGCAAGGAGCAGTCGCGCTCGCCGAAATGCACGCCCCGGCCAAAGCCGTCGCCGAACACCTGAACCTCGATATGGCGCGGCTTTTGCAGGTACTTTTCAATATAGACGGCGTCATCGCCGAAGGCCGCGCCCGCTTCCGAGCGGGCCGTCTGCAAGGCGACTTCGAGGTCGGCCTCGGTATGCGCCACTTTCATGCCGCGTCCGCCGCCGCCGGCCGACGCCTTGATGATCACGGGATAGCCGATCTCTGCGGCGATGCGCTTGGCCTCCTTTTCCTCGGTCACCGCACCGTCGGAGCCGGGAACCACCGGAATGCCGAGGCGCTTGGCGGTGCGCTTGGCTTCGATCTTGTCGCCCATGATACGGATATGGTCGCCGGTCGGACCGATAAAGGTAATGTTGTGCGCGGCCAATATGTCGGAAAACTTGGCGTTCTCCGACAGGAAACCGTAGCCGGGATGCACGGCGTCGGCGCCGGTGATCTCGCAGGCGGCGACGATCTGGTGGATATTGAGGTAGCTGTCGCGCGATGGCGGTGGCCCGATGCATACGCTCTCGTCGGCGAGCCGAACATGCATGGCGTCGGCGTCGGCGGTCGAGTGCACCACCACCGTCTGGATGCCAAGCTCCTTGCAGGCACGCAGCACCCGAAGCGCGATTTCGCCGCGATTGGCGATGAGAATCTTCTGGAACATTAGGGCCGCTCTACTCGATCACGACGAGCGGCATGCCGTATTCGACCGGCTGTGCGTCCTCGAACAGGATCGCCGTCACCGTGCCGGCGCGCGGCGAGGGGATCTGGTTCATCGTCTTCATCGCTTCGATGATCAGCAGCGTCTGCCCTTCCTTGACGTTCTGGCCGATCTCGATGAACGGCTTGGCATCCGGCGAGGGCGCCAGGTAGGCGGTGCCGACCATGGGGGAGGCCACGGCGTTTTTCGACACGTCGGCCGCGGCCGGAACGGCTGCGGTGGCAGGTTGGGCCGCCGGCGCCGGCGCAAAGGCCGGCTGCGGCGCGGCTATCGCGTGAACGGCCGGTGCCTGCCGCGATACGCGCACCTTCAGGTCACCCAGCTCGACTTCGATCTCGGTGAGATTGGTGTCGTTCAGTATGCCCGCCAGGTCGCGGATCAGCTGCTGGTCAACACCGGTCTTCTTTATCGACATTTTCGAGCCTTCTGTTTGTTGGCCGGTCATAGGCGTGCGGCCAGCGCCTGAAGCGCCAGCGTGTAGCCGAGCGGCCCAAAGCCACAGATCATGCCGACAGCGACCGGCGCGACCATGGAGACGTGGCGGAATGATTCCCGCGCATGGATATTGGAAAGATGGACCTCGGCGACCGGCAGCGGCGCCACGGAACGAATGGCGTCGTGAATCGCGATCGAGGTGTGGCTATAGGCGCCGGGATTGATGACGATGCCGGCGGCCTTGTCGCCGGCTTCCTGGATCCAGTCGACGAGGTCGCCCTCGTGGTTCGACTGGCGGAAATCGATTTCGAGCCCGAGCGCCGCGCCCGCCTCTCTGCAGTCGTCCGCGATGGTGGCAAGCGTCTTGCCGCCATAGATGCCAGGCTCGCGCTTGCCGAGCGCGTTGAGATTGGGACCGTTCAGGACGAAAACCGTTTTCAAAAAATGCCGACCTTTTCCGGCACCGGCGTCAAACCGGCGCTGGGCCCTCTATAATGGGCATAGACGCCCGCGGAAAGAGCGCAAGTGCGTTCTTTCACTGTCCACAACAGGCAGAAATGCGCCCGTGAAGAAAACCCGCGGCCGATCAAAGCGCGGCTTTCGCCGCCTCGATCTTCTCCGCCAGGACTTCCTGTCCGAGCGCCCCGAACACGACCTCGTTGCCGACGACATAGGACGGCGTTCCGGTGATCGCCAGCTTGTTGGCGAGATCGTAGGTCTTGGAGAAGGCTTCGGTGATGGACGGGTCCTTCATCTTTTCACGCAGCGTCGCTTCGTCGGCGCCGAGCGAAAGCGCGACCTTGATCGCCGCCGCCTCGGTGGCGCGTCCCTGGCCGCCGAGCAGCGCATTGTGGAACTCACCGTACTTCTGCGGCATCATCAGGTGGAAGGCCATCGAGACGACGCTGGCCTTCTGCGAATCCGGGCCGAGGATCGGGAACTCCTTGAGCACGAAACGCAGGTCCGGATCGGCCTTGGTCAGCGCCTGCATGTCTTCGATGGCGCGTTTGCAGAAGCCGCAATTGTAGTCGTAGAACTCGACGATCGTGACCTTGCCTTTCGGGTTTCCGACCACGCCGTCGAAGGAGGAGTTGAAGATCTGCTCCTTGGCGCCCTTGATGACGCCGAGATGGGCAATGCGCTGCTCTTCTTTCTGCTTGGCCTCGAGCGCATCCTGGACTTCCAGCAGCACTTCCGGATTCTTCAGGAGATAATCGCGGATGATGCCTTCGACCTCGGTGCGGTCGATCTTGGTATCGGCCGCTGCCGTCTGAAGCGGTTGCGCCGCACCGGCTTCCGCGATTTGCGGGCTGCCGGCCACGAAACCGAACGCCAGCATGGCAAGGGCTATCGCAACTCCCGTGGTGCCCAGCAGCAGTGCCTTTTTCATCGTTCCGTTCCTTTGCCTGTTTTCCGATCTGGCTGCGTCGCAGCGCACGGCCGGAAGGTTCACTATACCTTGCCCGACGGCTTGTAGTTTATGATGTCCTGGGCGCGTATCCATCGCGGCTCGCCGCGTTTGAGTTGCTGCTGCGCTCGCATGGCGAAGATCTTCGCATCCTTGTAGTTACCGGAATAGAAATGACCCTCGGCCGTGGCGAGCTCGGCGCCCGGTATGTCTCCCAATTCGCCATAGGCCTGCGCCAGATAGCGGTATCCCACGGAATTTTCCTTGTCGCGTCGCAAGCCGTTGTTGATCTGCACCACGGCCTTTTTCAGAGCGTCTGGGGTGCCCGTCGCCATCAACGCCTGGCCGAGCGAAACCGGCAGCAATCCAGATCGCGCCTTGTCGAGGCTGACTGCCTTGGCGTAGGCATCGGCAGCTTCCTTGGGCTTGTTCGCCTTCATCAATATATCGCCGCGCAATTCCTGGAAATAGGCGTTGCCGGGCTGGGCTTTGATCAAGGCGTTGGTCTTGGCGAGTGCGGTGGCGATGTTGCCGAAAAGATAGGCCGATTGGGCCTCGCCATACTGCGCGGCAAGGCTGCCCTGCATCTTTCGCATCAGCCGCGACGCGGCGGCCTGGCCTTCCATGTAGACAGCGATCTTCACCCGCATCATGTCGTGGCGCAATTGCAGTGCCGGCGCATCGACCTTGTCGAGATAGGGGCTCTGCTTGACCAGCACTTCGAGGTTGGAGATTCGATCGCGCGGCATTGGATGGCTGATCCGGTAGGGATCGACCTGCGCGCCCGACAGCGACAAGGCCGTCTGGAAACGCTGAAACGTCTTCAGCATGCCCATGCCGGACTGGCCGGTGGCGTTGAGATAGGTGATCGCCGAGCGGTCGGCCGTCATTTCCTCGGTGCGCTGATAGGCGAGAATGCTGCGCTGCGCCATCTCGCCGCCGCCAGCCGCCACGCCCACGCCGGCGCCGGCAAGTCCGCGGCTGTTGGTGGTCGCCCCGGCGACCATGGCGCCGGCGCCCAGCAAGGTTGCGATGATGGCCATCGTCTTGGCGCGCTCGAGCTGGTCACGCAGTTTCTGCTGGTGGCCGCCGGCGATATGGCCGGCCTCGTGGGCGATGACGCCGATGATCTCGTTGGGCGTTTCGGCTTCCATCAAGGCGCCCGTGTTGATGAACAGCCTGCGTCCGGTGACGAAGGCATTGAAGCTCTGGTCGTTGACCAGGACGATGTCGATGCCGTCATTCGCCAGACCGGCGGCCTTGAAGATCGGGCCGGCGTAGTCGCGCACCAGCGCCTCGATCTCGGCATCGCGCACCACCGGCACGTTCTGGGCCAAGGCGCTGATGGAACCAGACACCGCGACGGCGACGCCAAGCGAAAGCGTCGCAAGGACGCGCGCTACCCAGGCAACCATCGATTTGGGTCGGCTCAACATGACGTGTCCACTGGTAGACGAGCGGGCGAAAGATGAAAAGTCGGCACCGGAAAAACTTCCTCAACTTGTGATCCTCACACCAATCGGGCATTTGTGCGGCGCATGCGCCAGGACGTGGTGCGCTCAATCGTCGGATCGAGGTCAAAATGGTCGTTTCGCTCTCACGCCGTGGCAATGTCGAACCCTTCCACGCCATGGATGTGCTGGCCGAGGCGAACCGGCTGAGAGCGACGGGCGCGCCGGTCATTTCCATGGCCGTCGGCCAGCCGTCCGATCCGGCTCCGGCCCGCGTTCGTGCCGCGGCGGCCAGGGCTTTGCAGGACGGGCGTATTGGCTATACCGATGCGCTGGGCCTGGCTGGATTGCGCAAGGCGATCGCGGAACACTATGGGGATCACTACGGGCTTGATGTCGCGCCCGACCGGATCGCGGTCACCACGGGATCCTCGGCCGCCTTCAATCTCGCCTTCCTGGCAATGTTCGATCCCGGTGACCGCGTCGCCATCGCAGCGCCCGGCTACCCCGCCTATCGCAACATCATGGCGGCGCTGGGCATCGAAGTGATCGAGATAGAGCTCGGCGATGCGGCATATCTTCATGCCGCTCACCTGGAGACCGCGCATCGCGAAAAACCGCTGAAGGGCGTGCTGTTCGCAAGTCCCGCCAACCCGACCGGCGCGGTCATTCCGGCCGATGATCTCGCGGACCTGGTCCGGACTGCGGAGGCGCTCGGCATTGCCGTCATCTCCGACGAGATCTACCACCGGCTGGCCTATGCGGCGCCCGACACCACGGCACTCGCCTTTGGCACCGGTGTCACGGCGATCAACTCCTTCTCGAAATACTATTGCATGACCGGCTGGCGCATCGGCTGGATGGTGCTGCCGGAAGCGCTGGTGCGGCCCATCGAGCGCATTGCGCAGAGCCTCTACATCTCGCCGCCGGAATTGTCGCAGGTCGCTGCAATCGAGGCCTTTGCCGCTACCGAGGAGCTGGAAGCGGTCAAGGGTCGCTATGCCTGGAACCGCGAGCTCCTGATGAAGCGTCTGCCGGAGCTCGGCTTTCCGCTGGCCGCACCGATGGATGGCGCCTTCTATGCCTTTTGCGACGTCACCCGGCACAGCAATGACAGCATGGCTTTCGCCCGCAAGATGCTGGCCGAGGCGCATGTCGCGGCCACGCCCGGCCGTGATTTCGACACCCAGGCCGGGCACCGCACCATGCGTTTCTCCTATGCCGGCAGCCATGACGACATGGTCGAGGCATTGGCGCGCATCGAACGCTGGCTGAGGTAGATCCATGCCGGAACTCGAGCACGCCCTGGCCGAAGTCGCGGTCGAAATGGCCGAACGCACCGATCGCGGCGAGGTCGCCACCTATATCCCGCAGCTCGGCAAGGTTGATCCCAAGAAATTCGGCATCGCAGCCGTCACCAATGACGGCCGTGTGCTGATGGCGGGCGACGCCGACCAGCCCTTTTCGATCCAGAGCATCTCGAAAGTGTTCACCTTGACGCTGGCGCTGGGCAATGTCGGCGACGCGCTGTGGAAGCGGGTAGGGCGCGAGCCTTCGGGCAATCCGTTCAACTCGATCGTGCAGCTCGAGCATGAGAACGGCATTCCGCGCAATCCCTTCATCAATGCCGGCGCCATTGTCATCTCCGACATCCTGCTTGCCGGCCACCAGCCGCGCGAGGCGATCGGCGAGATCCTGCGCTTCATCCAGTTCCTCGCCGACGACGAGACCATCATCATCGACCGTGAGGTGGCAGCGTCGGAGCGCGCCACCGGCTATCGCAACTTCGCGCTCGCCAACTACATGAAATCCTTCGGGAATCTTCATCATGCGCCGGAGCTGGCGCTCGGCGTCTATTTCCACCATTGCGCCATCGCCATGAGCTGCCGGCAGCTGGCGATGGCCGGCCGGTTCCTCGCCAATGGCGGCAAAAATCCGGCGACCGGACATTCCGTGGTGTCGGTCGAGCGGGCACGCCGCATCGGCGCCATGATGCTGACCTGCGGCCACTATGACGGCTCCGGCGATTTTGCCTTCCGCGTCGGCATTCCGGGCAAGAGCGGCGTCGGCGGCGGCATATTGGGCATCGTGCCCGGCGTCGCCTCGCTCGCCGTCTGGTCGCCCGGCCTCAACGCCAACGGCAATTCCAAGCTGGGCTCGATCGCCCTGGAAAAGCTTGCCAGGATGATGAACTGGTCGATCTTCGCGCCGTAACGTTCCGGCAAACCGGATATGAAAATCCCGCGCCGTCTTTCGACCGGCGCGGGATTTTTTATTCAGGAAGTCAGTTCAAAGGGCTGAAATCTCAGAAGAAACCTTTCCGCTGCCACCAGCCGGCGCGCTTCGGCTTCTCTTCGGTCTTGGTTTCCGGCTCTTCGGCGACGGTCGAGGAAACCACCGGCACGACCGGCGCATCGATGGCCGCCGGCTTGCGTCGCGACGGACGGGCCTTCGGCTTTTCCTCGGCGGTCGCTGCCGCCGCCTCGTCCGATGCCGTGGCTGGCGTCTCGGCGGGAACCGGAACGGCCAGTTCGGCGGTCGGCTCCTCGGCGACGGCCTCGGCGGCTGCCTTCTTCGGCTTGGCTACACGCCGCGGCCTCTTGGGCTTCTCGGCGGTCGTCGCCTCGTCGCTCACTGAAGCCGCCGGCTCTTCCGCAGCCACGACGGCTACCGGCTCGATCACAGGCTCGCTTTCGGAAGCATCGACCCCGGAAGGTTCGGTCGCTTCATCGGCGCTCGCCTCGGCCTCGCCTTCGCCGTCCTCGCGCCGGTTGCGCTTGCCGCCACGCTTGCCGCGGCGACGCTTCTTGCCCTGGCCTTCGTCGGATGCTTCCGCCGTTTCGGCAGTTCCGACCGCGGGGACCGGGGCATCGTCGCCGGCTTCCGCCTCGTCACGGCTCACCGGACTTTCCGACGTGGACAAATCTTCGGTCTGCGCGGACACGGAAGCACCGTCGGTGTGGCCATGCTCGCGATCGCGATCCTTGCCGCCGCGGCGTCTGCGACGCTTGCGGCGCTTGCGGTCGCGGCCTTCGCCCTCTTCGCCGGGCCTCTGCTGGTGCTGACCTTGCTGCGGCTGACGCGGCTGTTCGGCCTGGGCCGGTGCTTCGTCTTCCTCCTCGACGATGGTCTCATCCTCGAGCTCTTCCGGTTCGACATAGGCCGGCAGGGTGCGTGCCTCGACGAAGCCTTCAGGCTTTTCGGCCAGCGCGCCGCGGAAGATCGCATAATGCTGCGAACCGACCGTGTCGTCGGCCTCAAGCGTGATGGTCAGGCCGAAGCGGCTTTCCAGTTCCACCAGCGTGCCGCGCTTGTGGTTGAGCACATAGAGCGCGGTCGCCGCGGGCGTGCGAACTGTGATGTGGCTGCGCGAATCCTTGAGCAGGAACTCCTCGATCGCCCTGACCACCATCAGCGCGACAGACGAATCGGAGCGCACATGGCCGGTGCCGCCGCAATGCGGGCAAGGCTTCATGGTCGATTCCAGCACGCTGGCGCGGATGCGCTGGCGCGACATCTCCATCAGGCCGAAATGCGAGATGCGGCCGACCTGGATACGCGCGCGGTCGTTCTTGAGGTGATCCTTCAACCGCTTCTCGACGGCGCGGTTGTTGCGGTTCTCCTCCATATCGATGAAGTCGATGACGATCAGGCCGGCAAGGTCGCGCAGCCTGAGCTGGCGGGCGACTTCCTCCGCTGCTTCCAGATTGGTGTGGAGTGCGGTGTCCTCGATCGAGTGCTCCTTGGTCGAGCGGCCCGAATTGACATCGATGGCGACCAGCGCCTCGGTCTGGTTGATGATGATGTAGCCGCCGCTCTTCAGCGTCACTTGCGGCTGCAGCATGCGGTCAAGCTGCGCCTCGATACCGTTGCGCACGAAGATCGGCGTCGTATCGCGGAACGGCTGAACCACCTTGGCGTGGCTCGGCATCAGCATGCGCATGAAGTCCTTGGCCTCGCGGTAGCCCTCTTCGCCGGAGACGAGGATCTCGTCGATGTCCTTGTTATAGAGGTCGCGCACCGAACGCTTGATCAGGCTGCCTTCCTCGTAGACGAGGGCAGGGGCCGTGGACTGGAGCGTGAGATTGCGCACGTTCTCCCAAAGCCGCATCAGATATTCGTAATCGCGCTTGATCTCGGCCTTGGTGCGGCTCTCGCCTGCGGTGCGCAGGATGACGCCCATGCCTTGCGGCACTTCGAGATCGGCGACCACTTCCTTGAGGCGCTTGCGGTCCACAGCACTGGTGATCTTGCGCGAAATTCCGCCGCCGCGCGCCGTGTTCGGCATCAGCACGGAATAGCGGCCGGCAAGCGACAGATAGGTGGTGAGCGCTGCGCCCTTGTTGCCGCGCTCTTCCTTGACAACCTGCACCAGCAGGATCTGGCGGCGCTTGATCACTTCCTGGATCTTGTACTGGCGGCGCATCGGCTTACGGCGGTTGCGCGCTTCCTCCAGGGCATCCTCGGCGCCGACCGATTCGACCTCGTGATCGTCCGGATGCGAAGACTGAACCTCTTCCAGCATGCCGCGATCATCGTCGCTGGATTCACTGCCCTGTTCCGTCAGCGGGACGGGTTCGGAAATCACGTCGGCGTCGACGGAGGCGGCGATCGACGTCGGGCCGCCCTCGCGGGTCTCGCCTTCGTCCTGTCCGGACGATTCGTCGCTCTGCTCGGGGGAGGCTTCGCCATGATTGGATGCATCCGCGGCCTGTTCCGGGATATCGGCCGCATGTTCGATGGTTTCCGAACCGTGGGAAGTGTTCTCCGAGACGGCGTCATTGCCATTGTCGGCGTCGCCTGCCTCGCCGGCCGTTTCGGTTGCCTCGTCGGCATCGGCCCCGCTCGCATCGCGCTTGTGTTCTGCGCGGTCGCGGCCCTTGCCGCCGCGCCGGCGCCCGCGCCGGCCGCGATCGCGGCTCTGGCGGTCGTCGCCTTCGCCGTCCTCATCGTCCTCGTCCTCGGCTTCCTGCGCTTCGGCGCGCAGCAGCGCCTGACGGTCGGCGACGGGGATCTGGTAGTAGTCGGGGTGTATTTCACTGAAGGCGAGGAAACCGTGACGGTTGCCGCCATATTCGACAAAGGCTGCCTGAAGGGAGGGTTCGACGCGCGTTACGCGGGCGAGATAGATGTTTCCTTTGAGCTGCTTCTTGTCCTGTGATTCAAAGTCGAATTCTTCGATACGATTACCGCGTACGACGACAACGCGTGTTTCCTCCGGGTGGGAGGCGTCTATCAGCATTTTGTTGGGCATTATTTCGTTTCCCCCCGGCAGCCGTCAGCCGCAGCTTGCGGCGCAAGGGCCGCTGCTGTGTGTCTGGATGAATGTGGGTGCCGGATGTCTGAATGTCCGCCGGACGGTGCCTGCGCGCCATGGCGGTGCCGCCCGCAGCCATATTGGCGCGGTTTGATGCGGACCTTTCCATGATTGCGCTTGAAGCCATCGTCACCAGCAGAACCTTTTGAACCAAAGCCCGGAAACCGGACCAGCTTGTTTGCTCATACAGAGCCGGCGCGGGACAAACCCGGCCGTTTTCCTCACGCAGGCGATTCCCCCGCCACGGGCGCACACCTGCGAAATTCGTCGCGATCACCTGAACCCTTCTCGCATGGAGCGAAAGGAGCCGCCTTTCGTCTCACCTGTAGCGGGAAGCTGCGGAGGAGGGCGGTTCCAGGATTGCAGTGATCCACTATCGCTTTTATGATTTGGCGGGTTGGAAGGCAACCCCGTTTTCCGACGCCGGCAAAAGCGGTTCCGCCACGTAAGCACGGGTCCGGGCCTCGCGTGAAAAGGCTTGGTTAACCTTCTCTGGATACCAATCGTTAATCGAGTTCGCGGCCTAACCGGCACTTCGACTACATGACCGGGCGCCTTGGCGCCAAACCGGGAGCGACTGCAAAGAGATGGGACTGGCAGGCTTCACAGACAAGGGCAGTCGTGCCGGCGGCCGTTTGCTCGCGATCTTCTGCCTCCTGCTGTCGATGACCATTTCGTTGGTCGCCAACGCCGCCGATGCCCCGCTCACGGCAACCGGTTACAAGATGGCGGGCGATGCCACCAAGATGCGCATCGTCATGGATTTCGACCGCGAGCCCGACGTCAAATGGTTCCTTTTGCGCGGGCCCAATCGTCTGGTCATCGATCTGGCGAATACGAAGTTAGCCATCGATGCCAAGGATTTGAAGCCTCGCGGGCTGGTCAAGGGCGTGCGCCTGGGTGAGTTGGAGGCAGGCGTGTCGCGGCTGGTTCTCACCGGGAAGGGGCCGTTCGCGGTCGACAAGCTCGATGTTCTCAAGAACGAGGACGGCGCGGGCTACCGCATCGCCATCGACATGTCGGCGGCCTCCGAACGCGAGTTCGACACTGCCCTTGCCAATCAGGCGCTGACCACCGGTTCCACGGTTTCGACCGACAAGGGCGGGCGGGTCGGCACCGGGCCGGTCTCCAATCCGGGCCATCGCTTCACCGTCGTCATCGATCCGGGCCATGGCGGCGTCGATGGCGGTGCCGAGGGCCTGAACGGCACCGTCGAAAAGAACGTCACGCTGGCTTTCGCCACGGAACTGCGCGACAAGCTCGCCGCCGTCGGCAGATACGATGTCTTCATGACGCGCGACACCGACGAATATTTGCGGCTGGACGACCGCGTGCGCATCGCTCGCCAGCATGAGGCCGACCTGCTCATCTCCATTCATGCCGACACCATCAGCCTCAAGGGCATCCGTGGCGCGACCGTCTATACCGTTTCCGACAAGGCTTCGGATCCGGAAGCGCAGGCGCTTGCCGACCGTGAAAATCTCTCGGACCAGTTCGCCGGCATGGTGATCAAGGACGACAACAAGGAAGTCACCGATATCCTGATCGACCTGATCCGCCGCGAGACCCACACCTTTTCGATGAGTTTCGCCCACACGCTGGTCGGCCAGTTGTCGACCAGCGTCGGCCTCATCAACAATCCGCAGCGTTCCGCTGGGTTCAAGGTGCTGAAAGCGCCTGACGTCCCCTCCGTGCTGGTCGAACTAGGCTATCTCTCGAATGCCAAGGACGAGGCGCAACTGCTCGACGCCGACTGGCGCGGCAAGGCGGCGCAAAGCATCACCAACGCCGTCGCGCTGTTCGCTTCCGCGCGTGCCGGAACGGGAACCGGGGGCTGAAATGCCTGACGACGCCTGCAACCACAGGCAGCGTTGCGCGGCGACAACACCCGACGCTTTTATTTCCGACTCACGGCCGCGAAATCCGGCCTTGCCGTATTTTGCCCACATGGTAGCGACATGGGTTTTCGATTACGGGTTGGGACCGGCTCGAATGCTTGCGCGGAAGGCGGCTTCGTTTAGGAAATTCCCGAACCAAGGACTGGAGCGGGCATGATTCGTCTCATTGGCTATTTCTTCGGTATCGGCACGACGCTGGCCCTGCTGGTCGCGGCGGGGGTTGCCATCTATATCGGGCATTTGTCCAAGGATCTGCCCGACTATGAGGTGCTGGCCAAGTACGAGCCGCCGGTGACCACCCGAATCCATGCCTCGGACGGCGCGCTGATGGCCGAGTACGCGCGCGAACGGCGCCTGTATTTGCCGATCCAGGCCATCCCCGACCGCGTCAAGGCGGCCTTCCTGTCGGCCGAGGACAAGAATTTCTACAACCACCCCGGCATTGACGTGACCGGCCTGGGCCGCGCTATCATCGTCAACCTGCAGAATTTCGGCTCGGGCAGGCGTCAGGTTGGCGCCTCGACGATCACCCAGCAGGTGGCGAAGAATTTTCTGCTGACCTCGGACCAGACCTACGAGCGCAAGATCAAGGAAATGATCCTCGCCTTCCGCATCGAGCAGGCCTATTCCAAGGACCGCATTCTCGAACTCTACCTCAACGAAATCTTCTTCGGTTTCGGCGCCTATGGCGTGGCGGGTGCCGCGCTCACTTATTTCGACAAGTCGGTGAACGAGCTGACCGTGGCCGAGGCCGCCTATCTGGCCTCGCTGCCCAAGGGGCCGAACAACTATCACCCCTTCAAGCATGCCGACCGCGCGCTTGAGCGCCGCAACTGGGTCATCGACCAGATGGTCGAGAACGGCTACGTCACGCGCGAGGAAGGCGACAAGGCCAAAGCGGAGCCTCTCGGCGTCACGCCGCGCCGCAACGGCACCTATCTGTTCGCCGGCGAATACTTTACCGAAGAGGTGCGCCGCCAGATCATCGCCCGCTACGGCGAGAACGCGCTCTATGAAGGCGGCCTGTCCGTCCGCACCACGCTCGACCCGAAGATCCAGCTCATCGCCCGCAAGGCGATGCAGAACGGCTTGATCAAATACGACACGCTGCGCGGCTACCGCGGGCCGCTAAAGACGATCGACGTGTCCGGCGACTGGGGTGTGCCGCTGGGCAATGTGAAGGGGCTGGAAGACGTTCCCGAATGGAAGCTCGCAGTCGTGCTCGACAGTTCGGCATCCGGCCTGTCGATTGGCTTGCAGCCGGCACGCCAGGCGTCCGGCGACATCGTCAAGGAGCGCGTCGAAGGCACCGTCAGCAAGGAAGACATGGGCTTTGCCATGCGCCATGTGGTCGGCGGCAAGACGGTCAGGGCCAAGTCGCCGGCCGATGTGCTCAAGCCGGGCGACGTCGTCTTCGTCCAGAAGAACGAAGGCTCCGACGACGCCTACAGCCTGCGCCAGGTCCCCGAAGTGGAAGGCGGCCTGATCGCCATGGATCCACACACCGGCCGCGTGCTGGCCATGGTCGGCGGCTTCTCCTACGCGCAGTCGGAGTTCAACCGCGCCACCCAGGCCATGCGCCAGCCCGGCTCTTCGTTCAAGCCGATCGTCTATTCCGCGGCGCTCGACAATGGCTATACGCCGGCATCGGTGATCATGGACGGGCCGATTACCATCCAGAGCGGCAACACGACCTGGACGCCGAAGAACTACGACGGCACGGTCGCCGGTCCGGCAACCCTGCGCTCCGGCATCGAAAAGTCGCGCAACCTGATGACTGTGCGCCTCGCCAACGACATGGGCATGAAGCTGGTCGTCGAATATGCCGAGCGTTTCGGCGTCTATGACCATCTGGCGCCGTATTTGCCGATGGCGCTGGGTTCCGGCGAGACGACGGTGATGCGCATGGTTTCGGCCTATTCCATCATGGCCAATGGCGGCAAGTCGATCAAGCCGACATTGATCGACCGTATCCAGGACCGCTACGGCAAGACCGTCTTCAAGCAGGACGAACGCGGCTGCGAAGGCTGCAACGCGGCCGAATGGCAGAACCAGCCCGAACCTGAGCTTGTCGATAATTCCGAACAGGTTCTCGATCCGATGACCGCCTACCAGATCACCTCGATGATGGAAGGCGTCGTCCAGCGCGGCACCGGCGCCACCATCGCCGAGCTCGGACGCCACATCGCCGGCAAGACCGGCACCACCAACGACGAAAAGGACGCCTGGTTCATCGGCTACACGCCGAACCTCGTCGTCGGTCTCTACATGGGCTACGACACGCCGCGCGGCCTTGGCCATGGCGCCACCGGCGGCGGCCTCGCCGCTCCTATCTTCAAGGATTTCATGCGCGTGGCGCTGGATGGCACGCCTAATGTCGACTTCAAGGTTCCCGAAGGCATGAATCTGGTCGCCATCAACCGCAAGACCGGCATGCGGGCCAATTCGGGCGATCCCGGCACCATCATCGAGGCCTTCAAGCCGGGCACCGGCCCAGCCGACAGCTATTGGGTGATCGGCATGGGCGCCGACGGCTCCAATGCCTCCGGCGGCGCGCTGTCGCCTCAGGCCAACCAGGCCATCCAGTCGGGCGGCGGCGGCCTCTACTGACGGGTATGCATGCAGGATTGGGCCGGCCCAGGGCCGGTCCAATTTGCTTTACAGGCGGCGGCGCCGTCCCTATGTATCGCGCCGACCAGGCGTCACTTTCAGCAACAGGATAAAACATCAGGCCATGCGCGCGGAAACGCAGAATATTGTCGACGAGATCAGGCAGGCAATTACCCTGCTGAGGAGGCATCTTTGACTGGGATCAGGCCATAAAGCGGCTTGAATATCTCAACGTCCGCGCCGAGGACGCCAGCCTCTGGAACGAACCGCTGGAAGCGCAGAAGCTGATGCGCGAGCGCCAGGGCCTCGAGGAAGGCATCGCGGCGGTCAGGGGCCTGACCCAGGCGCTGGAAGACAATATCGGCCTGATCGAACTCGGCGAGGAAGAGGGCGACGAGAGCGTCGTTGCCGAGGCTGAGGCAGCGATCCGCTCGATGCAAGGCGAGGCGAAGGCCCGCCAGGTCGAGACGCTGCTGTCGGGCGAAGCCGACGCCAACGACACCTATCTCGAAATCCACGCAGGCGCCGGCGGCACCGAAAGCCAGGACTGGGCCTCGATGTTGCTGCGCATGTACACGCGCTGGGCCGAGCGCCGCCGCTTCAAGGTCGAGGTGCTGGAAGTGCATGACGGCGAAGAGGCCGGCATCAAGTCCGCGACGCTGCTGATCAAGGGCCACAATGCCTATGGTTGGCTGAAGACGGAATCCGGCGTCCATCGCCTGGTGCGCATTTCACCCTATGACAGCAACGCGCGCCGGCACACATCCTTCGCCAGCGTCTGGGTCTATCCCGTCATCGACGATACGATCGAGATCGACGTTTCCGAATCCGACGTGCGCATCGACACCTATCGTTCGTCCGGTTCAGGCGGCCAGCACGTCAACACCACCGATTCGGCGGTGCGCATTACCCATCTCGCCACCGGCATAGCGGTCGCCTGCCAGGCCGAACGCTCGCAGCACAAAAATCGGGCAAAGGCCTGGGAGATGCTGCGCTCGCGGCTTTACGAGGAAGAGCTGAAGAAGCGCGAAGCCGTCGCCAACGCCACCGAAGCATCGAAGAGCGACATTGGCTGGGGTCACCAAATACGCTCCTACGTGCTGCAGCCCTATCAGCTGGTGAAGGATCTGCGCACAGGTGTCGAAAGCACCAGCCCGTCGAGCGTGCTCGATGGCGACCTCGATGACTTCATGGAAGCCTCGCTGTCGCAACGCATCGAGGGTGGTGCTGGAGAAGCGGTGGCGGACCTGGATTAGGGTCCGCGCCTACAGCGGCACACATTTGGATTGGATTATGGCTCGCAAGCTTGTTGGAAAGTGCTTCTGCGGTGCGGTGCACTATGCGGTCGCCGACGAGTTCCTGTACGCGGCGAATTGCCATTGCTCGAACTGCCGGCGCACGACAGGTTCGGCTTTCAAGCCCTTCGCGGGCATCGAACGCGCCAAGTTTGTCCTGACCAACGGCCACGATATGCTGCTGGTCTTCGGCGACGACAACGGCCATGACGCGCACTGCAAGCGGTGCGGTTCGCTGCTCTATTCGGTCGTGCGCGAGGGAGCCTTCGTCCATGTCGCGATGGGAACGCTCGTCGACGACCCGAGCATCCGCCCGACCGAGCATATCTTCGTCGGTTCCAAGGCGCCGTGGTACACGATCAGCGACGGCCTGCCGCAGTATGACGAGCACGTGATCGCAGGACCTGCTGGCGAATAGGCCGGAACTTCTCTCGCCGAATCTCGTTATCTGCGATCCCGTCTGCTGGGCATGGTTGTGCCTGCCTATCCAATCGAGAGACGGCGCCTGTTTTCTGTTGCCGATGCGCGGCATTCAGCCTGCGACATCGGCATGCAGTGGTTTCTTGCGCCGACTCACAAATCGGCCCACCATCCATGGTCGAGGGGAGACAAAAGCATCTATGGCCGGGCGCGGCAGAAATGCCTGCTGACGATCCGGCCGCTGGGAAGACACGTTTCAGGAACGGGCAAGCGAAACGCTTGATGCTCGTCGAAAGGAGCGCTTCCATGTCTGCTGCCCCATCAAAATCGGCTCGGGCCGCGGTGGGCCGACTCATGCTCTGCCTGCTTGCAATCGCAGCGATTGCGTTGCCGATGGCGCCTGCCTTCGCCCACGACGCCAAGCCTACAGCGGCGAAGCCGCTGGGTTGGAGCTATCCATTCGCATGCTGCGCTAACTACGATTGCCGCACGGCCCATACGGGCGAGGTTTTGGAAAAACCCGAGGGTTATGTGATCGCCGGCACGGGGGAAGTTGTCCCGATGACCGACAAGCGTGTGAAGGACAGCCCGGACGGCGAATTCCACTGGTGCGCGCATCAGGCGGGTCTAGACGCCGGTAAGACGATCTGCCTGTTCGTGCCGCCGCGCTCCTACTAAGCCCGGGAGGCGCAGCGGCGACCGGCCCGGACCGCGATGGGCGGGGCCTGCTGACGGACGGTTGCCAGGACCGCTCCTTTGTGTTGCGTTGCCTGCGGGCGGCGGACAAGGGAGAGGTGACGTCTATGATCATCAAGGGAAGCTGCCACTGCAAGGCGACGATATTCGAGGTTTCGCAAGCACCGCAGACGCTGACGCAGTGCACTTGTTCGTTCTGCTCGAAACGCGGCTCGCTTTGGGCCTACTACACTCCTGCGCAGTTCAAGCTCCTCACGCCGCAGAAGAATGTTTCCTTCTATCAGTGGGGATCGAAGACCGTTAAGCACGGTTTTTGCGACACCTGCGGCTGCGGGACCTTCACCGAAACACCGGACTGGTCGAGCGGAGAGCCGGATTTCGACAATCCCAAGATCAGCGTCAACTCGCGGTTGTTCGACGATTTCGATCTGGACAAGGTCGAAGTGGTGGCCATCGACGGCCGGAATCTCTGGTAGATTCCTGGACGCCCAATCGGGAAATCGTGCCCCGGGGAAAAGCCGTTGCCGGTGTTTTTCCCGTTCCGCTTTTCGCCGCATTTCATGGTACAAGTCGCGCGAAGGGTGATTTGGCGCCACCGCAAGGCGTGACTTGGAGAGGGACAATCCTATGAAGAAGACCGTGCTCGTCGTCGTGGCGACGGCTGTGCTAGTGAGCGCCTGCACCACCACCGATCCGTATACCGGCGACCAGAAGATTTCCAACACGGCGGCCGGTGCCGGCCTCGGCGCCCTGGCCGGCGCCAGCCTTGGCCTGCTTGCCGGCGGCAATGACCGCCGCAACGCGCTGATCGGCGCCGGCATCGGGGCGCTGGCTGGCGGCGCCATCGGCGCCACCATGGACCAGAACGAAGCCGAACTGCGCCGGCAGTTGGAGGGCACAGGCGTCAGCGTCACCCGCTCCGGCGACCAGATCATCCTTAATATGCCGTCCGATATCACCTTCAACGTCGATCAGGATGCGGTGAAGCCCGGCTTTTACCAGGTGCTGAATTCGGTCGCGCTGGTGCTGAAGAAGTTCAAGCAGACCACGGTCGACGTGTTCGGCCATACCGATTCGACCGGCGGCGACCAGCATAATTTCGATCTGTCGCAGCGCCGCGCGCTGGCGGTCGCCAACTACCTGGCTGGCCAGGGCGTCGATTCACGCCGCTTCGCGGTCACCGGATTCGGCAAGACCCGTCCGGTCGCGTCCAACGCCACCGCCGAGGGTCGCGCTCAAAACCGTCGCGTCGAGATCCAGCTTTCGCCGCTCACCTGAGCAGCATCGATCAGAATGCAAAAACGGCCTCGCAAGGGGCCGTTTTTGTTTGCAAAATGCGACCGACGGCCAGGCCTGCGGCCCCCGGGTTCTTCCATGATGTTACGGTGAGGTCGGCTTATCGACCGTCGCTCGTTGGGTCAGGCGCTGCCGCCGGACAACATGGGCAACGATCAGTCCATGAATGAGCAGCCCGACCGTAAGTCCAAGGATATGGAAGCCCGTTCCCGAACCGGAAAGCGTCAGGATCGACCAGATGGATGCGGGTACGAACAAGACAATTGCGGTGATGAGCCCGGGGTTGTAGCTGCGCATCCTGATGGCCTGCGCGACGTGAACCAAAGCGTTGATCAGGGTGGTGTAGGCGGCGATCAGCCCTATCCCGGCATTGACCGTGACAGCGAGGGTGAAAACCAGGGAATAGATGCCCCATACACCCGGTACGTTGATCACAAAGACATCGAAGCGGGTAAGCAGCGGCGCCCACCGCCGAGCATCTTGTTGACGAAAAGCCGGAACCGGTCCTCGGCATGCTCCTCGTATTGGTGGAGCATGTAAATCGGAATCAGCAGGAAGACGGCGAACTCGGCTGTCTCCAATCGAGCGGCCAGCCCGATCGCCACCACGCACAGGGTGAGGCCGGCGAGCACGCCACCATAGACCCAATCTTCCACCAGACGCTTCATCACGCCATCTTCGGCGAGGCCGTGCGTCCTTGCAACACACCACGATATCAGACCTTGGCGACCATGCGTATGAAGGCCGGTGTGTCGTAGCCGAAGCCAACGGTGGCGTCGCTTGGCGATGACGGCAACAGCTTCACCGGCCGCGACCGGCCGCGCTCAGATTGAGATTGGCGTGCCAGAGAATTAGCCAGTCCTAAATAAGCGCTTTCCCGCAGCCATGGAAAGGAATAGCATCGTCGCTGTTCCGGAGGGGATGAGGCGGTACACTTGGCCGCGCAATAAGCATTTTCTTTTTCAGCCTCGGTCTTGCACGGCCAGATCAAAAAAATCTGGGAGGAATGCATGACAAGAACAGCCAGCCTTGGGCGCTGCGGCGTCTTCGCTTTAACAGGTCTTGTAAGCGCATGGTTGGGCGTCGCGGCGGCTCGAGCCGAGGATGCCAACAAAGCTGACATCGAGGCCTTGAAAAAGTCGCTCGCCAAATATGAGGACTACACCGCGGCCGTCCGCGACCTTTATCTGTCGACGGTCGGCTGCGTCTACTATAGCGGAGAAAAGATATCCGGAGCGATGTACTACCCGAAAGGCGCCATGGGCATCCATTTCGTCAACGTCCCAAGTGTCAGCCAAAAACTCGACCCGATGCGCCCCAATGTGCTGATCTACGAGCCGACGAAAAACGGTCTGCGCCTGGTCGGGGCGGAATGGCTTGTGCCGCTGACGCCGGACGTCAAAGAGCCACCGAAGCTGTTTGGCCAAACCTTCATGGGTCCGATGGAGGGACACTATCCGCTCATCCCGAGGGAGTTCGTCCACTACGATCTTCACGCTTGGCTGGGTGATAATCCCAACGGCATGTTCAGTCCGACGAACCCGAACGTGAAATGCAACAAGGCCGAGTTTCCGATGTTGGAGAAACCGACCAAGATGATGCCTGGGCCGATGTAACGGCCAGCCCAGCCAGGAGCTTGCCGGGAGGGCAAGCCGGATGGCCGTCTTGTCTTGGAACCACTCGTCGGTCAGCCCTTGGCGACGATGCGCATGAAGGCCGGCATGTCGTCGCCGAAGCCAACGGTGGCGTCGTTTTCGTCTTCTCGGTTGCGGGCAGGGCGACGGTCATCGCGCTGGGGCCTGGTGTCGCCGCGCTCCGGTGCACGTCGCTCGCTGCGCGCCGCGGAGCTCTTGCGCTCGGAATTTTCCGAGCGGATAGCGTCCTTGCGCGTGCGCCGCTCACCAGTGCCGGCGACCGTTTCCTCGGCTGCGACCGGCTGTTCCTCGCGCACGGTTTCCGGTGCCGCGTCTTCGCCGTGCTTGGCCTGGCGTCCGCCTCTCTTGCGCTCGCCCCTGTCCTTGCGGTCGTCGTCCTTGCGGCCGGCGCGCCGCGGCGCACCGCGGCCACGGCGCGGTGCTTCGTCCTCGCCTTCGCTGGCCACCACCGTCGACAGGTCACCGTCATGCCACTCGATCTTGGTGCCGATCAGCCGTTCGATGGCGTCGATGTACTTGGTGTCGGACTTGGTCGCGATGGTGAAGGATTTTCCGGAGCGCCCGGCGCGGCCGGTACGGCCGATTCGGTGGACGTAATCCTCGGCATGGATCGGGACGTCATAGTTGAAGACGTGGCTGACATCGGGAATGTCGAGGCCGCGCGCGGCCACGTCGGAGGCGACCAGATACCGCAGCTTGCCGTCGCGGAAATTGGCCAGCATCTGCATGCGCGCGCGCTGGTCCATGTCGCCATGCAGCGCGCCGGCGTCGAAGTCATATTTCAGCAGCGAGCGGAACAGCTCCGACACCTCGATCTTGCGGTTGCAGAAGATGATGGCGTTCTTCAGTTCTGCATCCTCGGCCTTGATCAGGTTGCGCAGCGTCTCGCGCTTGTCCCAGGGTTTGGAACCGGACTTCACCAACCGCTGGATGATGTTGGTCGCGGCGGAGGCGGCCTTGGAGACCTCGACACGCACCGGCGCGTGCAGGAATTTTTCGGTGAGCTTGGTGATCTCGGGCGGCATCGTCGCCGAGAAGAACAGCGTCTGCCGGGTGAAGGGGATCATCTCACAGATACGCTCGATATCGGGAATGAAGCCCATGTCGAGCATGCGATCGGCTTCGTCGATGACGAGGATCTCGACGCCGTTGAGCAAGAGCTTGCCGCGCTCGCGGTGGTCGAGCATGCGGCCGGGCGTCGCGATGAGCACGTCGGCGCCACGCTCCAGTTTCTTGTCCTGTTCGTCGAACGACACGCCGCCGATCAGCAGTGCGATGTTGAGCTTGTGGTTCTTGCCGTATTTTATGAAGTTTTCCTCGACCTGCGCCGCAAGCTCGCGGGTCGGCTCCAGGATCAGCGTGCGGGGCATGCGGGCGCGGGCGCGGCCCTTTTCCAGTCGTGTCAGCATCGGCAGCACGAAGGAGGCCGTCTTGCCGGTACCGGTCTGTGCTATGCCAAGCACATCCTTGCCCAGAAGCGCGTGCGGAATGGCGCCGGCCTGGATCGGCGTCGGCTTGAGGTAGCCGGCGTCGGTGACTGCGGAAAGGACCTTCGGCGATAGGCCGAGGTCCGCGAAAGTCAACGCTTCTTGAGCGGTCTGGGTGTCTGAGGACAAGTTCTGGCTGTCTTTGGCTGTTCGGGGAAGCGCAACGGCATCCGTCGCGGCAGGCGCCGCGCGCCCGCAAGATCATCACTGCAACTAGGCGCAAGCCCGCGATTTGTCAACACAAACGGCCGGCAATGGCTCGATTGTGAAGTCGTAACCTTAATTACTATGTCTGATCCGGCCGCTTATCCGCGCGCCGGCTCAATATCGGCTCAATAACGGAACTGTTCCGCCAGTATGCGTTCGTTCCAGGAGTGATTGGGATCGAACAGCAAAGTTGCGGTCGCCGTCGCTGATTCCCGCACCGTCACGGAAGCTACGGCCTTGACCTCCGTATGGTCGGCGGCGGCGTTCACCGGCCGCTTTTCCGCCTCTAGTATGTCGAAGCGCACGGTTGCTTTGTTGGAAAGCAAAGCGCCGCGCCAGCGGCGGGGGCGAAACGGGCTGACGGGGGTAAGCGCCAGCAGCGGCGCGTCGAGCGGCAGGATGGGCCCATGCGCCGAAAGATTGTAGGCGGTGGAGCCAGCCGGCGTGGCAATCATCACGCCGTCGCAATTCAGTTCCTCGAGCCGTACCTGGTCATCTATGGTGATGCGGATCTTGGCCGTCTGATAGGACTGGCGCCATAACGCCACTTCGTTGATGGCCAGCGCCGAGACGGTTTCGCCATCCGAGGTAACGGCCTGCATCTCCAGCGGACGGATCGTTTCGGCGACCGCGGCCGCGATGCGCTCGGCGAGACCTCCGGAACGATATTCGTTCATCAGGAAGCCGATGGTGCCACGGTTCATGCCGTAGACCTTTTTGCCGGTTCCCATTGTATCGCGCAAAGTTTGCAGCAGGAAACCGTCGCCGCCCAGGGCCACGACGACATCGGCTTCCGCGACCGAATGCTGGCCATAGCGCGCCGACAGGCTTTCCAGCGCCGCTTTGGCGTCAGGCGTGCCGGACGAGACGAAGGCGATGCTGTTGGCGGCTTTGCTCATGGCTCCCCGACGGTGACCGGTTGGCGGCTGGGCCGGGGTAGCATGGGCGGGCCTGTGTGCAAAGAGAGCCCGCAGACGTGCGGTTCGAACCGGCAGTCGCGAATCATATCAGGGAACGAGCCAATGTGATGGTTAAGGCCGGGCTTAAACTCTCGTAAAGCCGCATCGATCATGTTAGCCGGCATGGTGGCGTGGGGGCGCCCACAGCGATTTTATGCCTTTCAGGATACGAAAGACGCTGTGGCACTTTTGATCGTGCGTGAATCCTTCGAGAGTCGAGCCCGATTCCGGGGACACGCGCCAGCCGGGACCAACATATTGCTGGTAACACGCCTGATCATCATCTCCGTCGTGCTGGGAAGCTTCGCGCTTGTCTTCGCCGAACTGGTGCGCCGCTCGGAAGAAACAAGCCTCAGGCCCTTGCCCACGGCCTCGCGCTGCGGCGATGCTGCCGGAATGCCTTGTCCGCAAAGGGCGCTGTAGGTCAAAACAAGCTGACTGCTAGGAGCGTGGTTGCAGATGGCAGCCGGCCTGGCGTTTCTGTGCCAGATACTCGTCGATCAGCTGGCGATAGCGCACCTTGCCGAAACTCGGGAAATGGCCGCCATGCACGACCGAGACGTCGAGGCCGCGCATGGCAAACATCGTCCCCAAATAATCACCGATATCGGAATGGTAGACGTCGTCGATCAGCGGGCCGTCATAGATGATGTCGCCGGAAAGCAGGATGCCGGTCTTCTTCTCGTACAGCGCGATGCCGCCTGGCGAATGGCCGGGCGTGTGGATCACCTCGAAGGCGCGATCGCCGAGGTCGACGATGTCGCCATGTTCGAGCAGGCGGTCCGCCGGGGCGGGCATGATGCGATAGCGCGCCGTGTCCCAACCTTCCGGCTGGCGATCGAACATCTCTTCATTGGCGTAGCGGTCAGCCACCGTCCATTTGTTGCGCGGATCGGCGAGGATTTCAGCCTCGGCCGCATGCACGCAACGTTCGGGAAATTCATGGTGGCAGCCTATATGATCGAAATGCGTGTGGCTGGCGACGCAGGTGAGCTTGCGCTCGCTGACCAGCGGCACATGGCGCCTGAGGCTGAAATGGCCAAGCCCGGTATCGAACAGCAGGTCGCGGTCGCGGCCGCGCACATGCCACATATTGCAGCGGAAGAACGGTTTGATCCATGGCTCGTGGATCAGCGTGACACCGTCGCCCATGCCGATGGTTTCGTACCAGTCAGGTGCGTCGACGACCGCAAGCATGCCCATGTTCAATCCGTCAGCAGGATGATCTTGTCTGTATCGCAGGAAACCGAGACCGTGTCGCCCGGCTGCACGACGGACGTCGCGGGCAGTTTGGCGATGAATTGCAGCGTGGCGTCTTCAGCGGAGACCGCGAGCACGCGCTTGAAGCTGCCCTGGAAAACGACATCGCTGACCTGCGCCTTGCCCAGCTTTGTGGCGCCTGAGGTCGCGCCCAGGGCAAGGTGCTCCGGCCGGATGGCCAAGGCAACCGCCGATCCCACCGGCAACGCTCCGGACGCCGAGACCGGCCCGACCTGTGTCGCGACAGTGCTTGTCCTGTCCATCATCTCCGCCACCGTTCCGCGAAGAATGGTGCTCTCGCCCATGAAAGTCGCCGAAAAGCGTGTCTTTGGGCGCGCATAGACGCGTTCGGGCGGCCCTTCGTCCTCGATGCGGCCGTCACTCATCACCACGCAGTGGTCGGCCAGCGCCATCGCTTCTTCCTGGTCGTGGGTGACATGGATGAAGGCGGTGCCGACGCGCTTTTGGATCGCTTTCAATTCGTCCTGCATCTGCCGGCGCAGTTTGAGGTCGAGCGCGCCGAGCGGCTCGTCGAGCAGCAGCACGGCGGGCTCGATCACCAGTGCGCGCGCCAGCGCTACGCGCTGCCGCTGGCCGCCGGAGAGCTGGTGCGGCTTCTTGTCGAAGGCGGCATCCAGCCCGACCAGCGCCAGCGTCTCACGCGCCCGCGCGGCGCGTGTCGCGCCATCGACGCCTTGCATGCGCAGGCCAAAACCGACATTGCCGCCGACGCTCATATGCGGAAACAGCGCATAATCCTGGAACACCGTCGTTGTCGGGCGCTTTGCCGGCGGAACGGCGGTGCAGTCCTCGCCTCGGATGAACACCTTGCCTTCGCTCGGTGTGACGAAGCCGCCCAAAATCGACAAAAGCGTCGTCTTGCCGGAGCCCGACGGTCCGAGCAGGATGGTGTAGCTACCGGGCTCTATCCGCAGCGATACGTCTTTCAGCACCGCCAGCTGGCCGAAACGGTGCGAGACCCCGCGGATGTCGACCAGGGGCGCGCTCATGCCGGCTTCCTCCGCAGCAATGTCAATTCGAACAGCACCACCAGCACGATGGAAACGGCGAACACCAGCGAGCCGACTGCGTTGGTCTTGGGGTTGAGGCCAGAGCGCAGCAGATTCCAGATTTCGACCGGCAGCGTGGTTTCGAAGCGTGTCAGCAGGAAGGAGATCACGAATTCGTCCCAGGAAAAGGTCATCGACAGGAAGAAGCCGGCGAAGATGGCCGGCGCCATGACAGGCACAGTAATCAAGAGCAGCACTTTCCATTCCGGCGCGCCGAGATCGCGCGCGGCGCGCTCGATGTTGATCTGGTGGTCGCCCATCTGGCTGTAGACGATGGCGAAGCAGAGCGGCAGGTTGATCACGACATGGCCGATGCCGGCGGCCATCAGCGATTTCGGCACGCCGGCCCAGTTGAACAGCACCAGCAGCCCCATGCCGATGATGAGATAGCTGACGGTAAGCGGTAGCGTGATCAACCCTCGCAGCAGGGCCGAACCCGGCAGCACGAAGCGCGCGAACGCCCAGGCGCTGAGGAAGCCGAGCGTGACGGCCGCGAGCGACGAAAGGACGGCCACCAGCAGCGAGTTCACCAGCGCCGAGGTCAGCCGCGTATCGGACAGGACGGCCTGGTACCAGCGCAGCGACGGGCCGGTGAAGGGCGGGATGGGGAAGGAGGTTGCCTGCAGCGAGAACAGCACGAGCACGATCACCGGCAGGAAAATGAAGGCATAGATGGCGATCGCGTAGAGACAGGAAGCGGTTCGGACGATCAGGCGCATCTCAGGCCCGCTCGATCTTCAGCCAGCGGGCGCAGGCGAGATAGGCGATGGTCACGACCGCCATCAGGATAATCGACAGGGCGGAGGCCAGCGGAAAATCGCCGCGCCGGCCGATCTGCATCATCACCAGCTGCGGCATGACCAGCTCGTTGTTGCCGCCGAGGATCTGCGGCGTGATGTAGTCGCCGATGCACAGCACGAAGGTCAGGAAGGCGCCGACCATGATGCCGGGCAAGGTCAGCGGCAGGATGACATGCAGGAAGGTGCGCACCGGCCCGGCGCCGAGATCAGCGGCGGCCTTGCGGTAGCTCGGACTGAGCTGCTTCAAATTGGCGAAGATCGTCAGCGTCAAAAGCATGACGAAGAAATGCACGAAGCCGGTCACGGTGGCGAAGCGCGTATTGGCGAGCTGCAGCGGTTCGCTGGTCAAGCCGATGCCGGTCAGCGTCCGGTTGATGACGCCGTTCTGCGCCAGCACCAGAAGCCAGGAATAGGAGCGCACGACATAGGACGTCCAGAACGGCAGCACGGCCAGCATCAGCGCCAGCCGCTGCCAGCGTTCCGGCACCTGTTCGGCCAGGATCCAGGCGAAAGGATAGGCGAGCAGCACCGAGACCACGGTGACGATCGCCGTCACCTCCAGCGAATTCACCATCGCTTGCCAATAGGCAGGATTGGTGAAGAACTGGCTGTAATTGGCTGATGTGAAGCCGCCGCCCTCATGCGACGTCAGGCTGGAAAGCCCCATGGCGATGAAAGGCAACACGAAGAACAGCAAGGTCCAGCCGAGCGCCGGCGTAACCAGCGCCCAGGGCAGGGCCTTGTTCGCGGTGCTGCTCACGACGGCCGTCTACTGCGCCTGCAGCATCTCGGTCCACATGTCCTGCATCTTCTTGTCGAGATCGGCATTCGGCGCCGGATAGGCCTGGGCGCGGGCAAGGAATTCGGGCTGCTCGTCGAAGCGCAGGATCTTCTTCTGGTCGTCGGTGAGTGCCGCCTTGCTGTTCGCCGGCATGCCCCAATAGCAGGACGAGGTGGCAAGCCGCGCCTGGCCTTCCGGGCTCATGATGTATTGGATGAATTTCAGCGCCACGTCCTTGTTCTTGGAGTCCTTGAACATGGCCAGCGACTGCGACCACAGCACCGCTCCCTCCTTGGGGATCGAGAAGTCCAGCGCCGGGTTCTCCTTGGCCAGGCCCGCCGTCACCCATTCGCCGCCGCCGACCAGAATATCGACTTCACCGGTGGCGAGCGCTGTCTGGCTGGCGGTCACCTCGCCGACCAGCTTGGCGTTGGCCTTCATCTTGAGCAGTTCGGCCTTGAGGGCGGGAAGATCGGCCTCGGTGAGTTCAGCCGTTTTCTTGCCGATGGCGAGTGCCGCCATGCCGATGACCGGCAGGTAATAATCGTAGATGGCGACCTTGCCCTTGTACTTGTCGCTTGTCAGCGACGCCAAGGATTGCATGTCGGCCGGGTCGACCTTGGTCTTGTTGAAGCCGATCGTGTTGTAGCCGAACTTTTCGGTGATGCCGTAGCGCTTGCCGCCGACCACGGTAGAGTTGTCCATCTTCACCTGCGGAAAGAGGTCGCCCAACGGCAGCTTGTCCTCCGGCAGCGGCTCGAACAGGCCTTTTTCCACGCCGCGCGGCACGTCGATGCTGTCGATCACCATCACGTCCCAGTCGCCGGGTTGCGACTGTTCGACGATGGCGAGCCCCGCGCCGGTGCCCTCGAATTCCTTGACGTTGACCTTGACGTTGTTGGCCTCTTCGAAGGGCTGCAGCAGCGCCGGGTCGGCATGATCGCACCAGATCAGGGCGTTGAGATCGGCGGCCTGGCTGGCGCCGGCTGCTGAGAGCACCAGCGCCGTGGCGCCGCAAGCGGCGCCCAGATGTCTCTTCAGGATTGAAAGCGGATTGTTGGCTGCGGATCGTGCGGACATCGAGTGTTCTCCCTTGCCTTTGTGGCTTCTTGCAAAAAGTTGAACCAATTCTAAAATTGAGTCAATTCTGTTTTTGTGGCAGACAGCCGGTATGAATGGATTGAGGGCAAGGCAAAAGGCCGACCGGCACCGCCGCATCATCGAGGCGGCGGCCGAGCTTTTCCGCGAGGCCGGCTATGAAGGCGCCAAGATCGAGGTGATCGCGGCCCAGGCCGAAGTGTCGATCGGGACGATTTACAATTACTACCAGAATAAGGGCGACATCCTCGGCGCCATCGTCTCCATGGAGGTCAACGAGGTGCTGAATGCCGGGCGAGGCGTGGTCGACAGCCCACCGGCCAATGTCGGCGATGCGCTGGACACGCTGATCGGCATCTATATCGAGCACTCCTTGCACTATCTCAGCAAGGAGATGTGGCGCCAGGCGATGGCGATCTCGACGCAACTGCCCGACAGCCCGTTCGGCCAAGCCTACACGGCGCTCGACCGCGCTCTGACGCAACAGATCCGTGCCCTGATCGCAAGGCTGCAGGAGATCGGCCTGGTGCGGCGCGACATCGACGGGCAGGCGGTGGGTGAGCTGGTCTTCAACAACATGAACATGATGTTCATCGAGTTCGTGAAGCGCGACGAGGCAAGGATAGCGGAACTGCGCGCGGCGATCCGACGGCAGAACCGGATCCTGGTGGCGGCGATCGGGGTGTGAGGATGGAAGCGACCGCGGCATGAAACCAGCTTCCGCTGCCAGTGTGACTGACGATGAGTGCCAACGGCGGCGCCCGTCTACACCGCCGGGCCCCGCGCACGGTATGGCCTAGCGGCTTGACGTTGGGGGGGATTGACAGCGTAGCCGGTGGACCTAGCGATCCCTTCGAAGCATCGACTGAAGGGAAAGCAGACGCGCGGCCGCAGTGGCGCAGGTAAAATCAGTGATCGGTCGGATCGATCTTTGTCAGGCGCTCTCGCGCTTCGGTCACGCGCCGCTGCGCGGACCTTATCCTGCTGCAGAGCGCGAGATTGATGCCGACGCCACAGTCTCCGTCCAGCATTTCTTCCGCTCGTTTGAGGGCGAGTTCCGCTCGGCCAATTCGCTGCCTGGCTCTGGCCAGTTCTATGTCCAAGAGTTCGATCATTGTTCCGCTACAGAGTTTGCGGTCCCTTCGATCGTTAACCGTCTCCGGCCGGGTTTGGTTCCGGGTTGGGGCTCGAGACTCAGGACAGCAGGAGAAAGTCGCCGCTTCGGCACCGACCTCATTGCACGCGAAGTCGCCTCTTGAGTTGAATTTGAAATCTGATACAACTTATAGGAGTGCGAAGGGGAGAGGTTAATGGAGACGTTTTCAATCTGGCATTGGGCGATCGTACTGCTGATCATCGGCGTGCCTGTTTTCTTTGCGGTTCGCTCAGCCGTGAAGCCGTCACAGGGCCCGGCGGCTCTTGTAGGATTCGGTGGCTGGCTTATGCTGCTTGCGATCGGTCAGGTTTTGTCGCCGCTGCGCACGCTCGCCGACTTGGCCAATTCGGTCGAGGGTTACCGGCAACTCTTGCCCCTGCCAAATGGGCTGCTTGCGGTGTATAGCGAGGTTGCCCTCAATCTGGCATTTCTGGCGCTTCAACTGGTTGTGCTCATTTCGATGCTGCGGCGAAGCCGACGCTTTCCACAATTGTTTCTGTTTCAGTGGATTGCGATACCGGTTGTGCTCGTCCTGGACACGATCTTGATCTCATCAACTCTAGGCGTCCCGGTGAGCCAAATCTTTGCTGGAGATGCGCTGATGACACCCGTTCTGTCGTTCATCCTCACCGGAGCCTGGGTCGCCTACGTCTACAAATCCGTCAGGGTGAAGAACATGTTCTGCGGCGAAGTGGCAGCCGGCCAGGTCGCGACGGCCGCCTAGCGAGAGTCCGCTGGGTTTCGGAGGACACTTCTTCGTTTCGCGAGATCTGGTGTTCTTATAACGGGCTCTGGGTGGCCTGCCACCCGAAGCTCGAAGAGCGAAGGGTGGTGCCCCCGGCAGGAATCGAACCCGCGACCTTCGGTTTACAAAACCGCTGCTCTACCAGCTGAGCTACAAGGGCATGCGGCACCGGTTAGCCATATTTGCGGCGCCAGTAAAGACAAATGTCGGTTTTGAGGCGCTCATGAACGCTGCCGGGCAACAGACACGGCATCCTGAAAACGGCCAATTCGCTTCCTATATCTCTGGCAGGTGCAATCGCTTGGGCGAGGCTGTCGCATGATCAGATTCGTCATCATCCTGCCGATCGTCGTCATAGCCTGGATGCTGCTGGTGAAGGTCATCAGGAACCTCAAGAACGCCAATATCGACTGGACCGGCGTCACCACCATCATCGGCTTCATCGCGCTCGCCTTCTGGCTGCGCCATGTCACGGGCATGGGGTGGTGAATAGTAGTCAGTAGTCAGTAGTCAGTAGTCAGTAGTCAGTAGTCAGTAGTCAGTAGTCAGTAGTCAGTAGTCAGTAGTCAGTAGTC
>NZ_JAIUIF010000026.1:0-42763 GCF_020165475.1 Mesorhizobium sp. BR1-1-15 | reverse complement strand
GCCAAGCTCTACAATGCATGCCGGCGGAGCGCCAAGCAGTGGTGGGAGCGCATGTTCCATTCCAAGCGGCGTTCGATCATCTTTTTAGGAGCAGCCTGCGAGCATTCTCTATCTCACCATTTCGGCAGCAACGATCACCGTGGTTTGTGTTCCTCGATTGCGCGTTCGATAGCCTTTACGCGTCTCACCCAAGCGAAGGTCGGCAGTCTGGAAATCGTCTGATGGCCGCGCCACTGACAGTCTCCGAAGCCGACAGTTCCTCAACACGGGTTCGGGCGTCCAGCCGTGTGAAGATGCAATCGCTTTCAGTTCGGCGGCGGTTTGCGTCGTCGGCGCCCGCCAAACGGTGAGTACCCCGCAGCCGTGAGCGAGGCGGCCCATCAAATGACCGAAGATGTTGTCGCTCGACATCGCTGCATCGTACTTCAGCTGCCGAACCTCACGATTTGAGCTTCTATTGTGCAGCTTGCATCCGGAACCAAAGTCTGAGGAGCAAGTTTGGCCGTGAATGCCGAAGTTTGGCATGGCCATTCAAGGAAGGAAAATCCGATGAAAGTACAATGTGGGACGACGGCAGCTGCCGCTGCTTTGGTCATGTTAAGCTTGCCGGCGCTCCCCCAGACGAGTGGGACACCGGAGCTTAAGCCGCCGCCGCAGCAGTCTGGATCCACACCACTGCCAGGCCCTAACAAACAGACAGAAGACCAGACGCGTGAGATGATGCGGCAGATGATGGACGAGATGTTACAGGACAAGCTGCAGGGAGATCGCGGCCCCGAAGAAAGGCCTCCGCATCGGCAAGATTGGCACCGGGACATAGGGCAAAGGCCGCACGATGGGGACAGGATAGCTCGAAAGCCTGATCGCATGGGGCCTCGCATGATGCACGCGGCCAGGATGAAAATAATGTTTGCGATAATGGACGCCGACGGCGATGGAGCACTTTCGCAGAGCGAGATCCAGGATGTGATCGGGAGGATATTTGACGTCGTCGACGAGAACGGCGATGGCAGGATTGATTTGGAGGAGATTGAATCCTTCTCACATAGTCGCGGAAGTGGAGAGATGCAGTAGCACTTCGAACTTAGGCGCTTTTTTGGACGCTATCCCTAGCATCGGTTGGTAGTATGCCCGGCTGGTCGATCGGACCTCCACACCGATGCGAGCATGCTCGTGCAGTGACCCGAAGCAGGCAAGCGTCTCTTCAATTCGTGGAACGTGCCAGAGGCCGAAGTGCCTCGGCGCTTCCAGCAAGGTTTCATGAATTGGCTCAGTTCCGCACCCTGATGGGCGGCTGGTGCAGGCAAAGCACGTCTATTCAAATGCAGGACTGCACAAAACCCGGCGCAAGCCGAACATCCGCCTCACACACCCGACCTTGCGCGTCTCCGATGCCGCGGCGGCGCGGACTCGCCACGACTGATCAGATAATTCGCGACGATTCTCCTGTGGCAGCGCCACCAAAGCGTTTCCGAGCACATGATGGCGCACCGCTGCTGCCTGCCGACGGACAAACGAACCTTAACGGAGACTTTCATGGGCAAAAATCAGCATGTCGTACCTCGCGACGGTCAGTGGGCGGTGCTCGGCGCCGGCAATAACCGCGCCACTTCGCTTCATCCGACCCAAGCCGGTGCGGTCGCCTCGGCAAGAGACATCGCCATCAACCAGCACAGCGAGGTGGTGATCCATCGCCCCAACGGGCAGATCCGCGACTCGAACTCTTACGGCAACGATCCCTTCCCGCCGCGCGGTTAGCGGCTTCAACACAAGGATATCCTGCGCACGTAAAAATAGGCGCTCTTCTTTCTTATCAGACCAGCGACTTTTGCCACCCAAAACCACCCAAATGTTGGAGCCAATGTTGGAACCATACAGGGCGGAAAGCGCTTGGAAACAGCAGTTTGTAGGATTTACAAGGGGTCTAGAGGACGATGGTGGGCCCGGAGGGTCATCGTTTTCTACGGGAAAACAATACGTTAGTAGCTGGTTCGCCAAACCTTTTCCTTCGTATTCTCTCGTATGGTCTGGCGAACCAAAGGACCAAAAAGACGACTAGTTTCTCTGAAAGCGGTGCCTCAGTTCTAACCACAAAGAAGGTAGTCATGCATTTTGATGATAGCGTTATGAGCGCGGCCGCATTCGTCACGAAAGCGGGTTGACCGTCTCGATATGGTCTGGAGGGAAAGCTGACCTTGCATCCAGCTCAGCGCGACGCGGCTTAAATCAGTGGCAAACAACGGCTGACGAACTGTCCGGCCTTGGCGTGCTGATGGGCAGCGCTATCCAGGCGATTCCGAGAGCGGCATGGCCGCGCTGAAGCTGGACTTTCGCTTGTCGAAGGTCGGCACGCGATCTGTGCCGGCAGTTGCGCTGCAAGTTCGGACAGCGTGGTCCGGGACGCCCGGAAACTCTCCCTGCGAGGCCTGCTCATTATCTTGCCGCTCTTCATACGCTGACCATCACGTTCTTCCCAAACTGGCCTCGCGCGCTGGCGGCGGAAATACCCGACTTGCAAAGCTCGCTGATCCCGGATCGAGGCGGGATCGAAGCAAACCTGTCCGCGCTGACAGATGGGAAGGCTGGCTTCTTCCTGACCTATGCGCATCCTGATGTGGCGTTTTAACTCGACCGCGAGCGCTTCGATTTCAGAAACTCTCGTGTCTCGCCAGCGTTGACCATTGGTTCGCGACAAGCAATCGAGAACGCATTCTCAAAACTCACGGCGCTTCTGCGCTCCAAAGCAGCGCGACTCATCAAGGCGCTGTGGGGCGCAGTCGGTTCGATCGTCGAGCTGCTCTCAGGGTGAGTGCCAAAACTACTTCCACGCCACAGGATATGATCCGGATTAAGCGGACATGCTCCAGCCAAGAAGCGGCGGAGAAAGGTCGGCCGGAAGAATGTTCACCACAGGATCGCGCGCCAGTCTGGAGGCGTGCTCCTTCTTCGCCTCGATCAACACGGCAGCGTCGCTCAGCAGATCCGCCCCGGTGGCTGCCATCACCTTCGAAACATGCACCATTCCCTTATGGGCATGAGGCGATTTGCCTTGGGCTGTGACCTGCCAGGTGTGAAGCGGCGTCCCGATCGCCATAGTGGCGCCATAAGCCTGGACCGTCGGTACCTTCCAACTCACGTCTCCCACATCAGTCGATCCGAGCATCTGCTTGCCGTTCGATCCGACTCCAATGATGCGGTCGCACAATGCCGTTGCGCCGGGCTCCAGCCCGAACATCGCATATGCCGACTGCACATGATCCTGCGTCAGACTTGCCTGTATCCGTTGCGCGAAGGCCTCGTCCTCCGCGTCGAATTCCGGTGGCCCGAGCATTTCGAAATTGCGGGCCAAAGCCCGCTCCAACACGCGATTCCCAAGCAAGCTGTTCATGGCGCACACGAGGCGCGACTTTACTGTGGTCTCACTCATCAGGGCAGCGCCATCGGCGATGCCCTTGACACGGTCGACAAGCGCCACGACTTCGCCGGCGCGTGGCGATCGCACGATGTAACGCACCGTCGCCTGAGCCTGTACGATGTTGGGCGCCGGCCCACCTGCGTCGAGATAGGCATAGTGAAGCCGGCAGTCGGAGGGGATATGCTCGCGCAGGTAGTTCGAGCCAACGCTCATCAGCTCGACGGCATCGAGCGCGCTACGCCCAAGGTGCGGTGAGCCAGCAGCATGAGCCGAGCGCCCCGTGAAGGAAAAATCCAGAATGGCATAGGCCAGCGCTGCTGGCTCCATCACGCCGGCGAATGCAAATGGATGCCACGAGATCGCCGCATCCACATCATCGAAAATGCCGTCGCGAACCATGAAGGCCTTGCCGGCCCCGCCTTCCTCTGCCGGACAGCCATAGTAGCGCACGCGGCCGGGCAGGTTGCCCGCGGCCAGCCATTCCTTCACCGCCGTGGCGGCGAGCATCGCACCGGACCCCAGAAGGTTGTGGCCGCAGCCATGGCCTGGCCCGTTTCCTGCGAGAGGCCGATGTTCCGCCGCGCCAGCCTCCTGGCTGAGTTCCGGCAGCGCATCGAACTCTCCGAGGAAGGCTATTACCGATCCGCCCTCCCCCGATTCTCCCATGACTGCGGTCGGCATTCCGGCGAGCCCCGTCTCGACCCGAAAACCCTGCTCCCGCAGCATGCGCGCGTGCTCCTGTGACGAGCGGTGTTCCTGATAGTTGAGTTCGGGCGTTCCCCACACCCTGTCGCTCAGCTCAACAAAGCGCCTGGCCAATGCCTCAACGTGCCCCCAGACGGCAGGACTATTGCTCATGTCGTCCCCGCTCAGACAGCTACGGTCTTGTGTTCGATGTAGTGGTTGATCGCCTCGGGACCGAATTCGCGTCCGATCCCACTGCGCTTGAAGCCGCCGAATGGCGACAGGAGATCGGAGGCCGCGTTGTTGACGGTCACGCCGCCGGTTCGGATGCGACGCGCGACCTCCAATCCTCGATCAGGATCCGAGGTCCACACCGAACCCGACAGGCCATAGATAGAGTCGTTCGCGAGCCGAACGGCATCGTCCACGCCGTCGTAGGGAATGACGCACACGACCGGGCCGAAGATTTCCTCCTGAGCGATGCGCGAGGCGTTATTGACATTGGCAAAAATCGTGGGCTTGACGAAGGCGCCGTGATTGATGCCTTCCGGCATCCCCAGCCCTCCGGCGGCAAGATCGGCTCCGCTTTCGATGCCCGCAGCGATGAAGTCGAGCACACGCTGACGCTGGCGTTCCGCCACGAGCGGCCCCAGAAAAGTCTCAGGATCCGCCGGATCGCCAATCGTCATGCCAGAGACATTGTCCACAAGCGCGTCGACAAAGGCATCGTGGCGCCGGCGCGGCACGAGGATACGCGTTTGCGCGACGCAGACCTGCCCATTGTCGGGAAAGGAACGATAGCGGAGCGCATCGACTGTCTGGCCGATATCAGCATCGTCCAGCACGATTGCCGCGGATTTGCCACCGAGCTCGAGGCTGACGCGCTTCAGTTGTGCGCCCGCCAGGCTGGCGATGCGGCCGCCGGCAGCAGTGGAGCCGGTGAAGCCGATCTTGTCCACGCCCGGATGCGTCACCAGATATTCGCTTACCTCCCGGTGAGCGACCAGGATGCTCAGGACACCCTCCGGCAGTCCCGCCTCACTGAACAACTCGCCCAGATACTGGCCGTCAATCGCGGTTTCCGGCGCCAGCTTCAGGATCACCGTGCAGCCGGCGAGCAGGGCCGGAAAGAGCTTCGCCAGAGCGACCTGATGTGGCGCGTTCCACGGGATGACAGCGGCGACCACGCCTACCGGGTCACGGACCCAAACTGCGTTGCCCCGGGGATAGCCAGCGCGATGCACTTCCCAAGGATACCCCTCGGCGGCAACGACATAGGCTTGGCCCTGATCACGAATGAGGGTCTGGATGGCTTTGGCAAACCAGGCCGGCGCGCCCATCTCCGCCGTCACCAAACCGGCGAACTCGTCGGAGCGGGTCTCGTAGAATTCCGCGAACCTGCGGATAACAGCAATACGGTCGACCACCGGCATGCGCGGCCAAGCGCCCTCGTCGAATGCCTTGCGCGCCGTCGCGACCGCAAGATCCACGTCGGCCTGCGCTGCCAGCGGCACCGCGCCGACCTGGCTTCCGTCGTAGGGCGAGCGGACCTCGATGAAATCGGCGCCCAGGGGATCCACGCGCCTGCCGCCGACGAAGTTCTGCGTGAAATTCCGCGTCATGATAAACTAGTTCTCCGCTACGGATGGATGAGGTCGGCCGCACGCTCGCCGATCATGATCGCCGTCGCGTTGGTGTTGCCGGCGATATGACGCGGGAAGATCGAGGCATCCGCGACCCAGAGCCCTTCGGTGCCGTGTACGCGAAGCTCCGGGCTGACGACCGCGTTTTCGTCCGATCCCATCCGGCAAGTGCCCACCGGATGCAGGAACGGCACCGTGGCCTTGCGCGCATAGGCTTCGTCCGCGGCAGGCCCCGCGCCTTCAGCCGGCACGTCGATGAGCTCGCGCACATGGCTGCCGAACGGGGGCGTCGAAGCGAGCCTGCGTATCCAATCCAAGCCGCGCAGCACGCAGGCAACGTCGTCTGGATGGTCGAGCAGGCGCGGATAGATCGCCACCGGCTGTCGCGGATCGCTGGAACGAAGCTCGAGGTGGCCGGTGCTCTTGGGATAGTTGACGTTGGCCAGGATGGTAACAAGGTTGCGCGTCGGCACGTGCAAACGGCCGTTGTCGTTGAAGTATCCGAAGGGGAAGAGATGGAACTGGAGGTCCGGTATCTCCCTATCCGGCGTCGATTTCAGGAAGGCGAGCACCTGGGCGGTGGGCACGCTCAACACACCATTGCGCGAGAGAATCCATTCGGCGAATGCTTTTGCCCGTCCGATCGGCGATGCATAGGCATTCCCCGTCTTGACATTCATCTCCGCACGGACATAGAGGCCCGGATGTTCCATCAGGTTGCGGCCGACCTCGGGACTTGCGATCCGCACGCCAATCCCATGGGGGGTCAGTTGGTCCGGATCGCCGATGCCAGAGAGCATCAGTATCTGCGGCGAGTTGATGGATCCGGCCGACAAGACCACGCCGCGCCGTGCCGTGGCTCGTACCTTCTGGCTGCCGCGCAGAATGTCGACGCCGGTAGCCCGTTTGCCTTCCAGTACGATGCGCTCGACCAACGCATCGTCCAGGAATGTGAGCTTGGCGTCACCGAGGCGAGGCAGGATGAAGGCGTCGAATGCCGAGTGACGAACGCCGCCTCTGGTGGAGCCCTGATTCCAGGCGACACCCTCGTGGGATCTTCCGTTGAGATCGGGGTTCAGGGGGACGCCCGCATTGACGAAGCTGTCGATGAACTTGGCCGATATCGGGTGCTTCCAGCGTAGGGCCGACACCCGGAGAGGTCCCATGCCGCCGCGATAGGCATTATCCTTGTCGTTATCGGCGGTCTCCATCTTGCGGAAATAGGGAAGCACCGAATTCCATCCCCATCCCTTGTTGCCCATCGCCTCCCAGGCGTCGTAGTCGGCCGCGGCGCCGCGAATGAAGATCATGCCGTTGATGGCCGAGGATCCGCCCGGAACGCGCCCCCGTGGCCATGATTCCTGCAGACCATTGCGACTGGGATCCGGCTCGGTCACGTAATTCCAGTCGTAGCGGACGTTGCCGATCGTATGCATCAGCGCGGCCGGCACGCGTGTCAGATGCAGCTTTTCGCTTTTGCCCGCCTCGAGGAGAAGGACACTCGCGCCCTTTTCGACGAGACGCGCTGCGAGCGGTGAGCCGGCGCTGCCAGACCCTACGACAATGTAATCGAATTCCATAGTGGACGTGCTCATCAGAAATTTGAGGCGGGCGCTGCAAGCCGCATCGCGCTGCCGGACGCGGTTGGAAATCTAGCTATCCTCACGATGCCCTCACATCCACGGCGGGCATCCTCACCGGTGCGGCGGCTCCGGCGGTGACAAGATGGCAGGCAGCATAGTCGTCGCCGCTGCGCTTCATCAGCTTGGGGTCCTCGCTCACGCAACGCGCGAAGGCGAAGGGGCAGCGTGTGCGGAAACTGCAGCCCGGAGGGATGTCGATCGGATCGGGCGGTTCGCCTTCCAGCAGGTAGGTCCCGGTATCGTAAGGCTTGTGCTCAATGGCTGGCACCGCGCTGAGCAATGCCCGCGTATAGGGGTGCGCGGGATCGAAAAACGTGGCCCTGTTGCCGGCAAGTTCCGCCACGCGCCCGAGATACATGACGGCTACGCGGTTGCAGACGCGGCGAACCATGCTCAGATCGTGGGAGATATAGACATAAGTGATGCCGTGCCGGTTCTGCAGCCCCTCGAACAGGTCCAGCAACTTGCCCTGCTCGACCTGATCGAGCGCGGACAAGGTCTCGTCGAGAATGAGCAGTTCCGGCTCCAGCACCATGGCGCGCGCGATATTGACACGTTGGCGCTGACCGGCGCTGAGGCCCACCGGCAATCTGTCCGTAAGGTCGGACCGCAGGCCAACCTCGTTCATCGTCGCCGCCACGCGTTCCCTGATCTCCTTCGCGGCCAACCCGCCATGGATACGCAGCGGCTCAGCGATTGTGCGACCGATGCTCAGGTGTGGCGGGATGGCGTTGTAGGGGTCCTGAAGCAGCAGTTGGAATCTGTGGCGCAAGTCCATCAGCTTGCGGCCGCCCAGACGGGCGATGTCTTGTCCCTTGAACAGTATCTGTCCCTTGTTCGGAGCCTCGAGGCGGCTGAGCAGCCGCGACAACGTCGATTTCCCGCAGCCGGATTCGCCCACGATGCCGAGATTGTCACCCTTGTAGACGTCGAACGAGACGCCGCGTACGGCCTGCACCACGCGATGCGCGAACAGCCTCTGGCGATCCTTGGTGGAGTAGGAGCGATAGACGTCACGTACCGAGAGGATGACTTCGCGCTTGTCGTCCACAGCTTCTTCCGGCGCGGCCGCCGTCGGTTGGGCATTCCATATGCGAGGCAGGCTCCCGATGAGATTGCGGGTGTAGCTGTGGTCCGGCTTCTCGATGAGGCTGCGCGTGTCACGACATTCGACCACCCGGCCATCGGCCAGCACCAGAATGTTGTCCGCAATCTCGTTCAGCACCCCGAGCGCCGAGGAGACGAATATGATCGCTGTCGAGAAGTCGCGCTGCAGATCGCGCAGGAGGCGCAGGATCTGGGCCGCCACTGTCACGTCGAGCGGCTGCGTGATGTTGTCCGCCACCAGCAAGTCCGGATTCGTGACGAGCGCGTCGACGATCAGTACACGCTGCATCATGCCGCCGCTGAACTGGAACGGAAATTCGTGGAAGCGCTGCGCCGGCGAGGGAATGCGTACCGCATCCAGCACCCGCAATACGCGGGCCCTCGCGTCGGCGGTCGAGATACCAGGCTCAACGGCGCGAAGCTTCTCTATGATCTGCTGGCCGACCGGAATGGTGGGATCGAGCGCGCTGCCTGGGTCCGAGCCGATGTAGGCTACCTTGCGGCCGCGCAGCTTCTGCATCTCGGCGGGCGGAAGGCCGAACAGATTGCGCCCACGGTAGGCGATACTTCCACCCGTCGGCAGAAGCGGTGGGCTTATCCAGTTCACCAGTGCGCGCGACAGGACCGTTTTGCCGGAGCCGCTTTCGCCGATGATGCCCAGGACTTCGTTCTTCGAGACCGAAAGATCGACGTTGCGCAGGATCGCGCGCCGAGCACCGGCAGCCGTGGCGAGATCGATCGAGAGGTCCGAGACCTCGAGGATTTTGGCACTTTCCGCGCTCATAGAACCCCCTGCAGGAATTTGTTACGGGAGCGTTCGAGAGCGCCACCCATCAGGTTGATGCCGCACAGCGACGCTGCCAGCAGCAGGCCGGGTATGGTGGTGATCCACCAGGCATTCATGAGATATTTCGTGCCGTCGGCGATTATGGTGCCGAAGGTCGGCGTAGGCGGCTGGATGCCGATGCCTATAAACCCCAGGATCGCCTCGAATATCATCATGCGCGCGACGTCGAGCACGGCCACGAAAGCTATAGGCGGCAAAGTGTTGGGCGCGATGTGCACAAGCAAAATGCGCAGGTCCGAGGCGCCCAGTATCTTGGCAGCGCGCACATATTCCTTTCGCCGTTCCGACATGGTGACGCTGCGCGCTATGCGGGCGTAGCCCGGCCAGCCAGCGAGGATGAACACCAGAATCACCGACATCGGTGTCGGCCGTGTCACGCCGAGGATCGTGATTGCCAGAATGATGACTGGGATGGACATCTGCGCGTCGGTGATGCGCATCAGGATGAGACTGGTCCAGCCGCCGGCATAGCCCGCCAGCATTCCGATCGCCGAACCTATGACGAACATGCCGATGACGCTGGCAATGCCGATCATCAATGCGTTCCGCAGCCCTATCAGCGAACGTGCCAGAAGATCGCGGCCGAGCTGATCTGTGCCAAACATATGCGGCCAGACCCAGCCTTGCTCCGGGAAGGGCGGTGAGAATTTCAGCCCCACGCTGAACTTTGTCGCCGAAAGCCCGAGCAATGTGGGCGCGACGACCGACAGTAGCAGGAGGCCGAGGAATATCACCGCACCCACCCTGAACTCCGCCGTCCTCGCGGCATTCAGGAAAATGCTGGCGCCCAGGCTGCGCGACTTCGCCGGCTGGCTGGCAGTGGTTTCGACGATGGCTTGCTCCGACATCAGTACTGCAGCCTTCTGTCTATCGTGGTCGAGGCGAAATCGACCAATATGTTCACAAGTACGAGCGCGACGCAGGAGAAGATTGCGATCGCCTGGATGATGGGAAAGTCGCGCTGGAACACTGCATTGATCATCAGCAGACCGATGCCTGGATAGTTGAAGAGATACTCGATGACGAAGAGACCACCGAGGATCAGACCCACCGCCTGAATGCCGAGAAGGTTGAGCAACGGAATGGATGAGTTGCGCAGCACATGCGCGGCGATCATCCGCGCACGCGTCAGGCCGCGTATCTGACCTACGGACACATAGGGATCGAGGAGGTTCGACGACACGGACACCGACAGGGAGCGCACGATCACCGGAATGAGTTCAACCGCGAGGACCAGCGCCGGCAGTATGGCATAGGTCCAGTTCTGATAACCGATCGCGGGAAGCCATCCGGTTTTGGCTGACAGCAGGAAAATGAACACAAGTCCAAGCCAGACATTGGGCAATGAAACCAGCACTGAGCTCAGATAGAGCGCGAAGCGATCCGGCCATCTCCCGGCATTGAGCCCGGCCCAGACACCGAGCGGCAAGGCGACAGCCAGCGAGATCAGAAAAGCGAGGCCGGCCAGCAGGAGGCTGTAGGGCAAGGTCGTGACGATAAGCCCGATCACAGACGCTCGATTGCTCGCATCGAAAGTCGATTCACCGCGAGAACCGCCAGTGCTGCCGCCTTGAGCGCTTCGCACGAAGGAGCGTCCGAAATCGCCTTGCAGAACGTGTCCCATATAGCGACCGAACTGAACGATTATCGGGTCGCGCAATCCAAGATCCTTGGCGGTTTGCTCCGCGACCGAGGGCGACACCATCGGCCCCAGCATGAGCCGCACGGGATCTCCGGGCACGACACGCAGCAACGTGAAGATCAGCAGCGCGATGGCAACGACGATGATCGCGCCCTGGGCCAGGCGGCGGATGAGAAAATCTATGGCAAACAGCATGGAGTCCGTCTCGTGCGGGGAGAGTGGCGGCGTCGGCCGGTAAGAATCCGGCGCCGCCTGTTCCTTGCGTCAGACCAGATCGGCTTTGGACAAGTCGATCGGCCCGTAAGGGAGGTAGACGGCGCCCTCAAGGCTCTTGGATGCGCCATGGAAGGTGAGCGCAGAGAATAACGAGAAGCTCGGAACCTTCTTCGCCATCGTCGGGAAGGTTTCCTCGGTAAGAATCTTCAGGCGCTCTTCCGGATTGGGTGCCTTGCGCTCCTTGTCGAGCGCCGCATCGATCTCGGGATCGTTAATGCCGCTGATGAGCGCGGCACTCGAATGCCAGTTCGGCCGCAGCACAAGGTCCGGCTCCGGCGAGGGCGTCATCCAGCCCACGTCGCACATATGGCCCTGACCCTGTCCGTCCGCTCGCCGATAGATGGCGACTTCCCATGCGGCCGGCTCAAGGACGGTAAGCTGGACATTGAAGCCCTGCTCCTGGAGCATGGCGGTGATCAGCTCGCCATATTCCTTCGTCTTCGGATAGAAGCCGATCGACGTGATGTATTCGAGCTGCGGCAGGCCTTCGCCTTTCGGGAAGCCGGCTTCCGCGAGCAGGCGCTGCGCCTCCTCCGGATTGTAGTCGGGATAACCCTCGATATCCTTGAAGCCGAACTTCATTGGCGAGATGTAGCAGCTGGTGGGCAGCGCCGCGTCACCCATGAGTTCCAGGATCTGCTTGCGGTCGATCGAATGGCATGCCGCGAGGCGGATGCGAGGATCATCGAATGGCGGCTTGTTGCAGCGGAAGTGCAGATACTTGTTCTCTGTCGTCAGGCCCTTGCGGGTGACGACCTTGGGGTTGCCCTGAAGCGAGGCGTACTGCTCTGGCTCGAGGCGCTCGGCGATATGATACTGGCCGTTGAGCAAGCCTAGGACACGTGTATTGGCGTCGGGCACGTAGGCGTAGATCACCTCATCGACTTTCGGACGGCCGCCGAAATAATCGTCATTGGCGGCCAGCACGTTCTGGTCGCCGTTGGTGGCAACATATTTGAACGCGTTGGTGCCGTTCGGGCGCTTTTCCAGGCTCTTGGGATCGGCGACATCCTTGGCCGACAGAACCGGTATCACACTCGAGATGAACCACCAGGCGGAAGCCGGATAGCCGTACTTCCCGGTGTGCAGTCGAACCGTGAGGCGGTCGACGACTTCGACATCAACCTTGCCAGGACAGAATGAGGCGGCCGGGCGCTTCGGATCGGAAGAGTATTCGTAGGTGGCCTTCACATCCTCGGCGCCGAATTCCTTGCCATCGTGGAATTTCACACCATCGCGCAGCTTGAACTCGATCGTGTTCGTGTCGATCAGGGACCAGCTTTCGGCCAGCGCCGGCTCCAGAAGGTCCGCCTCGCCGTCACGCATCGGGGCCCTGGTCAGCGCATTGAACACGAACTTCTCGAAATTGCCCTGCCCGAGCGTGGTGTGGGAGGTCGGGTCCCAGTTGCCGGTAACCGGCCCCATCGAGGCAAGCACGACACTTTTCTTGCCGTCAGCGCGCACTGGCACCGGCATGCCGCCGACCATGCCCGCCACGCCAAGCGCACCAGCCCCTACAATAAGATCTCTACGCGTAACCATTGATGTTCCCCTTTGCTTGCATGCGCGCCTTGCTGGAACGCGCGACTTCGTTATCAATTGCCAAGCCGATCACAGTCCCAGCCTCCACCGCCGGTCCGAAACACTCCATCCATCTCTGGATGTGCAGGAAATGCGCGGCGTCGCAGCCACACTCGGCGATTCCAATCGCGGCGCCCGGAAGGGCGCCTTGAAGGGCTCGTCGCGCAACCGATTCGTCCGCCAAAGCCAGAATCAACAAATCGGTCAAAAACATCATTATAGTCGCACCATTCAGAGTCAAGCCAAACCGCTCTGCAAGCGCACAGATTCGTAAATCGGATGACATTGAGGCCGCTTAGAGTCAGTCAGATTTGATATAACTGTTGATTTTAAAGGTGAAATTTCTTTCCAAACTCAGCCTGATGCATGCTATGGCTGAACGATTTGGATGTTTTATGAATTTTTGCCGAATTGACGGATCATCGGCCTGAACTTATCATGCCGGAAACGGGAGGCTTGACTTGGTCGCGGAAGCCATTAGCCCAAGGCTGTTGAAGCCGCTCATGTCAGGGAACGCAGATGGGCTGCCCCAGCGGCCGGCGGTAGAATGAGTCCATGAGATTTTCAGAATTCCGGCAGGAAAAGATTCTTGAAATCCTGCGAGCCAACGAACGCGCGAGCGTCAATGCCTTAGCGGAGCGTCTTGAGGTCAGTCCTGAATCCATCAGGCGCGACCTGCGCATCCTTGAAGTCAACGGCTTCGCCCGAAGAGTCTATGGCGGTGCGGTCATCACGCCCAACGAGGCCGACAAGCCCTTCGTCGAACGAAACAAGGTCAACGCGCCGGAAAAGAACCGGATCGCGGAGAAGGCTGCTAGCCTCGTTCGCGACGGGATGAAGATATTCGTCAGTTCCGGCACGACGACGCTCGCCTGCGTGAAGCAGTTGCACAAGCATCAGGACCTGACCATCTTCACAAATTCCATTGCCGTCGCGGCGCACTTCTTTTCGCATGGCTGGGGTACCAGCGTTCGCGTGCTCGGCGGCCCGATGGTGCCGGAGTACCAGGCGACCTTCGGCCACGCGACCATCACCGCGCTCAATGGCCATCGTTTCGATCTGGCGCTGATGGGCGTCAGCGCTGTTCACTACGACCACGGCTTCATGGGCTTCGGCGAGGACGAGGTCGCACTGCACGATGCCGCCAGACTACAGGCTTCCACCACCATCATGGTGGCCGACGCATCGAAGTTCGGACGCTTCGGCTCCGTGCGCGCCTTCGGCCTTGGCGATGCGCATCACGTCATTACGACTAAGGGCGTGGGCGAGGAGTTCGTGCAACGTTTCGACGAACTGGGCGTCGACCTCATCAGGGTCTAGCCAAGGCGCGCATTCCAAAACCTGCCTGCCTCCAAATCTTTTCTTTACACAAGACACCGGAGCGATAGCATCGGCTTGGCCCTGTCGGCGCCGTTGGCCGGACCGGCAGCGGCATCGTTCGAACAGTGCGCGAGACAATCTTACCTGACGGAAATGGCTTTGGCGGAAAAGGGCTCGACGCCCCGCAAAGACTTAACGGAAGTCGCCGGCACTGCCGCGACGAATGCACTTTCTGCGATTCTCGCGAAGGATTGGGATGGCCTTGTCGATCGCGCGGCGACATCGCGCCTGGACCGTCAGACATGGAGCGCAGCCCGGATAAAAGTCGCGGCGGAGGCGGGCGCGCCTGGTCTCCTTGTGCCTACGCATCGCGGCATCGACAGCACGCGGCTCGAACTATCAATGGAAGGCCAACGCCCTTCCCTGCTGCTGAAAGTCATTCATCCCGATCAGCGTCGTTATATCGATACGGCTGCTTCTTTCGACGCCCAGCGGAAGGCGGCGATACTCGGCTGCGCGCCCGACATCCTGGTTTCGGACGCCGTGCGCGGCATCGCGCTGATGGACTTTCTGGACGGATGGAGGACAGCACGCGTCAATGACTTGCGCAACGCAGACGTCATGGATGCCGTGCTTGCCATCAAGCGCAGGATCCATTCCGGCCCTCGCCTGACGCGTACCTGGTCTGTCTTCGACAGGATCAGAATCCTTCAGGCGGAAATCGCACGCAACACGAGCGGTGCGCCGAGTGAACTAACTGTCTTGCAGGACGATGTGTTCCGTATCGAGCGCATGATCGAGGCTGCCGGCGTGGACACCGTTCCGGCTCATGCCGATGGCCTCGCCTCCAACATCCTGATCGACACTCACGGCAATATCCAACTCGTGGATTTCGACGAGGCGCGCAATGTCGACCCCTACTTCGAGTTTGGTATCCTGATGAACGAAGCCTTCGGGCCTGAAGAAGAGATGCTGCCTGCTCTTGAAATGTTCGAGGGCCGCGCGCGGCTTGAAAGCCTTCGCCGCGCCAAGCTCTATGCGGTTGCCGATGACCTGGCGTGGACCATGTGGGGACTGGTCATGGACGCCGTCTCCGCAAGGAAGGATGTCGAATTCTTCCGCTATGCATGTTGGCGCCTGATCCGGTGCCGGACCACATTGGCCGGCGTCGATCTCGACCCTCGTGCCGGGTGGCTTTGAATGTCCGCCGTTGAAAAAAGCCTGGGCGAAGGCAACACCCTCGCCGAGCGCCAACTCGAGGCAGCATTATCCAAGGTCATCGCCTGGCAAGGCAAGGCCATTCGCTACCGGCCGATGTTCGGCGGCTTCAGCAACTCCAACTGGCGTGTCAGCGTGGCCGGCGAACGCGGCTCCTTTTTTGTCAAGTTGCCTGGCCCGGGCACGGAGCGCTTCATCGATCGCGCCGCGTCCCTGGAAGCGGGCCAGCGAGCCTACCTGCTCGGCATCGGGCCCCGATGCTTCGACTATCTGAAAGACGAGGGCATAGAAATCTACGATTTCGTCGAGAATTCCCGCACATGCGTTACCAGGGATTTTCACGCGGCCGGCATCAGGGAGAGCACAATCGCGCTTTACCGCTCGTTCAACGACTCCCCCCTTCTCGGTCTCACAAAGACCGTCTTCGACATGATCGAGGAGCATCTCGAGCAACTGGCCGAGTTGGGAGGGGAGCTGCCCCTCGGCTTTCCTTCGATCCACGCACAATATCGGGCAGCGCGTACTGCGCTCGAAGCCGCGGGGATCGATCTCGTGCCTTGCTACAACGACCCCGCCCCCGCCAACTTCCTGTCAACCAGCGACGGCCGTATTATGATCGTTGATTTCGAATACGCTTCCAACAACGACCGTTGCTACGATTTGGCAACGTGGTGCTCGGAAATGTTCTTCGATGATTGTATGAACAACGAAGCCATCGAAGCCTATTTCGGCCGGGTGGAGCCGGCCGTTCAGGCGCGCATGTTCGTCTATCGGATGCTTGGCGATTTCAAATGGTCGCTTTGGGCCATGATCCAGACGGCTATCTCCGACATTGATTTCGATTTCTACAAGTTCGGCGCCTGGAAGCGGATGCGACTGCACTCGACGCTGAACGACCGGCGCTGGGGCCGATCGCTGGCCTCACTCTGATTCGGGGACGATCCGAATCTCAAATTGCCGATTGGCTGGTTTGCAGTCAGTGCATTAATCACGACCCTCCAATCGGGATGGTCCATACCCCTGTTGATCTCGAGCCAAGGCAGTCGCGCACCAGTATTCCTCGTTGCTCAGCGCCAACCTCGCGCCCTGCCAATCGCGTCCTTGTGCCTAGCCCTTAGAACATCGCGCGCGATAGCGGCGGGGAAGAACCGCGCCACGACCCCGGCCGCAATCTTCATCGGGATTTTTCTGACCTGGTCGTTTGCAAGCGTCGCGCACCCCAGGGCAGTCAATTCATCTATTTGGGAGCATATGATTTCCCGTCCGAGAATGTCGGCCAGAAACTGGCAAAAAAAGGTGCTACGCACCAAACCGCCATCGATTGATATGGGATCGGCCAGGGTCAACGTTTCCTGTGGGCAATCCATACGTTAGCGAATGGTTCGCCAGCCCATTCCATCGTATTCTCTCGTATGGTCTGGCGAACCTAAGGACGGGAGGAGGACTAGTTTTCCATGCGCGCGGTGTCTCTTTCATCCACAAAGAGTCGATGAACCCGCAAACGAGCACGGCTGGTTTGGGGCCGGAGCAGATCGGCAGCTTCCGACCGGGAAACATCGATTGCGGCATCCAGCTTAGCGTTGGCGTGGTGCTCCGGCGCTAGTACCGCGGTGGCGTAAGCCTTCTGGGTCGAGATCGTCCCAGATTACGCATTGATCGCAATACGCGAGCGCCGACATCACGCCAACGGAGGAAGGCGCCTGGTTTCGTGAATGCTTCTCCCGGTGGCGGAAATCGGAGACGGTCATCAAGCTGCAGTCGCTTGCACGATGAGGTTGGTCTTAGCCGTTGAGCAAGTCGTAACGGCGTCGCAATCCAAAAGCTGATGGGCTGTCGCTGCAGCAAGTCGGTGTCAGCTCTCCAGATCACGACCGTTTGAGCTTTCCATGACGATGCCACCCCAGTCCTCGGGCACTACATCAGCGATCGACTGCGAAAAGGTCCAATTGTGGCCGTCGAGGTCACGGCAGGAATACTGACGCTCGCCATAGGGATGGCTCGTTGGCCCGCTGAGAATAGCTGCGCCATGCCGCGCGGCTCGCCTGTGGTGCCCGTCGACATCCTCGACGCGTACCATCACTGCGAATGGACCACCTGTCCCCGTCAGTCCGCCAGACTTCAATTCTGTGACAACGACGGTGCCGTCTCCGAAGCCGAGCTGGGCACGATGATTGCCGATCATCAGCCGTATTTCAAAGCCGAAGGCCTCACAAAGCCAATGGCTGGCCGTCTCGACATCGCGATACGAAAGCACCGGTATGACCGTGCTCGTGGGCATCGAGCGGTTGTCGATCATGGTCATCCCCTATGCTGCCTTGAAAGGGTTGGAGGCCCTCAGCGAAGAGCCTTCAACTATAAGGCGACCAACATTGTTGGCGAGGACCGTTATAGGGCTGGTAGCTGTTGTCCCAGGCGCGGTAGGAGACGTAGCGCTCGTAGCACCAGCGCACATGCGCTGCTTCCAATCGGACGGCCGGACTTGGCGCTACCGGTGCGACAGTCACCGCCGCGACGCCGGCGGCAAAGGCGGCTGCCGGGAACCAGTAGCCATTATAGTAGCGGTAGCCTGGCCGCACGCGGGCATAGCCGCGATACCCATTATAGTAGTATCCGCCGCCAACGACGTAGAAGCCGCGCCGAAACCAGACTGGCGTCGGCGCTGTGGCGACCGACGCCGGGGCAGAGGCCGGCACGACAGGCAAGGCCTCGGCCGGCGAGGCGAGCCCTGTGGCGCCAATCATCAAACCGCAAAACGCTGTGATTGTCCGCTTCATCTTTTCACTCCTGTTGAATGGGGTCGAAGGGTTCGGGGATTACTGACGTCGGAGCGCACGCAGTTCGGAGATAGAAAGCGCGCCATCGCCATTCGTGTCCGCCTGCAGCAACCGGTCAGGGATGAAGGCGGCGAACTCGGCGCGCGAAATCTTGCCGTCGCCATTGCGGTCGATGCGGTCGGCCTGGGCCTGGAAGCCGCCGAATTGGGCGGCCTGGAAGTCGCGCTTCGACTTCACCTGTTCCACTGCCGCGCGCACTTCGCCCGCGTCGAGCAAACCATTGTGGTTGGCATCCATCCGGTCGAACATCTGCGCTCGCGCGGCCTGGATTTCGCTGAATTCGAGCTTGCGGTCGCCGTTGGTGTCCACGCGCCGGAAGAGTTCCCTGGCACTGCCGTCCGCCGCACAGGCGCTTCCCGCGCCAAGCAGCAGGCCGGCAAAGGCCATGACGATCTTGTTCATATTGATCTCCGCATTGGGGTCGGATGGTCCGCCGCGGACCGTCCTTGCAGAGGCTTCTACGCAGCGCCTTTTGTGCTCCTACGCAACGCGAAGATGACTTTTTTCAAAGTGCGGTCGGCGCCGCTGCCTATCCCCGCCGCGATAGAGAATTCGAGGCAGCAAAGAATCTTGGGCGTCGAGCGTAGGAGCCGAGCTCTCGCTGCGTATCGGGCTGCAGTGGCCGCCCGCGGCCTGACAATGAAAGGACATGATCATGAAACGCTCAGTACTGATAGCGGCCTTGCTTATCGGGCTCTCGCCGCTGTGCGCGGCTCAGGCTCAGGACATGCCGGGCCAGCGCATCCTGCAACGGATCGATACCAATGACGACGGCGCCATCTCCAAGGATGAGATGACAGCCGCCCGCCAGCGCCTGTTCAAGCGGCTTGATGGCAATGACGATGGCGTCATCGACGAGAAGGAAATCGAAAGCGCCCGCCAGGCGATCAATGACCGCGCCGAGACCGCGCAGGCGCGGCTCGCCAGCCGCTGGCGGCGCATGGACGCCAATGGCGATGGCAAGGTGTCAGAACAGGAATTCGCCAGCAGCATGCCTTTGTTCGACCTCGCGGACCGCGACAGCGACGGCAAGCTCTCGGCCGACGAGCTCGCCTCGGTCCGCAAGCTGATCGCCGAGCACGCCAATTGATAATCGGCAGCGATCATTCCCTTTACAAAACAAGGAGTACGACATGTTGTCTTCGGTAAAGATTCCGATGTTCTGCCTCGGTGCGATGCTTGTCTGGTCGGCCGCTTCGCCGGCGTCAGCCGAGGAATGGCAGCGACCGACCGTGCATGGTGGCGAGATCAGCCGCAGCGTCGGCAAGGACAGCAGCGTCTACACCGGCTCGACCACCCGCACCGGTCCGAATGGCGGCACCTACACGTCGAGTTCCAAATGCGTGGGAGGCGTTGTTGACCGCTGCGCCAGAAGCTATTCTGGGACTGGGCCGAATGGGCAGTCCTTTTCGGGGAAACGGGTGTCGGCGCGCGGGCCGTTCCGGGGCCGCTCGGTCGGCAGCTTCACCGGCCCGAACGGCAACACGGTCCATGGCTTCCGCCACTGGCGGCGCGGACATCTGGTGTGATGGACTTGAATCCGAAATTCGTTTCTGTGCTCCTCCTGATCGATGCGAATTTCGGATTCGCCGAACCAGCAGTCTCGTCCGTGGATGCCCGCCGCCGTGCGACATGAGGAGCCCCGCGGTGACGATGAGCTTCTGGCGCGCATCGCCGCGGGCAGCCAAAGCGCGCTGTCCGAGCTTATCGCCCGCCATGGCCGTGGGCTGCGGATATTTGCCGCGCGCTATCTCGGCAATGCCGGCGACGCCGAGGATGTGGTGCAGGAGGTGTTCGTGACCGTCTGGAAACAGGCCGCGCGATTCGATCCGGTCAGAGGGCGGGCTTCAACCTGGCTCTACCGGATCACTGCCAACCGTTGCATCGACCAGCGTCGACGCAGGGCGCTACGCAGTTTCATCGGGCTGGACGACGTAAGGGACGAAGTCGCTTCGCCGGAGGCGGATGCCGAAGCGACGACCGCGGCGCGGCAGGAACTGGCGATCGTGCGCGACGGGCTCTCGCGCCTGCCGGAACGGCAGCGCATGGCGGTGCTGCTCAGGGCCGTCGGCGACCTCGACATCGCGGCGATCGCCGAGGTGATGGGCAGCAGCGTCGGCTCGGCCGAGCAATTGCTTGTCCGCGGACGGCGCGCGCTCAGGGATCATTTGGCAATGGCGGCCGTGGGCCGCGAAAGGAAGTCCTCATGACACGGGACGAATTTGAACGATGCAGGCGCCGCTTCGGCGACACAGTCGAGGCATGGCCCGCACCCTTCCGCCAGCAGGCACTGGCCTTGATGGCAGCGGAGCGGAAGAACGATCCCGATGCCGCTCTCGACCGCCTCGTGCTCGAGGCGGCGCTGATCGATGGCGACGACCAAGAACTGGCACGCAATGTGCTGGCTCGCATCGAAGCCGGCTCGCCTGGCCCGTCCTTGTTGGCGCGCCTGCTCTTAAGTCCGACCGGGTTCGTAGCCTGCGCCGCTGCCGCGCTCGTGGCGGCGACGCTGGCCGGCTACCAGGTGGCGCGGCTGCAGGACGATCCGTCGGATACGGAGCTTCTGGCGTTGGCGTCGGGATCGTCATTGGCCGATGGCGGTGTTGTCGCGGATTATCCGGCAGAGGAGGGCTCGCTTTGAAGCGTTCCTGGACATGGACGGCGACGCTGGTGCTGCTCGCCCTTTCGCTCGCCGTCAACTTCTTCCTGGTCGGTTATGCCATGCACGGCCTGCGCCAGGGCGCGGCGGCGCGCGTGCTGTTGTCAGAGATTGCCGGCAGCTATCCGCCCGAGGTGAGGAAGGAGTTCCGTGGCGTGCTGCGCGACAACCGCGCGCGCACCTTCCAGGCACTGCGCGAACTGCGTGCCGCGCGCGCCAATCTGGCAGCGGCACAATCAGCCAAACCCTTTGACGAAGCGGCGGTGAAGGACGCGATGGCGGCGGTGCGCAGCGCAACGACCAACCTGCAGGCGACCATGCAGGACTATCTCCTGGCCGCGCTAAAGAATGTCAACGCCAAGGCCGCCGTGGGAGGTTGAGACGCGACGGCCCTACTGGCGGCACAATCGTCGCCGACCTATGTCGATATCCAACGGTCTGCGATCACGATGATGGAACAATGCGGCACGACAGGCTTGTCCTGACTCTGCTTCGGCGCGAGCTCTTGGCTGGCTTGCGCTCGATGCGCTGCCGCGACCTTGCCTGGATCGTCGCCGGCGGTGCGGCTCTGCTTGCCTATGCCATCGCTGACATCGTTCTCGCTTTGCAGGCGGCATCCGCGACGCTGCGGCAGGAGCAGGCGCTGTGGCTGCTTGGTTTGCCGGGCGCGCTTCTCATTCTTGGCGGCTTCGCTGGCAACGCGCTCGCCAGGCTTTGCTTGTCGCGCGCCTTCGCGCCGTTCCTGAAGGCGTTGCCGCTCTCTCTTCGGGAGCGCCGGCGCATGGCGACGGTGGCGATATTTGCGATGGGCGTTCCGCTTGTCGTGGCCGTCATGGCGGCGGTCGGTCTTGGCTGCGCCGTCATCGCAAAACCGCTGGCGCCGGTCTGGGGTCTGGGCGCCGCGATCCTGTTTGTCGCCGGCCTGTGGGCGGCAGCCGGCTGGCGGCTGCGCGGCCGGGACACGATCAGCCTCGACGACAAGGCCAGCCCGCTGGGCGATGGGCGTAGGCGCCGTCCATGGCTCGGTGCTTTCGACCGTTCGGCACCAGCCTGGCTCTCCAGCTGGGCCTTGGGCCTGCCGGCTGGCCATGTGCGCGCGTCCTGGCGACTGGTGGGGGCGGCCGTCTTCTTCGGTTTCGTCGCGGCCCTTTCCGCAGCAATCAGCCTCGTTCATCACGACGCCGTGCCAGCGGCCATGGCGGGCCTGACCGGCGGCCTTCTCGTCTTCATGCTGAGCGCGCGCTTCCATCCGCTCGGCTCGCCGGTACTGCGCACGGCTCCAATCGGCTTTGTCAGGGCGTGGCTGCGGCTGGCGCGGCTGCCCCTGCAATTGTCGCTTGCCTTCTTTCTCATGCCGGCAGGTGCTGCCCTGGCGGCGGAGCCATCGGCTTGGACGATGCCGCTCGCCAGTGGCTTGTGGCTGCTGGCGCTGAACGGCGCCTATGCGGTGTTCGCCGCCTATTTCATGACGGCGCCGTTCGTCGCCGTGCTGAGCTTCCTCAGCGCCATCGCCTACACCAGCTACGAATCGCTCGAATATGGGCGCACGGTGCTGATTGGCTTTGCCGCCCTTGTCCTGTTCCTATGGCACCGGGCGCAACGGAGATACCGCCATGGATAGCAGCGCCGATCCCGTCGAGATACTCGCGGTTCGCGGGCTCAGCGCCGGCTATGGGGGCCGCGCGGTCGTCAGCGACATCGATCTGTCGATCGACCGAGGCGACATCCTTGGCCTGCTTGGCGCCAACGGCTCGGGCAAGTCCACCTTGCTCAGGGCGATCACCGGCCAGATTCCGCCACTTGGGGGGACCGTGGCGATCGACAGGATCGACCTTGCCGGCGCACCGGAACGTGCCAAATCCGGTTTCGGTCTTGCCATGCATCCATCCGATCTACCGGTGGCGCTGACCGGGCGGCAATATCTTGAGCTCGTCGCCTCGATCCGCGGCTGCGCCGAAGACGACTGGCCTGGCGTCAATGTCGCTGACCGGCTCGGGCTCAACCGCTGGCTCGACCGACCAATCGCCGAATATTCACTCGGTACGCGGGCCAAGATCGCCATTGCCGCGGCTCTCCTCGGGGCGCCGCCGCTGCTGATCCTGGACGAGTCCCTGAACGGCCTTGATCCGCTTGCCGCCTTCGAGGTCAAACGCGTCATCCTTGCATTGCCGGCGAGCCGCCGCCAAGCCGTCATCATCTCCACCCACGTGGTCGAAGCGGTTCCCGGCCTGTGCAGCCGCGCGGTGCTTCTGGCCGAGGGCAGCATTGCCCGAGAGTGGGACGCCCGGCAGTTGGCCGACGCCAGCCACGCACCCGGGACCTTTGAGCTCCACGTTATGCAGGCGCTGTCGGAACCCATGAGCTGGCGAAGGAGGTAACGCGGCATATTTTGCCGAGAGGGGATGGCTTTCGGGTGACGTCTGCTTTTGGGTAATGGCAAAGGCATCCCGAACTGCCGGAATTGGGCGCATTGCTGCCATTCGGTAGAAGATGAATGCGGTTCAGCGAATGGCTGGATCAGTTTCTTGAATCAATTTGGGCGAACCGCTTCGTAGCCCATTGACAAATAACCATCATCTTAGTCGCCGAGGGTCAGCATTTTCTAGAGCGGTGCCTCAGTTCTAACCACAAAGAAGGTAATCATGCATTGTGACGATAGCGTTATGAGCGCGGCCGCATTGGTCACGAAAGCGGGTCGACCGCTTCGCCATGATCTGGAGGGAAGCTGACCTTGCATCCAGCTCAGCGCGATGCGGCTTAAATCAGTGGCAAGTAACGGCTTTCGTTAGGTAAGGAAACGGACAACCCAACAGAGAATCGTCACGCTCCAGCAAGAACGCTTAGCCTGTCCAGAGCAGGTGCGAGCCCTTTCAGCGATACGGACAAAGCGACGTCCTTCTGGTCGGTGCTTCTGACCTTGATCTTCAGCACCGAACCCGCCCGCAATGCGGCTACTGTTCCTTCATCGAGGCTGAGCGGTACGATGCAGCCGGCCGGCAAGCAGGTGGAGAAGCGCAGCGCCTCAGGGGGCTGGCTGTCATCGATCTGCAATGTGGCGCCGGCGTCGAGCATAAGCCCAAACGGAAGCACGACATTGCCCGCGAGCGTGGCGTCGCTGTTTCGCCTAAGCTCAACAGCCAGGATCCGCTGTCCGTTCTGCTGCGTCTGTTGCTGGGAGACACCGCACGCTACCGTTGATGTGCTGCTTTGACAGGTCAGGCTCCAGTCCTGGTAGCTCTCCTGGAGCGAAGTCGCGCCGCCTGGCAGCTTTGAAGTCACCTCTTGAGACAAGGCCGCGGTGCCCATCACCATCAAGCTGAGTGTTGCTGCTGCACTGGCCAGCGGGAATTTCCACATGCGCAATTCGATGACCTTTCATTACTCAGCCGGCGCCTTGGCCGGCCGACACATTTGATAAGCCGACCTTATAGTGATCGGCCGAACCATCACTTCGGTCCGCCTACCACTTGACGCTGAAGCCGAGCTTGGCGCCGATGGAGCGGCTGTCGCCGAACTCTTTCAGGCTCGACTTGGCGAAGGCCTCGCCGAAGACGGTGTAGCGGTCTTCGTTCCAGCTCAGTGATCCACCGACACCCAGCCCGCCCCATAGCGGCTGGTCGTGCTCGTGCAGCGCGGTGCCGGAGACATCGACGTCGTTGCCGTCCAGGAAGTCATAGTAGAGATTGGCGATGCCGTAGAGATGCGATCGGCTTACCCTTCCCTGAGCTCCTGTCCAGGCATCCTCGTGGTCGAGCGACAGGCCGGCACGGCCGATGAGCGTCTGGCTGCTGTCGAGCGACACTGCCGCATCGAACGGATCGGTGAAGCCGTCGAAGCGGACTGAGGAATAAGAGAGTTGAGCCTGCGGCGTCAGTGTCCATTTGCCCTGGAGCGCGAACTTCTGGCCGGCTTCGATGCTCAGAGCATAACCGAACCCGTTATTGCCATTGGCAAGTTCGCTGCCCAGCGTGGCGGACTTCAGGTCGCTGTCATACCACGTCACCTGGGCCTGGGCGTCGGTGTAGAAACCGTTGTCGCCATACCAGGTCAGCGTGCCGCCGAAGCCATAGCCGGTGGCATCGATGGAGCCGGCCCCATAGATCGAGGAGATGTCCGACGAGGCTGTACCGTAGTGGAAAGAGACACCGCCAAGCAGGATGCCGGTGGCGTCCTCATAGAGCAGGCCGTCGACGCCTGACTCCAGTCTCCATGTCGTCACGTCATAGTCCGAGACGGTGGTGGCGCTCTCGGGGCTCTGCCGCGTGTGGGCGCCCTCGATGCGGGCCCAGATCGCGTTCTGTGTGGGAACGCTGCCGATCTCGTCGGCGCCCTGGGCGGCACCCACCCATGAACGGTTGCCGACGCGCTGCTGCAAAGTGCCCAGTTCGTTCAAGCTCTGCAGGACACCCGGATAGGCCTCATAGATTGGCACGGCCGGCGAATAGAGCGGTCCCTGTGGGCCGGTCGGGGTGGTCAACGCCGAGCGCAGATACCAGTCGCCGTCGCTCGGCGTGCTGACGCCATTCTTATAGAGCCGGTAGGCATAGGCGCCGCTGACCACGGCCTGGTCGCCTTGGAAGACATAGTCGCCGGCAAGCGAGAAGGTGCCGGCCGAGCTTCCGCCCACATCGATGATCTTGATGCCTTCCACCGTCTGCGCCCCTGCCCCGCCGACATTGGCGACCGCAAGAATGCCGGTGCCGGAGGTGTTGCCATGGATGACGACCTTGTCGGTGGTCGAGGCATCGCCATCGAGCGCTGCATTGAGGCTGCCCAGACCACGAGCCGCTCGAGATCGACTGACTCGGACCAATCTTACGCGCAGATATTCTGTTATCGCGGGATATCTACCATCAGGGTTTTCTGGTAATATACTTCTTGGCGGACCCCAACCCGCTAGGCCGGCGCCCTATTAAAAGCCGGGTTTACCCCCCCGCCCCCCCAAAAGGCGCCGGCCAACAGTTCTATATGGTACCTCTGTACTGGGTAGCCTCAATCCATAATGAGAGTGCAATAGCTGGCGACCGCCCCTTAACTTCCAAATCGCGACCTCGAAAGCCGCCAGCCGCGATCCATACTGTCTTTGAACGCTGATAGATTTTAATGCCCCGTGCGCTGGCCCAAGCGCACAGGTATTCAAAGTCTCGCTTCATGGTTTCTCCACACTAGCCAATCGGAACGCACATAACTGCGAGGGCGGAGGTATGTTCCATTGAGCAAGAGCAGCCCGCATTTGCCTGTTGGTTTGCGTTGCCACTCTCATTAGTTCTCTGGATCGATGTCATTGTCTTTTGCTCACCAAACATACTGCAAATAGAGGGCCCGCCAGCCACCGAGGCGGCTTGCGGGTCCTATCAGCACAGGAAGGGACGTAGCTGTGCCGATCCACAACATGTCAGCCAAGGAATATGCCGATCACCAAAAATGTGACGGCTGCGGCGAAAGTTGGCGCGAGCAACCAACGCGCTTGGCCAATGCTTTTATCCATCTGCTTTCTCCGAATTTGGAGAAGCAACTAGCCTAGCCCTAAGCCGTTCCGCCTAGTCTCAAGAGATAAGACCATTGCGTTTTGTGATCGGCCTTTGGTCTGGTCAGGATTCCGACTGAAGCCTGATCGAGGAACGTTCGGCCTGCCGACGTGTTCAGTTGCCTGGCGCACAGAAGACTTGTGCTGTCGCCGGAACAACAGGAGAAAAACCATGAGGATCCCCCTTACCAGCACCGCTGCCGCGCTATTGCTTTTGGCCGGCGTCGGCGCAGTTGCGGCACAGGATGTTGTCATCACACCGGAACAGGACACCGTCGTGCGCAAATACGTGAAGAAGCAACCGCTGGCTTCCGTGAACCTTCTCGGACTTGAGCTGAATGTCGGCACGGCTCTGCCGGACACGGTCGAGCTCCATGAGGTCCCCAATGTCAAATACCGGTATGTGGTGATCGACAACCGCACGGTTTTGGTGGACCCGGGCACCCGCAAGATCGTCAAAGTCTACGACTGAGACCTAGAACGAACCCGACCTCCGCCATAGCTGGCGGCGGGTTGGGTATGTCAAATCGCCATTCGGACAGTTGAGATAAACTCCTGAAGTCGAGACGTCGCAATCCCCTCGTGGCGCGCCTGGTGGATCTCTAGAACACGCGCTCAACTCGACTTGGCACAAGGTACTTACTTCCTGGTGATCCAATCCAGCAAGCCAATTTGGACCTCATCACACCCGGCGTACCCGAGTACCAGGGTCTTAGCCAGATCGCGCCATTGACACTCGGGCACGCTCGTTCCCAACACCAAATCTCTGAACGCTGCGCGGAGGACATCGGCATCGAACGCTGAGATAGTGAAGGGAGCCGGGTCTGCATCCGCCCAAGCTCGGGAGGTGTCATCGCCATGGCTTTGGCGCAGGCGTTTCAGAAGCTCTCGTGATGCCGCGAGCACGCGTCGGGAGTGATCAATATCGCGCCGAAATGCGGCGTTTGCTACCATGGAATGACGTCGCAACAAAAAGGTGGCTTCAATAGCCGCCCGCGCAATGTCTATATGGGTATCATGGGTATCGAGCATCGCTGCCTCCCTTAAGCAGCTATCGGGGCTGCACCTTCTTAGGTGCTGAGCTGCGAATCTCAGCGGTCAGCCGCTGCTCCCGGAGCCGAGCTGTCTTCGCATCCCGTGCCGCCCGCTCGACCTCGATCAGCTCGCGCGCAACATCCGAGGTACGCTCCTTTCTCTCGTGCCTTTCTTTGTCGGTGAACCGTTGCCTTCTCCGCATCGTTGTCCTGATCTAACGGTCCCGCAGTGTTGCCGCACAGAACGATTGTCGCCAGATGGGGTTCCACCCACACAGTAAAAAGCCCGCCACCTTCGGCAGCAAGTGTTTGGCCGCAAAAAGACGTAGGCGAAATGCGGGAGAGACGCCCTTAAACGCAAAACTGGGCAGGCGGTTAGTTTCCGTGACTTTGGCTAACGGCCCAGCGGCTGCCTCGAAAGCGAAAACAACTCGGCCTCGTCAACCACACCTGCCATGTAATTTGCAATGATCCGGGAGGCAATCGAGTCGCGCTCATCAGGCAATGGGTTGTCCGGCTTAAGCTCGTCGAAGACCCGCCCAAGCAGTGCCAACTCGGATTCGTCGAAAATACCGGCCTCGGCCGCCTTTCGTTGAATTGGCATGATTTTCTCCCGGAAGTCCAACCGCGAAAACATGCAGCAGGACCTCCGGTCGCGCAAGGGCTTCACGGGCCGCGATCCTGGCCGACATCAAAATGGCCGGCGCTGGGTTTTTAGAAACCGGGCTTCGCGCAGCAGCGAGTTCCAGTCTGTCCCGATGAGCTTGATCAGATCCAGTGCATCCACTTCGGGAATGCCGACCTCGTTTGCGAGCCGTCGGGCGAGCAATTGCTGATTCTCCCTCTCGTGCCCATCGCTATCCTTTTGCATCGGATCGATCCTCCTTCGCAACCAAACTAGCCAACTGGCCCTTCGTTTCTCGGAAAAGAAAAAGCTCGCCACTGAGAAGCAGTGGCGGGCTTCTGGGAGCTGGCCAACGGAGGACGATGCTGGCCCAGGGCAGCAACGTGGCCCCAAACCATTGGTTGCATCTAAGCGGAAAAAGCCTGCCACATCTCGGCAAGCGGGCGAGTCTGGGGGAACACATGCATTGTATGGGAACAGTGCAAGGGCCGAAGTTTCGCGGCGTTGGCGATAAACAAATTGAAAGCCTCCGATTAGGAGATAACCGGCAGGCCGCGCTACATGGCGGCGTGTATGCCGCCACGGCTGGGTCCACCGGCATCGGCACGACATGCGCGCGCGCCACGCCGTCGCGGAGCCATGTCGATCCGGTGGCGATGGCGATGTTCTGAAAGCCCAAGGCCAGTAAGTCCTGCGCCGACAATCGGCTTTCGAAATAGACGTCGACATTGGGCATCTGGCTGAGCTGATACTGGCCCACCCGGCCCCATGCCGAGAGGCTGGGCAAGCGGCATTCGCGCGCGACGAAGCCGCCGACTTCGGTGCCGGTCTCGGTAATCTGATAGCCGCGCAGGCCGAGCGGGCACGCGCCGATCGGCACGGACATGCCCGGCAAGCGTATTCAGCAACGGATGGACACCAACGGCGACGGCGTCATCTCGAAGGAGGTGGCGACCGCCCGCGAGCGCCTGTTCAGGAATCTCGACCGTAATGGCAACGGCGTCATGGAATGAAATAGAGAGCGCCCGCCACGCCATTAAGGACCGCGCCGAGACCGCGCAGGCGCGGCTCGGCAACCGCGGCATGCTGTGCGACAACCGTGGGCGCGCCTTCCAGGCGCTGGGTGACCTGCGCACCGCGCGCTAATTTGGCGACGGCGCAGTAGCCACGCCCTTCAACGAAGCCGCGGTGAACAACGCGATGACAGCGGTGCGCACCGTCACAACCAGCCTTCAGGCGACGATGCAGGACTGTCTCCTGTCAGCGCTGAGAAACGTCAGCGCAAAGCCCGCGCATGGGAGGCTGAGGGCGACGGCCCTACTGGCGGCACACTCGTCGCCGACCTATGTCGACATCCAACCGGTTTGCGAGGTCGATCGCGATGATAGAACAATGCGGCACGACAGGCTTGTCCTGACCCTACTCCGGCGCGAACTCTCGGCTGGCTTGCGCTCGACGCGCCGCCGCGATCTTGTTTGGATCGCCGCTGGAGGTGGTGCTCTGTTCGCCTACGCCGTTGCCGACATCGTCGTCGCATTGCAGGCGACATCCGCCACGCTTAGGCAGGCCCAGATGATGTGGACGGTCGGACTGCCGGCCGCACTTCTACTGCTTGGCACCTTCACCGGTAGCGCGCTCGCCAGGCTTTGCCTGTCGCGCGCCTTCGCGCCTTTTCTCAGGGCATTGCCACTTTCACTCGTAGAGCGCCGGCGCATGGCGGCGACGGCAGCGTGTGTGCCAGGCGTTCTCACTACCTTCATCGTCGCGGCGGCAGTGGGCCTTGGCTGTTTCGTCATCGCAAAACCTCTCGCACACGCCTGGGGTCTCGGCGCTGCGATCCTGTTTGGCGCGGGTTTGCACGGCAGCCGTCCTGCGCCTGCGCAGCGCTCGCGATCTGGTCAACACCGACACTGCCCATCCGGTGAGCGTTCGCGGCGGACGCAAGCCTTTGCTCGGCGCCTTCGATCGCTCGACGCCGACCTGGATCTCGAGCTGGGCCTGGGGTTTGCCCGCCGGCCACGTAACGCTTTCATGGCGGCTGGCGGGAGCAGCTGTCCTGTTCGGTCTGGGGGCGCCAACCTCCGCTTCCATTAGCTTGGTTCGCCATGACGCGGTGCCGGCGGCCATGGCCGGCCTGACCGGTGGCCTTCTCATATTCATGCTGAGCGCGCGGTTCCATCCGCTCGGCTCGCCAGTGTTGCGCACTGCCCCGCTCGGCTCCGCGAGGGTCTGGCTGCGCCTGACGCGGCTCCCGCTGCAACTGTCGGTCGGCTATTTTGTCCTGCCCGCCACCGCTGCCCTAGCGGCAGAGCCGTCGGCCTGGGCTATGCCGCTTGCCAGCGGTTTCTGGCTGCTGGCGCTGAACGGCGCCTATGCGGTGTTTGCGGCCTATTTCATGGCCGCGCCGTTCGTCGCCGCGCTGAGCTTCCTCGGGGCTATCGCCTACACCAGCTACGAGTCGCTCGAATATGGGCGCACGGTGCTGATTGGCTTTGCCGCCCTTGTCCTGTTCCTGTGGCACCGGGCGCAACGGAGATATCGCCATGGATAGCAGCGCCGATCCCGTCGAGATACTCGCGGTTCGCGGGCTCAGCGCCGGCTATGGGGGCCGCGCGGTCGTCAGCGACATCGATCTGTCGATCGACCGAGGCGACATCCTTGGCCTGCTTGGCGCCAACGGCTCGGGCAAGTCCACCTTGCTCAGGGCGATCACCGGCCAGATTCCGCCACTTGGGGGGACCGTGGCGATCGACGGGATCGACCTTGCCGGCGCACCGGAGCGCGCCAAGTTCGGCTTCGGCCTTGCCATGGATCCATCCGATCTACCAGTGGCGCTGACCGGGCGGCAATATCTTGAGCTCGTCGCCTCGATCCGCGGCTGCGCCGAAGACGACTGGCCTGGCGTCAATGTCGCCGACCGGCTCGGGCTCAACCGCTGGCTCGACCGACCAATCGCCGAATATTCACTCGGTACGCGGGCCAAGATCGCCATTGCCGCGGCTCTCCTCGGGGCGCCGCCGCTTCCTGGACGAGTCCCTGAACGGCCTTGATCCGCTTGCCGCCTTGGAGGTCAAACGCGTCGTCCTTGCATTGGCGGCGAGCCGCCGCCAAGCCGTCATCATCTCCACCCACCTGGTCGAAGCGGTTCCCGGCCTGTGCAGCCGCGCGGTGCTTCTGGCCGAGGGCAGCATTGCCCGAGAGTGGGACGCCCGGCAGTTGGCCGACGCCAGCCACGCACCCGGGACCTTTGAGCTCAACATCCTGCAGGTGCTGTCGGAACCCATGAGCTGGTGAAGCGGTAACCTCGGCCGCAGACATGGGGAAGTCGAGAGTGACGATCAACCGGCGGGGGTGCACCCTGAGCCTAGGCGATCGCCAGCGAGCTTTCGAGGTCTCTGGTCGATAGCAGCGTCGCCAACCGAAACGTGGGCCGCCGGCGTCAGCCTGGCACTCCCATCCCCCACCGACGAGCCGTTGGGAAAGGGTAACCGGTTGTCCTCCTCAGCGCCAGTCCCTCCCGCCGACGGCACCACTGCCAGATGGCCTCATCGTCACCCGCAGATGGAAGACGCTGGCCGGTCGCCAACGTCGTGGGGAGACCCCGCTCCCATCAAGGGCTATCTGCTCGACGGTTGAGAAGTCGTTGGCAGCTGATTAGTGGGAAATTTTGACGTCACTCTGCCGTTTTCACCAGCGACTCGGCCATGCCCCGCTCCGTGCTCGCCCGTGGGAGGGATGGGGCGGTGGTCGAAGCATAAGGGTCTGATGCTCTGTTTTCGGCATTGCGGCGATGAGGATGATGATAGTCCATGTCCAGACCACGACCGCGCAGCCACGGGCCGGAACAAATCTTGGCAAACGATGTTTGGCAGCCCGAACAATAGGTGGAGTTTGATGCTGCAGCAAATCGTATCAGGTCTCAGGCACATGCTTCGACCGCGGGCGCGTGAATCGCTGGCGGATCCGGTTGACGCCATCATTCGCCTTCTCAAGGAAGACCACCCATCGACCCGGAATCCTCCCGCGACCGCAATGCCCGAACGTCCGTATCAGATTCAGCGAAGACGTCGCCGCTACCGCGATCGCGGAGATCCACCCCAGGGCTGATTGCCTGCGGGTGTCGTCCGATCCGCGATCGAAGCGAGCACTTGTGTCCTCACTTACAGGCGTGGGGGACGGTTGACCGTCGCGGTGATAGCGCCTTTCCGGGCGCGCTGGGTCAAGCGACGTTTGAAAAAATCTGCTGATCCAGGTCGCACGTGGCCAGCCCATAGCGCCACCTGTGATTCGTTGCCTCGCGCCGGCTCTGATAGAACAGCGTCAGTTGCCGGCCCTCTATCATCACAGTCGAGTGCCCGTTCTCTCCCGGCTCGCCCGGATCCAGCACTGGGCCGACGGACACGTAAGGTCCTTCGACGCGATCGGCAATTGCGAAGAATACACGCTGGCGGCTGCCGCGCGGCCCCTCGGGCAGGAAGCAGGTTGCATTGAGCAGCACGCGTCCATCCGGCAACTCGACCAGTTGAGCGCCTTCGATGCCCCATTCATAGTCGGGATGCTCGCGTGCGTTGTGATGCGGAACGTCCAGGTGGTCCAGGATCTTGCCAACGCGCTTCCATGGTCCGAACCAGGAGTCGGACTGGCTGCGTGCGAGATAGACGTCGGGTTGCGGGACCCTGCTGAACTTCGGCATTCCCGAGTAGACGATGTAGCGCTTGCCGCCGATGACCGCCGGATGGGGATCGTAGATGCCATCTTCATCGGTGTCCGGCAGGGATAATATCGCCGACGTCAAAACAACCCAGTGGAAACCATCATTAGACACCGCATGCTCGCACCGCCCACCCGACTTCATGAATTCGGTCTGGATGAACATGTGGAAAACCCCGCCTTCGTGGATGACACCGGGCGCCGCCACACCCGAGCCGGTGATCGGCAAGGCGATCGGTTCATGCTCGGTCCAGGGGCCACGCGGATCCGGCGCTGTGGCGTGCAGTATCTTCCATTCCTCCCTCGTAACGGTGCCGCTCGATCCGAACATGTGCCAGAGCGTTCCGTCGAATACGGGACAAGGATCTTTCAGGTCGTCCACCTGCTGCGGGTGAAACAACGGAAAGACGTGCGTTTCGAAATTGATCTTCATGTCCACAAACCTCGACCGCCTCTCTCAGCTTCCGACACCCAGGTCCAAACAAACTGATTCGAGGCGTTCGTATTCTAGCAGCGTCGGCTAACACGTGTTGATTTTCCCGCCGGCCTTCAACAGCTGGATGCGTGGCAAAGCGCCACGTTAGGGCGCCGCCGTAGTCCCAATTCCAGCGGATCTCATGCCGCATTCCGACACCGCCTGCGAAGCAGTCGGGCGAGGCCGGCGATCGACCTACGCGGGTCAATTAATCCCGTTGGAACAACTTACTGAATCGCAAGTTAGATAGGACTGATGGGTATCAGATGGCAACGTGAAAAATTAACCTACGTTAATTTTCGCAGTTATAACTCGTATTAAAAGGGAAAATATATGGACATCGCGCTTTCAAAAACAAAAAAAAGCACATCACAGGCGTATAATTCAGTACTTATCTGCTTTTCACATCTCCGATGGAATTTTGTATTTCAAAGGCCACAGCACCTCCTGACCCTCGCCGCCCGGCAGCAACAGGTAATTTACTTCGAAGAACCAGCCTTCGAAGATGTCCGCGGTCCCTTCATGCGCGTGAACGACGTAGCTCCGGCAATCAGGGTTGTCACGCCGGTCGTCCCCATTGGAACATCAGCGACAAAGGTGGATGCGATCCAGCGAAGTTTCGTCAATGAACTCGTCGCGCCGGTTCCTCATGACCGGCTGATTGCCTGGTATTACACGCCAATGGCGCTGCGCTTCAGCAGCCATCTTCGCTGCAATGTGTGCATCTACGATTGCATGGACGAGTTGTCCGCCTTCCGCGACGCGCCGGCGGAATTGGCACAGATGGAAAAGGAGTTGTTCGGCCGCGCCGATCTGGTCTTCACGGGCGGGCAAAGCCTCTATGAGGCAAAGCGCAGTCAGCATCGTTCAATTTTTCCGTTCCCAAGCAGCATCGATGCTGCTCATTTCAGCAGGGCGAGAGGGGGTGGCGACGAACCGGCCGACCAGGCAGGCATCCCCCATCCAAGGGTCGGCTATTTCGGCGTGATAGATGAACGGCTCGACATCGCCCTTGTGGGCCAGACGGCTGCGGCAATGCCCGACATCCAGTTCGTCATGCTGGGGCCGGTGGTCAAGATCGATTCGGCGATCCTGCCACGGGCTGGCAATTTGCATTGGCTCGGTCCCAAGAACTATGCCGACCTGCCGAGCTATCTCCGTCATTGGGCAGGCGGATGGATGCCATTCGCACTCAATGAGGCAACGAGATACATCAGCCCAACCAAGACCCCCGAGTTTCTTGCGGCCGGACTGCCGGTGATCTCCACCGCCATCGTCGATGTCGTTCGCACCTACGGTGCGGCGGGTCTCGTCGAGATCGTCGACGCCGACGATATTGCGATCAAGCTTCGCTCCATTCTGGCCCGCCCCAAAGACCTGCAGGTGAGGGAAGTTGATGCCTACCTCGCCGACAAGTCGTGGGAACGTACTTGGGATGCCATGGCCTCACACATCCAGGGTGTCCAGGCGATGAAAACTGTCGTTCCGCTGCGCAGGAGAGCCTGACGATGTTCGACTGGCTGATCGTCGGAGCCGGCTTTGCCGGCAGCGTGCTTGCCGAGCGCATTGCATCGCAACGCCGCGAAAGTATCCTGCTCATAGACCGCAGAAATCATGTCGGCGGCAACGCCTATGACTGCTACGACGAAGCGGGACTCCTGATCCATCGCTATGGTCCCCACATCTTCCACACCAACGCGCAATCCATCGTCGACTATCTGTCGCAGTTCACGGCGTGGCGGCCCTACGAACATCGCGTCCTGTCTTCGGTGGACGGCAAACTGCTGCCCATCCCGATCAATCTCGACACAATCAATCGTCTTTACGGACTTGATCTCACCTCCGACCAACTGGAAGACTTCTTCGCTTCGCGACGCGAAACGGTGGAGGAGGTCCGAACCGCCGAAGACGTGGTGGTCAGCACCGTGGGCAGGGAACTCTACGAAAAATTCTTCCGCGGTTATACCCGTAAACAATGGGGCGTGGATCCGTCTCAACTGAGCAAGTCCGTAACGGCACGGGTGCCGACCCGCACCACCCGCGACGACCGCTATTTTGGCGACACGTTCCAGAACATGCCCGCCGGTGGCTATACGCGGATGTTCGAGCGGATGCTGGACAGGCCTGAAATCAAGGTGATGCTGCAGACCGACTATGGCGAGATACGCGAGAAGATCGGCTTTCGGCAGCTGATCTATACCGGGCCGATTGACGAATATTTTGATTGGAGGCTCGGCCGTCTGCCTTACCGTTCCTTGCGGTTCGACCATGTGACAGTGGATTGCGAACAATTCCAGCCAGTGGCGGTGGTGAACTATCCGCAGACGGAAAACTACACCCGCGTCACGGAGTATAAGCATCTGACAGGCCAACGGCATCCGAAAACCAGCCTCACCTACGAATACCCGACCGATATAGGCGATCCCTATTACCCTGTTCCGAGAGCCGAGAACGAGGAGCTGTACAAACGCTACGAGGCAATGGCGGACGCCTGCCCAAACGTCTGGTTCGTTGGACGGCTAGCGACCTACCGTTATTACAACATGGATCAAGTGGTGGGTCAGGCCTTGGCCACATTCGCGAGGATACAAAAGACCCTGCCGGCCTCGGCTTCTTTGGAGGCGCCGACATTTGCTGTGCTCGCGCCGTAACCATTTGCCGGACGAAGCCGAACGCGATGCCGTTCTACCCGACAGGCCCATGCTGCACGCGTGATGGCCGGGCTTACGCGAACAGAAGGCGCTGGCGCGCCAGCTCGTCCGCAACTGGCTGCCGGATGCTGCGCGAACCATCCGCGTGCACGGTAGAAAACAAGCCGACTTCGGCGTGGCGGGAATTGTCCCAACCCGGATAGGCTGTCACGGGATAAATGCAAATGCCTTGGATGGGGACGCCCAGCTTCATCGCGGCGCGGACCTCATCGCAGACATAATGCAGCCATGCTGGCCCGGCGGATCCTTCGGACCCGGTTTCAGCAATGAACATCGGCTTGCGGAACCTGTGAGCGACCTCGAGCAACATCTCGGACAGCGCCCGATATTCATGGTGGCCCATGGGAATGGTCGGACCGTTTAGATACCACTGGTTGTGAGGATAAAAGTTCAGGCCAATCACGTCGACAAGATCTTGGCTGCCGCCCAGTTCAGGCTCGACCTGTCCCATCAGCATCTCATACGCCTCGAACTGACCTCGCCGGGCGTTCTGCGCGCGTTGCCGTTCCGCTCGGCTGCCGTCGCGAGGCGCGATATGGATCAGCGGCTCAGCCCAGACGAATCGACAGTCGGGGTCGGCCTGTCGCATTGCACGGATGCCCGCGACCGCTGCCTTAACGAGATGCCGTTTGAACCATCCGCGCTTCTTTGGGCCGACACGCGGGAAGTAGCCGACTTCGACGGCCCAGGCAAAGAACGAGATTTCGTTGATTGGACAAAGCAGCGGAGAGGTGCCCGTGAAGGAGCGATGGAACCGCACGGCCTCCGCGGCAAAAGCGGCGTAGGCGTCGATGAATTCCTGCGATCCCTGATCGATGTGATCGGGCGATCCGTAATGAAAAACATCCCAGATCACCTGCACGCCAACGGCACGAGCCGCTTCGATCATGGCCGCCCAACTCGACCAGTCATAGATGCCCGGCGCCGTTTCGATCAGGTGCCAGCGCAACCCGTCTCGGATCGTTCGAAGCCCGAGCTCGGCACAGCTCCGGTAGTCCGCCAAGGCATGGATGTTGTGCGAGGTAGCGCGAACAAGATCGAGCCGGACACCGTCGTTCCGCCTGTGGGAGGAACATTCAAAGCCGGCCATGAAGAAGCTTTCGAAGGTTCGGCCGACCGCTCGGTGTTGACCACCGTCTACCACATCCTGGACCGGGCCGGATCGTTCGGTGGGGGCCGGCCTGGCCATCATGCTCTCTCGCGGGTCTGGCGATTTGCCCGTAGCTCGTTGCAGTTCACGGTGCTACGCGATTCGTCGACAGGATCGGCTTCAGGATGCCGACTGGCGCGAGCCTCTGCTTGGCTTCTGTCCTGCTCGTCCATGCCGCGCTTGGCTGTGTGCGGCCAGGCTAGCCTACCCGAGTGTGCCGGCTCCTTGATTGTCATTGATGCATTTCTCCGCTGGCGATCGGCGCCGGAGCTAAACCGCGAGCACAATGCTTTGTTCCGGCTGCGCCCGTTACGAACCCCATGCGGATGATTGTTCCCCGGCGCGTCGCAAACCCCCACGGCGGGTCACCGCCTGCACGAGAATGGAACCGGCGACCGTCCCGGTAGTTGGGATGATTATCGGTCGGAGGTTTGTCCATGCTTTCCCCCATCGAGGAGCTCGCGCGTTCCGTCAGGGAGCGGCGCGCGATCCTGTTCGTTGGGGCTGGCGTGTCAATGAGTGTCGGCCTGCCCTCCTGGCGTAAGCTCATCGATCATCTGGTCGAGGACCTGGGCATCGATGATGGCATCATCGCGCCGTCGGACGTCAGCTACCAGACCCTGGCGGAGTTCTACCGGTTGAAGCGGGGCACCATCGGACCGCTGCGAAGCTGGATGGATCGGAACTGGAGTGTCTCGCATGAGAAAGTGAGACGTTCGGAGATCCACCGCCTGATCGTGGCACTGGACTTCCCGATCATCTACACGACCAACTACGATCGCAACCTCGAGGTCGCCTTCGAAGTCCATAGCCGCGACTACGTGAAGGTGGCAAACGCAAAAGACATCGCCAAAGCCAGCAACGGGGTCACCCAGATCGTCAAATACCACGGCGACTTCGACGACGACTCCTCCCTCATTCTGGCCGAGACCGACTATTTCGACCGGCTGTCCTTCGATTCACCCTGGATGTGAAATTCCGCGCGGATGCATCGGGGCGGACGATCCTTTTCATCGGCTACAGCATGTCGGATATGAACATCCGCCTGCTTTTGCACCGCCTGTGGCAGACCTGGAGGCTGTCCGGCTATGAGACCGACCGCCCCAGATCGTTCGTATTCATGCCAAGCCCGAGCGTCGTCCAGGAGGCGGTGCTGGGTCGATGGGGCATCGAAATGTTGAGTGAAGAGGCGGCTCAGCCTGAACAAGCGCTAGCGGCGTTCCTGTCCAAGCTGCTTGACGCCATGAGGGGGGACGAACCGGGCACCAGGGCGGCCTTGAGGGCGGGGTGAAGGCGATCACCCCGCGGGTCGCTTCATGGTGGTCTTGCGCCAAACAACCGCGCCCTGCCGAAGCGGATTGCACACGTTTCGCGCACTCGCGTGCAACTCGACATGGTCAGGATAAATACTGTCGAACAGAAGGAACATCTGGTTCTGCGGTCGGTTGGGCGAGATCAATGGAGATAATATGAGATGTTTTACACCGACAAGAAATTGCAATTCCCTGTGCGCGTGGAAACGCCCAGCCCGATCTTCGCTCGCGCCTTGCAGCAGGCGATCGGGGGCGTCGAAGGCGAGATACGAGTTGCGCTGCAGTACTTCTTCCAGGCCTGGGGGGCGCGCGGCCCAAGCAAGTACCGGGACCTGCTGCTGAACACCGCCACTGAGGAACTCGCCCACATCGAGATGCTCGCGACGGCCGTGGCGTTGAATCTGGAAGGGGCGCCGCTGTCTTTGCAAGAAGACATTTCAGCCGATACGATCGGCGGCTCCGTGTTGAACGGCATGAACTTCCGCCACATCCTTTCCACCGGACTCGCGGCATTGCCGGAAAATTCAAACGGCGTGCCCTTCAATGCTTCACACGTCTACGCCAGCGGCAATCTCGCCGCCGACATGATCGCTAATGTCACGGCGGAAAGCAGTGGCAGAGTGCTTGCCACACGCCTCTACAATATGACCGACGATCCCGGCATGAAGGAGATGCTATCGTTCCTGATCGCCCGCGACACGATGCACCAGCAGCAATGGCTAGCAGCCATCGAGGATATGGGTGGGCTCGCGACCTCGCTGCCGGTTCCAAACTCCTTCCCCCAGGAACAGGAACTTCGCGACGTCAGCTATGCATTCGTCAACTGTTTCGTCGACGGCGTGCCGCCGCCCGAGGGCCGTTGGTCGAGCGGCAAATCCATTGACGGCAACGGAGAGTTCACGACCGTCCCGGGCCAGCCGATGGGTGAGGAACCCATGCTTGGCTCCCCCCGCGCGGACAGCGGAGCACAGAGCGAACAGATCGGTTCTGCCAAAGGCTCCAGTCGCGCCAGGGGGTCGGACGGCAACCGCGCTCGCGCCTAGTGACACCTTCCAGCTCGGGGCTGACGCCAACGCTTTCTCCCGTGCCGCCAATCCCGGGGGAAAGCACTCTATGGCGTCGCGCCTCTGCTCAGGGTGAAGTAGCCGTATTGGCGGAACTCACCTGCTGCCCATCACTTGGCCAGCGAACCATCGTCACCGTCAATCGAACAAATCGATGAGGGGACGCGTGATCATGAGCCAGAAGATGGCGAGCACGGCGGCGAAGGCTGGGAAGCCGAAGACAAACCACAACCGAAACAGCTTGTTGTATCGCTCCGGCGGCGGGTCGCCAGATGTGGCGGCGCGCGCCACCAGATTGCGCATCTCCATCTGCATCCAAACAACCGGCAGCCAGAACAGGCCGGTCACGATATAAAGCACAATCGACAGCACGATCCATCCTTCCCTCAGTGAATAGCCAGCCTGCCAGGCAAGGGCTACCCCGGTGATCGGCTGCGCGACGACGGCAGTCGCGGTAAAGAGGAAATCAGCGACAACCACGATGCGGGCAACTGCCGCGATCGTTGCGGCATTGCCGGTCCGGTGGGCAAGGAGCATGAAGAAGGCGATCCCCGCCCCTGTCCCAAGCAGCACGGCTGCGCCGATGACGTGCAGATATTTGATTACGAAATAAAGCATCAGCGCTCATCCAGGATCGCCAGGGCAACGAAGTGCAAGACGAGGATCGGCAGGATCTTCATCAGCGGGCCGAGTGACTCGTTCCAGAGATCCGGGCGCAGGATGGTGCCGGCGATGGCGTAGGACAGCGAGATCGCGATCGCACCCCAAAGACCCGGGCGGCTTGTCGGCCGGAAGGCAATTAGCGCGCCGACAGCCGCGTCGGCGATTGCACCGGCCACGACCGCGGCCTCGGCGTGGGGCGCCACCGCAGTGCCGATCAGCAGTTCGACGCCATTACGCCAGCCTGTCGTGAGCGAGATGATGCCGGTCATGATCCAGAAGAATGGCAGCACAACGAAGATCGCCGGCTTGATGAAATAGAGCCCGGCAAACCATCGCTCCTGGACCGTTGCCGGGTCGGCCGCAAGTGCTGATGCGAGGCTTGCCGGGTGAATGCCTGTCGTCGCGATCCAAGGCTGCGGATCACCGACAGCGCCTCGAGTGATTTCTTTTTGCGCATTGCTGCGGATCGGCGGTCGCCAGCCGAGCCATCCAGCCAGATCGCCCAGACGATAGAGGCCTCTCGCCGCCCAGCCAGGCACGGTGAATACGGTCGCCTTTTTCCATCCGAACCACTGGCGGTAACGACTGATGAGCTCTGTCATGGTGAGTGCCTCCGGCCCCGCAAGTTCCAGCGTCAAGCGAGTAGGACTCGCGGGCTGGAGGAAGAAAAGAACAGTGGAGACAATGTCATCGAGCTGAACGACTTGCAGGCGACCGGTATCAGGCATGGCGGGCAACAATGGTAGTGCGGCCAGCCCACGCAACAATGCGCTTGCGCCAAAGACGCCGCGCCCCAGCACCACCGAGGGACGCAGGATCACCCAGCCGATATCGAGCGCCATCAATGCCTTGTCGCCGGCCAGCTTGCTGGCGGAGAAGGCGGACGGGTGATCGCGGTCGACACCGATCGCCGAGAAGTGGATGACCGTCTTGATGCCGGCCCGTTCGCAGGCCCTGAAGAGAGCGGAAGCGGCGAAGGCATGGACCTCCTGAACCTTTTCCCGCGCGTTGTCCTGCAGAACGCCGGCGCAGTTCACGACGGCATCGACGCCTGAAAGAGGGGAAGACCAGTCCTCCGGTCGGACCGCCTTCGTCATATCCACGATGACGTCCGAATTCTTCGGAAAGCCCGCAGGTCGGGCGCGGCGGAGCACGCGCCGTACTTCGTGTCCCTCCGCTTCCAGGCGCGCGCATAGTGAGGCGCCTATCAAACCCGTAGCGCCGGTGACGAGGATCTTCATCCCTGGAGCCCGGCCTGCACCGGCGCTCGAGTCTGGGGTGCCCTGTTTGCCGGCCCGGAAAGAACCACGCCTTGTTTGTCGAAGCCGGATCCGCGGCAGGACCAGTACCATGTCCGGTCGACCGGGTTCCAACCGTCGATGCAGCCGGCAATCGAACCGTCTGCCGCCTCGCTGATAGCGAGTTGCTCGCCATCATGGTTGATCACCCGGCCGTCGCCTGGGTCGATCTCATCGATCTCAACAGCTTTGGTGCGACGTTCGGACAGGAGCTGTCTTTTGCTCGACGCCGGTTCCGCGGACATAGGCGCGGCCGCTGCTTGGTCAAGCGCCATCAATGGCCGGACATCCATGACGGACCTCCTCGGCGTGATCCAGTGCGGATATCTAGGCCGCCTTTTGCATCGCTCTCTCGTTCACACCGGCCTCCCCGAGTTGCGTCAGTGCTTCATCGGTCGCCTTCTCCTCCTTGAGCGACTGTTCGAGCAGCGGAACGGCGTTTTTCAGCCCAAGCAAACCGGCCCAGGTGATCAGCGTTCCATATCGGGCGATCTCATAATGCTCGACGGCTTGCGCGGCGGCCACGAGCCCGGCATCCAGGGCTGGAGCCTGTTGAAAGTCCTCCAGGATCTCCTGCCCTTCTTCTATGATGCCGTCGATTGCCGGGCAGGTCTTTCCCTGTGCCCGCTTGCCGAAGATCTCGAACACCTGCTGCAGGCGCTCGATCTGGCCTTCCGTCTCACCTCGATGCTTCTCAAAGGCAGCAATCACCTTTTCGGATTCAGCTCCCTTCGCCATCTTCTTCAAGGCGGAAAGGATTTTGCGCTCAGCGTAGTAGATATCCTTCAAGCCGTCGTGGAAGAGATCCTCAAGTCCCTTTGTCTGCGAAGCTTTCTTGGTTGCCATCCTCATCTCCTGCTTGAAAGCGCGCCGGGCGGCACCCCGTTCAAACGAGGCGGCTAGTTGTTTGTTCCGCCGTGTTTCAGCAGGCGGCCGGCACGCCGTCGGTTGCGAACAACCGGTATCGACGCACTGCCTAAACGCGCACACGATGGTGCTGTCTCGCCAATGCCGCATCCAGGCGCGCTATCACGGCGCCGATGCGACACTTCGATAACGCGAGCGACGAGTATCCGTTTGCGGGCACTTGCCTACCAAGAGGTTCTAAAGTTGCGAGTGTAGTCTGCTGGCCAGCCAGTCCGATACTTTTTCGATCAGGGGACGCGCTTCCCATTCGCTCAAACTGATCTGCCTGGATCGCGCAAGATCCTGGTTGAACAGGTCGATCTGCGTTTTGGCAAAATCCTGGCCGTAGACATTCAGCGTGGCTTCGTCGTTCAGCCGCAAAGAGCGCTCGTCCAGGTTGGCAGAGCCAAAGCTCGTC
>NZ_JAIUIF010000025.1:0-54243 GCF_020165475.1 Mesorhizobium sp. BR1-1-15 | reverse complement strand
GCTGGCGATGACGGCAACGGCCACGTATTTGAGGCTCTTAAGCAGCCTTCCCCGGTTTACGCCAAACCTCACTGGGTGCGCACCCGCCCGTAGCGCCGCGAGTCCGCATGGCACATCTCAATCGCCCTGCTGTTTGCGAGTGCGATGCTTTTCGATTTCCTCTGGTTCCTCATCATCGATTCTGGTGATGTTCGATGCCGAGCTATTCGTTCGCAACATCTCATCCAGCTTGGCATGGATCGCCTGCGTGTCGCGATGTTCTGCGCGTTGAATGAACAGTGTCATGGCCCAGGTGAACAGGGTCGCCGCGCCGTGCCAGTTCAAACTCGCCCTGTCGAGAAATAGCCAAAGGGCCGCGTAAGCCAGCAGCACCAGGAATGCTGCCGGCCGAGAGGTCAACGTGCCAATTGAGGTGAGCACGCTCGTGATCGGGCGATTTGCCATCATCAAGAACTTTCGACTGCAACGCAGGTTCCCGTTGTGCCAAGCTCTACAATGCATGCCGGCGGAGCGCCAAGCAGTGGTGGGAGCGCATGTTCCATTCCAAGCGGCGTTCGATGACCGTTTTAGGAGCAGCTGCGAGCATTCTCCATCTCACCATTTCGGCAGCAATGATCACCGTTCAAATCGGCGCAAGAAGTCACTCGGGTCGATCGCCGAGCCCACGGCACTTTCGACAAGGTGTTTGCATCCTTCGTGCGAAATCCGCGTTGGTAGGTGCACATTGAAGGTGGTGCTCAAATGGATTCCAAACCCGCTTTTGCCAATCCCAAGACCGCTGCTGCCGGCGACGCGGACCTCCTGGTGAACAAAACGGCACATTTCGTCGGAGAATGGATCGATGAACATATCAGCGATGCCCCTTCGGCAATGGCGGCCGAAATAGTCGCCGAGAAGCTAGCCGATCAATGTATCTCCGATGCTGAAAGCGAAGGGATACTGGCGGACGAGATCAGCGAGGAAGTCGGCGACCTCAAGGAATACATCGCCAAGACCGTGCTCGCGGACGATGGCTCGAACAGCGACAGCCGCCAACAACCGGCTGCCGGCGCTTCGCCCTAACTAGAATGAGAGATGTGAATGCCGAAATTCCGTTTTGAGTCCATAGAAAGCACGGCGGACCCGGCAATTCACGCCGAGCTCGCGAACCTTGCTGCGGCCGACGGGCAGGCGAAACGAGCAGCAAAGAAGCAATGCTTGCCGGATTCGCCTCAGGTCTGGATCGACATCTTGGGAAGTTTACGAGGAACCCGGCTATCTCGTTGCCACGAGCGGATTTCAGGATCTGGTATCCACTCCAGAAGGCGATGGGCGCGATCGACGATACCGACGAGCCAGGCGTAATGCGGTCGGGGTGAGGGCAGCCCCGGTCTCCGGCCAAGTCCCTTACATGCATATCGTGGTCCGGCCGTTGGGGCGAAGGTGTCGCTCCAGGGGAAGATATGAAGCGTTCTTCTTCCTGTGGAGCGGAACCTTCGGCCTCGTGCAGCCTTACGTTCATTAGGTGAATGAGGGGAGATGCAGCTTGCCGGAATGGGTGCTGGGCATCGCGAGCGAGCGCTCGGCAACGCCAGAGCTATCGGCCACACGAAGAAATGGATGGTCTGGCTTGCCGCTCTCGACCCCTTAGACAGCGGTACTATCCATGATGCTACGATTTTGATGGCTGTCGACGTGATCAGTTCCCAAGCATAGCGGCGAGGCACGGCACGCCATCCGGCCTGATCTGAGCTTTTGAGCGGCGCTCGACATTGAGGAGGTAACTCTTGCCAAGTGAGACGATACTGCCGAACCGATCAGTTGTCGACGTATCGGTGTTGTTCAAAGTGCTGGAGCGACGGGACGTTCTCACGGATCAAGACCGGGCAGTACTTCAGGACGGTCCCTGGCGGGTACGTGACTACGAAGTCGGTGACGAAATCGTCGCGGAGCACGCCGAACCCAAGGAGAGCTGCGTTATCGTCTCGGGGATCACGGGAAGAACTGTCACCTTCGCCGACGGCAGGCGCCAGATAACGGCCCTCCACATTCCCGGCGACTTCGTTGATCTGCATGCATTCCTGTTGCACGTAATGGACCACAACGTCGTTGCTTTGGCACCGGCTCGCATGGCGTTCATCGGCCATGATCCGCTGCGTCGGATCACTGAGACCCACCAGCATCTGTTCCGCGTGCTGATGACGATATTGGCGGTGGATGCCGCCATTCAGAGGGTATGGATTGCCTGCCTGGGGCGCCGGTCCGCTGAAGCCCACCTGGCGCACATCATTTGCGAGATGTTCCTGCGGATGGAGGTCGTCGGCTTGACCCGGGAATGGTCATTCGAATTCCCTGTCACGCAAAACATGCTGGCGGATACGATCGGACTGTCTGTTGTCCATCTCAATCGGACGCTCATGGCATTGCGCCGTGCTGGCCTTATCACCTGGCAGCGTAAGGTGGTGACCATCACGAACTGGGATCGCTTGGCGCGAGCCGCTGAGTTCGATGCGACTTATCTCAACCTTCGCAAAGAGCCACGATAGAAAGGTTATTCGCCTGCTTCTTCCCCCAGAGGCAGCAATGAGGCCTAGCAACGGCGCGCGGCAAGCGATTTTCTTTTGAGCTCCTCTGCTGAATTTGCACCTATCCAGGCGACCCACGGAGCCCGCGATCCACGGTGTCGATGCACCTGGCATTGACGGATCTGATGCGCCTGGCGCCGACTGAAGGGGCAATGTGGAACCTTTGGTCCTCTCACGCATTTCCAACTGCTTCTTAGGAGACGGGGGTACCAAATGAAACAAGGGGGTCTTCCTGCTCGAGTCGATGAGGTGGCATCTTTCTCGGAGAGGAGTCGCGAGCGTCAGCTTCCCGATCCGATCCTCACTGATGAGTTTGAGGATTTTTTCGAGAATGCCGCCATCGCACTTCACTTCGTCGGAAAAGACGGCACGATTCTGCGTGCCAATCGCGCAGAATTGGAAATGTTGGGATTCACGGCCGAGGAATATATAGGCCGCAATATTCGCGAATTTCACGCAGATCAGGTTGCTATTGGAGACATATTGGACCGCCTGTCCCGGCGGGAGGAACTTAAAAACTACCGGGCCCGGCTGCGGGCCAAAGATGGGTCGATCCGCTGGGTAGAAATAACGTCCAACGTTCGCCTAGTGGCTGACCGCTTCCTCAACACCCGCTGCATCACCATCGATGTGACTGAAATGATCAAGGCGCAGGAGCTTATACGCGAACAGGAGCGGCGCCTTGCCATCACCTATGAGAACGCTGCCGCAGGTATCGTAGAAGCGAATGTCGAAGGGCAACTGCTGCGGGTGAATTCCCATCTGTGTGCCCTTTTGGGATACACGCAGGATGAGCTGATTGGACGGTCGATTTTTGACCGCACCTTTCCGGCCGATGTTGAAGCAGATCGAGAGCAGTATCGACGGCAAATGGCCGGTGAAATCGACAGCTACACACTTGAGAAGCGATTTGTTCGCAAGAATGGATCAGTTTTTTGGGCTGTTGTGACTTCGTCGAGTGTTCATGACTGCGAGGGGTCGTTTCGATACGCTGTACGGGTTCAGCACGATATCAGCGAGCGCAAGCGGGTTGAGGCGGCGCTTGCCAAACGTGCCGAGGAACAGGGTGCGATACATCGATTCACTGAAATGCTGCAGCATGCGCGCACGCAAGAGGATGTGTATGAGCCGGCGCTCGATGCGATCCAACGTGCGCTCCAATGCCAGCGTGCTTCGATATTGCTGTTGGATAAAGATGGGCGCATGAAGTTTGTGGCTTGGCGTGGCCTGTCCGATACTTACCGCTTAGCGGTGGAAGGACACTCGCCTTGGTCGACGGAGAGCCAAGATCCGCAGCCTATCTGTGTCGGCGATGCAAAGCATGCGGACTTGCCGGAACAATTAAAACAGGCGATCCGCAGCGAGGGAATCGGTGCGGTCTACTTCATTCCGATCACACAAGGTGGACGGCTCCTTGGTAAGTTCATGGCCTACTTCGACCAGCCTCAGGAGTATTCGGAAGAGCAGATTGAATTGGGTCGGACCATCGCTCGTCAGCTCGGTTTCGGCATTCAGCGCATAAAGGGCGAAAATGCTGCTCAGAGGCTGGCAGCAATCGTGGAGTCTTCCCATGACGCGATCGTCAGCAAGGATTTGAATGGGGTCATTTTAACGTGGAACCGGGGGGCTGAGCGGCTGTTCGGCTATTCGGCCTCGGAAGTGCTCGGCAAGTCCATCACGATCATCATCCCTCCGGATCGGCTGGGGGAGGAGCCGCTCATCCTGGGTCGGATACGCAATGGCGAAATTGTCGATCATTTCGAAACAATCCGGCGCCGCAAGGATGGGTCGCTAGTCGACATTTCTCTGACAATATCGCCTGTCCGAGACGCAGCGGGCCGTATCGTGGGCGCCTCCAAAATTGCCCGGGACATAACCGAGCAGAAAGTCGCGGAGGCAAAGGTGCGCGACAGTGAACGTCACCTTCAGGATTTGCTTGCCGCCATCCCTGCAGCAATCTACACAACCGATCAGCAGGGCAAGATCACCTATTTCAATGAGGCAGCGGTCGAACTCGCCGGCCGAACGCCGGTGATCGGCAGTGATGAATGGTGCGTTACCTGGAAGCTCTATTGGCCAGATGGAACGCCACTTCCTCACGACCAGTGTCCAATGGCTGTTTCGCTTCGTGAAGGGCGACCGGTCCGGGGAGTTGAGGCGATTGCCGAGCGGCCGGACGGCACCCGGATCCCATTCATTCCCTATCCGACGCCGATGCGGGATGCAGCTGGAGAAATTGTCGGCGGCATCAACATGCTGGTCGACGTAAGTGAGCGCAAGCAAGCTGAGACACAACAGCGGATCCTGCTTAACGAACTCAACCATCGCGTTAAGAACAACATGATGATGTTGACGTCCTTGCTTTCGGTAGCGGCCAGGACCAGTCAAAATCCCGAGGCTCGCAAGACAATTGGTGAGGCAAGCAAACGAGTGGCGACCATGGCTGCGGCTCAACGTGTCCTCTACGACACGCCAGATGCATCCAATTTCAGCGCGCCACTTTTTGTCGGGGCCATTTGCGAAACCACAAAGCAGATGTTTCCAGCGAATGTCCAACTAGTTTGCGACGCCGATCCCATCCAATTGCCCAACGATATCGCAATGCCGCTTGCGCTCATAGTCAATGAGCTTTTGGTCAATGCGGTCAAACATGGATCAGCGGCCAAGGGAAGCAGCACCATTCGGGTTGAGATCAAGCAAAACGGTCAAAAGCAGGTGTTGACGGTCGAGGATGAAGGTCCAGGTTTCGATTTGCGGGCAGAGCGTCATTCCTCGTCAGGTTTGCGGTTGGTTGAGGGATTGGCGCGCCAGATTGGTGGGATTTTCGAAGTTGAGCGAGATCCGTCTCGCTGCATCGTGATTTTTTCTCAGGCTCCCGGGGAGAACGGCTTTGACGTTAAAAACGGCAATAGTTGAGACAAGCCGGACGGGGGTTTCGAGCCGACCATCCAGACCTCAGCTAGTTTTCTCCAGAGACGATGGGACTGGTGCAGAAGCGAGAGTTTCCGGCAAACCATCCGTCATGATCGTCGAAGACGACTACCTGATTGCACTTGATATCGAGGCCAGTCTTAGCGATGCAGGTTTCGTGTTGGCTGGGATAGCCAGCACAGCCGAGGAGGCCATCATAATTGCGCGCTCGGCTCAGCCCACGATTGCCTTGATGGATATCCGTTTGCTTGGCAAGCGCGACGGAATCGACGCAGCGTTGGAACTTTACCGGGCCTTCGGTATCCGGTGCATCTTTGCAACTGCGCACGCTGACCGCGATGTAAAGCTTCGGGCCGAAGCGGCAAGACCACTCGGCTGGGTTCAGAAACCCTACTCTACGCCGATGCTCATCGAAGCCATCCAGAATGGTTTGCAGGAGCTCGACAACGAGGGCTGAGCGTCACAACCGCCACGTCAAGGCTGGCGGATCCCTGGTTGGCATCGCTGTGAATTAATCGACAACCGGATGTAAATCTTGCTGGGCGCTTCGCCCGAGTCGATACCCGGGAGAAGGATGGCATGTTTGCCGCATTTCTCGAGCAGTGCCGCCTTGGCATTGCCGAGACCGTTCCGACCATGTCCAAAGGGGGCCGATTCCTGAACCGGGAAGAAAACGGACCGTGGGTTTATGGATTGGCCGGCCACGCATTGAGCTGACGCGCATGCAAAGAAGCTTCAGCCAAAAATAGCTCCCTTACAGTGGTGCCTCGGTACCGCGCTTTCCGTGTTGATCCGTGTGGAGTTGCAAGAACCAGGTTTGCAGATTTTTGGCGATCCGGGTGTCTACAACGTCGTCGTCAGTGCCCATGGACTGGTCATGATTTTTTTCGTCCTCATGCCGGCGCTGATTGGTGGCTTCGGCAACTGGATGGTGCCGATCATGATTGGCGCACCCGACATGGCTTTCCCCCGCTTGAACAACATCTCGTTCTGGCTGCTGGTGGTGTCATTCATCCTCTTCATCACCTCGATGTTCGTTCCGGGAGCGCCCGGTACGCTCGGCCATGGCGGCGGCTGGACGCTCTATCCGCCTTATTCGACGGATGGCCAGCCAGGTCCCGCCGTCGACCTCGTTATTCTGTCCATCCACCTTTCGGGGGCCTCCTCGATCCTGGGCGCGATCAACTTCATCACCACCATCTTCAACATGCGCGCACCCGGCATGACCATGCACAAGATGCCTCTGTTCGCCTGGTCGATGCTGGTCACCGCCTTCATGCTTCTCATGTCGCTGCCGGTGCTCGCCGGCGCGGTCACCATGCTGTTGACCGATCGCAATTTCGGGACGACCTTCTTTTCGCCGTCCGGCGGTGGTGATCCGATCCTCTACCAGCATCTGTTCTGGTTCTTCGGCCATCCCGAAGTCTACATCATGATCCTGCCTGGCTTCGGCATCATCAGCCACGTCATCTCCACCTTCGCCAAGAAGCCGATCTTCGGCTATCTCGGCATGGCCTATGCAATGGTGGCAATCGGCGCGATCGGCTTTGTCGTCTGGGCACATCATATGTATACGACCGGCCTGTCGGTCGACACGCAGCGCTACTTCGCCTTCGCATCGATGGTCATCGCCGTTCCAACCGGCGTGAAGGTGTTTTCGTGGCTGGCGACCATGTGGGGAGGATCGATAGAGTTCAAGACACCCATGATGTGGGCTCTCGGTTTCGTCCTGCTGTTCACCATCGGTGGCGTCACTGGCATCATGGTTGCGAACCCCGGCATCGACCGCGTGTACCACGACACTTATTTCGTGATCGCTCACTTCCACTATGTGCTGTCTTTGGGGGCAGTCTTCGCGATCTTCGCCGGCTTCTACTACTGGTTCCCGAAGATGACCGGCTATATGTACAGCGAAACGCTCGGCAAGCTGCATTTCTGGCTGATGTTCATCGGCGTCAACCTCGTCTTTTTCCCGCAGCATTTTCTGGGCATGGCGGGCATGCCGCGACGTTACGCCGACTATCCCGATGCTTTCGCCGGCTGGAATTTCGTCTCGTCGATCGGTTCCTACATCTCAACGGCCGGGCTCGTCGTCTTCTTCATCGCGGTTGCCGAGGCCTTCAGCCGAAGACGCCCAGCAAGCGCCAATCCTTGGGGCGAAGGGGCGACCACGCTGGAATGGCAACTGTCATCGCCGCCGCCCTTCCATCAATGGGAGAAGCTGCCGCGCATCCGGCGGACAGGACTCGATGACATCGGCGCCGCACTTCCTTCCAGGCGTTCGCGGCGGCGTGCGCATGGGCGACCAGGCCGTCAAGGATTCGATGATCACCGACGGGCTGTGGGATGCATTCCATCAAGTCCACATGGGCGTCACGGTCGAGTCGCTGGCGCTGCGCTACCAGATCACGCGCGATGAGCAGGACCGTTTCGCGCTTCGGTCACAGGAGAAAGCCGGCGCAGCCATCCGCTCGGCAAGGTTCGACGATGAGGTTGTGCCTGTCTCCGTAAAGACCAGGCAAGGCGATGCCGTCGTCGACCGGGACGAGCATCCAAACCCCTCGACCACCCTCGAAGGGCTTGGCCGGCTTAAGCGGTCTTCAACCCGGCGGGGACAATCACCGCCGGCAACTCCTCCGGCCTCAACGATGGTGCCGCCGCCGTGCTGGTGATGGCGGAGACACGGATGAACGAACTCGGGCTGAAGCCCCTCGCCCGGATCGCGTCCTATGCTTCGGCGGGTGTCGAGCCGATGGATATGGGGCTGGGTCCCGTCGCGGCGTCACGCCTTGCGCTGCAGAAGGCCGGCTGGCGGCCGTCCGCCCTCGACGTTATGGAGATCAACGAAGCCTTCGCCGCGCAGGCGATCGCGGTCAACCGCGAGATGGGCTGGAACGAGGAGATCATCAACATCAGTGGCGGCGCCATCGCGCTCGGCCATTCGCTGGCCGGATCCGGCTGCCGCATCGTGGTGACGCTGCTCCACGAGATGACGAGGCGCAACGCCCGCAAAGGCCTGGCCTCACTCTGCATCGGCGGCGGCCAGGGCGTGGCGATCTGCCTCGAACGATGAGGCTGAACCTCTGCGCAGTTTTAGCGTGAGAAGAACAGGGCACGGTCTTGGCCACGCCGCCTTCTAATTTCATGATCCGACGAACGGCAGCTTTGGGTCAACGGCAAAGCGCAACTCTAGGACGGAGTTTGGGCGCAAAGCTGCCACTCGGTGTGAGATAAATGCCCTTCGCGGGCATGATTTCCCACCCGATTGTTTAAACAACATTTAACCCATTGAAATTGCTGTCAAATATTTCCTGCAACCGCATAGAATCCGACTCAAGAACCGTCAAAAAGTTACGCTATTGATTTTAAAAGGAAAACTATTGCGAAAAAAATTTCGAGGTTTCACTAACTATCGGGACCAATCGGACGATTTTTCATATTTTGCGGCATTCGACGGCGTGACCACACCAACGTGAAGGTACCGTCATCGCCCCACTAGGCATTTTTTGTTGCAAATTCAATAATCATGGCAGCAGGCTTTTAGACACTTTGAGTGCTGCGCCGCCGGGTTGCGAGTTGAGCCGCCTCTCCTTAGGGCCGCCATCTGTCAGGTTACGATCACCAGAAGGCGCAAGCGGATTGTTTGGAAGCGTGGCGATATTGTCGTTGCCTCTGGCGCAGGAATTCGGCGAAGTGCGCTACCGCCGGAGAGAACTGGCGGCGGATGGAGAAGACCTGTCGGACCTCCAAGAGCAGTCGTCGTCGGCAACTTTGACTTCGCGCAGGTTATGCCTGCACGGAGTTGCATGAGCAGCCGTTTCCAGAGGTGCGTCAGGCATCGGCGATCAAACAGGCGATGTCCTCGAGCGGACGCCGGGTGAAGTCCTCCGCGAGCTCGCCAATGATCTTGCCCTTCAGGTCGCGGTCAAAATGCTTGCGCATCTCCCCCAAGGTCCGGGGTCGGAGACAAGGACCAGGTGCTCTATGGTCCCGTCCAGACTGAGCTTGTTGAGGAACGCCGCCGTCGCTGCCGCGAAGTCGTCCTCCACGAGTTGTCTACTGTCCGGGTTGGCGGAGCCGGTGTGGTGGCGCACGCCGGAACCCGGATGGGCGGACGTTGGCGAAGCCGCCGTGATCTCGGCCAAATGCGCCCCAGATTTCACGCCCGTATTGTGGAACAGGCGGACCCTCTCGCCGTCAGCAACTGCTACTGTCGTGCCGGTAGGTAGAACCATCCAAAAACCTCATGTTCAAGACCCCACATAAACGTCAGCGGGCTATGATATTTGCGTGCCAGCGCTTTGCGGCGCCTCGACGATAGCGGCTGCTGTGAGGAAGATGCGCAGCTCGACGGGGACGCGAGCACCCATCACGGCGATCAAGCAATTGCAAACGCAGTGTTGGTCGCCATCGGAACGCCCCACCCGCGCGACTACGGTCCCGCCGGGACGACGAGCGCATAGAGAAGCGCGGGCACGACCATGCCGCCGAGCGCAGCCGCGATCGGAGGCGCGGCGGAGCGGCGGCTTGCGAGGTGACCGACTGTCATCTCGCGCTTCACTTCCATTCCCACGACGAGGAAGAACACCGTCAGCAGGCCGTCATCGACCCAATGGAGGATGGACATCCGAAAGGATGCGTTGCCCTAGCTCATGCCGAGCTCCTGGCGCCAGAGCGCCTCGAACGCCGGCCCGATCGGCGAGTTCATCAAGAAGATCGCCACCACGGGTCGCCAGGTCAACCAACCGGCTATGGACGATCCTTTGATTGCAAAAAAGCACACATACTGGAGAGCAATGGCCAGGTAATGCGGCACGTCAATATCGTTTGAGAAGCCGTGCTCGAGATTCCCGGGCGAAGCGCGTGCGCCACTTCGGACGCACCAGGTTGTTCCCGTGCTTGCAGTGCTGAATGCCACTGACGAGATCGAATGACCTACATTTCGGGACTGAGTTTATGAGCACGGGCACTTAGGTGGCAAGCACACCCAAGAACTCGAGATCCGAAGCAGATCCAAAGGCAGTTGAGGGCACACGCGGCCGCAATTCCACCAACGGAGTGCCTTGGGCACGACGCCAAACAACCGTCCACACAGCTCCCCGGTCGACTTCCTCCCCAACTCAGCGCTTGGGGATTCACCAGCTTGCTCCAACGTCCTTCATGACTCGGCGCCATTGGCCTTGCTTGAACCGGAAATCGCATGAGGCAGCGCCCGGTTCTTTCTTGTAAGCGAGCGGCTTCTGCAGCAAATCCAGGAATATTCATTTTGATTTGCCTCCCTTTGTTGTTTGTAACGATCATAGCACTTGACCAGACTACCTCTCGATTTGTCGACACAAATGACGTCCAACTCACGGGGCTGTTGTTGTCAATGGACGAGCCCGCGTCAGCTGTCTTCCATGCGTTCTAGCCGAGTTATTGGTTCCAACGAGCAAAATCGGTAAAGGGGGGCCACGGCGTGGCTGGCTGCGGCAGACTGGGGCGGGGATATCATTGTTAAATGACGGAGCCGGAGCGAAGTGCGATTGAAGGTCGTCAGCGGCTCCCTGAGCTGCTCAATGAAAGCATTGGCTTGAAAGGGACTACAGCATGCGGTTGCATCCGGCCGACATCGCCATTTACCCAAACGATCTCGAAATGCTGCAGCGGGTTCTTATCCGATATTGCTCAGACAGGCGGTGCAGCCTTGATTCCAACACGGCCCATGACGCAGCATGTGAGCTGATGGCACTGTTCCAGGCCGGCATCGAGGACGAAGGCGAACTCGAACGCATCATTTCTCGTCGCACTATGCCGCTTCAAATGGTGGGTTAGGTCCCCTTTTCTGCCCCCACATAATGGGCATCTTCGCGGGCCGGTGTACGCCAGGCAGGGTGTGCGAAAGGTTTAGGCTTTGGGACAACAAAGTCGAAGCTATCATTGCGCCGATCCGTGATCCTGACACCAAGGAAAAGTGACCTGCCACTGAACTGTCATCCAGCGGCGATTAGAGCCTCGGCAGTTTCTGTTACGCCATGGGGCGCGGGGGAAGCAACCGGCGGAGGCGCGGAGCCTTCGATCAGCGCAGCGTCGGAGCCGGTTGCGGTGATGACCCCGGCATAGGCCGCCGGGGTCTGGTAGCCGAGCGAGGAATGCGGCCTCGCGGTGTTGAAGTCCTCCCGCTATTCGGCGATGGCGTTTCGGGCGTGGTCGAGGCCGAAGAACAGGCTCTCGTTGAACAGCTCGTCGCGCATCCGGCCGTTGAAACTCTCGACATAACCGTTCTGCATCGGCTTGCCCGGGGCGATGTAGTGCCATTCCACCCGATGATCCTTCGACCATGCGAGGATGGCGTTCGAGGTGAACTCCGTGCCGTGGTCGGAAACGATCATTGCCGGCTTGCCGCGTCGGCCGACAGATCGGTCAGTTCGCGAGCGACGCGGCGGCCGGAGATCGATGTGTCGGGGATCGCCGCCAGGCATTCGCGCGTCACGTCGTCGACGATGTTGAGCACGCGGAAGCGCCGCCCGCTGGCGAACTGGTCATGGACGAAATCCACCGACCAGCGCGCGTTCGGCTTTGCCTCGACCAGGATCGGCGCCCGCGTGCCGACCGCTCGCCGTCTTGCCCGACGCTTGCGCACCGTCAGGCTCTCCTCGCGGTAGAGCCGGTAGATGCGGTTGACCCCAGATGCCTCGCCCTCGCGCCTGAGCAAGATGAACAGCCGCCGGTAGCCGAAGCGCCGGCGCTCGTTGGCAAGGTCACGCAACCTGGTGCGCAACTCCGTCTCGGGCGGACGCCGAGACCGGTAACGGACCATCTTGCGATCAGCGCCCACAAAGGAACAGGCCCGACGCTCCGATAGGCCCATAACGGCCCGCAGATGCGCTACGGCTTCGCGCTTGGCGGCGGGCCCTACCATTTTTTTGACAGAAGCTCGCGCAATGCCGAGGCTTCCAGCATCTGGTCGGCGAGCAGCTTCTTCAGCTTGGCATTCTCGTCTTCCAGAGCCTTCAGCCGCTTGGCGTCGGAGACCTCCATCCCGCCATACTTGGCCTTCCAGTTATACAGCGTCGCCTCCGAGACCCCGTGCTTGCGGGCCAGATCGCCCGCCTTCGCACCTGCTTCATGCTCGCGCAAAACCGCGAGGATCTGTTCTTCCGTAAAAAGCTTTCTCTTCATCAGTCCGTCCTTCGATCAAGGGCCGGACTCTAATCTCAGATGGAGGAAAAACTCAGTGGCAGGTCAAAAGATCGAGACTGGCTCACAGGGCCCTAGTTCAACGAGAGAAATCGCAGCGCCCTCGCCCTACTGCGTCGTGAACGTCGACGGAGCCAGCGACCCCAAACAAAGAGTCGGAGCGGTTCGCCGCTTCCGTGAAACGGTGAACTGCTCTAATTAAAATTAGTCAGGCGAGCCGCCATCGCGATGCTGCATGGCCTCCGAAATCACCTCGAAGACACTCCCGACCTCTTCAGATATTTCATCCAAGCTGATGCCAGCTATGTCCGCAGCTTTCGCTGCCCGAAGACCATCTCTGTCATTTCTGCCCCTCGGCGGGCCCAACGTCTTTCTTTTCACCGAGCTCCCTCAATGCGCGCCATTGTGGTCTGTCATTCACCGGATCCTAAATCGCTCTATCAACAATACGGAACGCGGAAGATTTCCGTACCTATGACTTCGCCGGCGGGAACGTGCCCGCCGCCATAAACCGGGCCGAATGTATGTTCACTCGTTATGCGCGAGATAGCTGTGCATATCGGTTGCGGCGATCGCCGCGTGTCCGAACGCGACCGCGATCTGATTGATCTCGTCAACCACATCGCCTGCGGCATAGAGGCCTGCAATTGCGGTGCGCTGGCGCGAATCCACAACAAGGTTGCCGACTTCGTCACATTCCGCGCCGAGATCGGTCGCGAGCTTCGATCGTATCGTGCAGCCCAATGCGGGATAAATGGTATCGAAAGAAACTGTGTTCCCGGCAACGAGCCTGACGGTCGCGTGATTGCCGGCAGAGCTGATTGAGTTTGGGATGCACTCCTCGACATTGATTCCCGCCTCTCTTAGCAAAGCGTCCGCGGCGGGGTCGGATCGAGTTCCCGTCTCGACCAGCATGGTAACGTCGCTTGTGTAGCTTCGCATGAACAAAGCCTTCTTCATTGCGTGATCTGCCGGGCCCATCACCGCAACCCGTCCGTCGATGACCTCGTAGGCGTCACAGATCGGGCACAGCCGCAACGTCCCGGCCTTGATCATATCGGCGGCGTCGGGCATGTCTGGAAGCGTATCGACAATACCGGTGGCCATGAGCACCGCGCGCGCCCGAATGGGAACCGATGCCGTGGCGATGAAATCGGTCCCACCCCGCCTTATTTCGTGGACCGTATCGTCCAGGAGTTCGACTTCGCTCAGCAGGGCCTGCTGCCGCAGACGGTCAAGCAACTCCACCCCGGAAATACCGTCAGGAAAACCGGGACAGTTGTGCGTTGTCGGTATCAACTTTGCGCGGCTTTGGCCGGCGTCCACAACGATGACGCGGCGCCGGAACCGCCCCAGGTAGGTCGCGGCGGTCAGGCCGGCCGGTCCCGCGCCGATGACCAGGCAGTCGTATAATTCGCCAGGACGGATTTCGTCTCGAACCACAAGAGAACTCCCGACATCAAGGCGTTATTCCTGCTGCCACCTGAGCGCCTCACAAATCTCACAACGCAACCAAAGGAAAATCACCGCTCATTCCTTGTGGCAGCGGCATCCAGCACGTCCGCGACTGCGTCCTTCTTTGCGCGGGGAAGGACGGTCATCAGAAGAATGAATGCCGAGAGAGAGAAGCAGGCGGCGTTTGTAATATTGATTGGCCACTCGCCTTTCATGAATCCGAAGATGAGCCAAAACGCGAAGCCCACCACAGTAATCGCATACATCGGCGCGGAGATACTGCCCGTGTCCCGCGTCTTTATGATCTTCCAGGCCTGCGGCGCAAAGCTCACCATCGAGCATAGTGCCGCGACATAGCCGACGAATGTTTCAGTTTCCATGCAATCAAACCGTCGGCGCGCGGTTTTGTTCACGACAGGCGACTCCAAGTTCAATTTGACCGCTGACTGACGTCCCATTCAACTCCCTGCGAGGAAATCAGCAACTGAATACGCCTGGCGGCGGCAGGCTGACTGAGCCCTGTCGAGGCTTGGCAAACGATCAACGAAAAGAAACGAGAAACCGGTGTGGGATGAGAACCTCAAGACGATTTTCTGAATCTTAATCTTAGACGATGCCGACGCATGAAAAGCTTGTCTGAGCAGCTAGCCGGTGTTTCGCCTGTGCAGACACTTTAAGACTTGGTCGTGGAGGACTGATCCGATTCGGGAAGTCGATGTCGAACAGCCTTTTCGGTAGTCTTTGCGGTGGCGTTGACGACCTGACCGATCTTACCGGCTACCGTGTCGGCGGCGCCGCTCGAGCCCTGCCGGTCCGCCTCGCTCTTGACTGTCTCGTAAGCTTCGGCAGCGATCTCTTTCGCTTGCTCCACGCTTTCCTCTAAAGCACTGTTGGCGCTGCCAAGTAGTTTGTCGCGATAGCCGCCGAGTTGCTCGTCTTCCAAAGCTGTGCGAGGCAGAAGCACACCGATAGCCGTACCCGCCGCCAGGCCGAGGACGGCAAGTGCCAGTGGTTCGCGCTCAAATAGTTCCTGCCAGGTTCGACTCGCCTGCGCAGCCATATCACCCGCACTGGAGCCAAGCTGCCCCATGGTGTTTACAAGCTTATCCTTGGTCTCGCCAGCCGCTGTTGACGCCGCTTCGCTTGCGTTGCTTGCAACAGAGGCAACGGCATCGCCGGCATCCGAGAGCATCTCTCCGGCTGACGGTCGTCCGCCGGGGATCTCCCGCCCAGAACTCAGCCCTTCCGCAGCCCCTTTCATATCGCTGCCCCCGAACGCCCCCCTGTCGGGTTCTGGCTGATTGTTTGCAGCCTGTGTTGCCGGAGACTCACCCGCCGAAGCACCGCTGCCAAGCATCAGCCAAGCTAGGCCGGTCCCAACCAGCATCAGGGCCAAAGGGTTGTCGCTGACTTGGGTCTGGAGCCTGCCGAGGGCGGCGGTCCCTGCGCCGCCGGCAAACAACCCGGTGAACTCATCGATCAACTGACCGGGTGTCATTTTGCTGCGGATGGATTCGGCGGTATCGACGACCGCTGCGCGGGCAATCTCGGCTTCGCGTTCGAGTTCGGCTGCCGATTTCTCGCTCATCTCATTTGTCCTTTGATTACACGCGCATCGCTCTTGAGTTGTTCTTGTGTGCGGTCAGGAGCCAATTCCGAAGGCGCTATGCTGGCCATTCCCGTGCGCAGGAGAATCACTCCCAGGACCGCCACGACGACACCGACAAGCAGCGAGGACCACCCTGCCCCCAGACCCGCCTTAGCCAAAGCGATCACGAGGGCTTGGAGCAGTACCACCAGCGATGCCAGCAAGCACACGGCACCACCTATGACTTCGACCGCGCCGCGCCCAGCTTTGCTGACGTTTTCGGATATCTCGGCCCGCAGAAGCCTTGTTTCGGTCTGTAGCAGGGTCGTCACTTGCTGTGTAAGGTCGCTCACAAGGCTCGCGAGACTGCGGCCGTCCTGATCGTTGTTCATCGGTCATGCTCCGTGCTCGGCCAAGAAAGTGGCTGCATTCGTTATGACGTGAGGTCGTCCCGTGGAGAGCTGCCTGTGGTCTTCGGGCGCCTTACAGTCTTTGGGGCGCCACTGCTTTTCAGCCGACCGTCCGCTTCGCTCGAATCAGCGGGTGGCGAGCTTTTGATGAAACGTCCCAGAGCCAAACCGGCGAGAACCGACCCGGCGAAAAGCACTCCAGAGTTTTCGCGCCCGAAGGACCTGACCTCGCCTAAGACTTGTTCGACTGGTTTTTCCCGCAAAGAGGACGAGAGGCGCTCCAGCCCACCAGCGGCAGTAAGCACGACCTTCGAAACGGTGGCTTGATCGCAGTTGGCCAGATGCTCACTTGCTGCCCGCAGCGCGCCCCCAAAAGCGGCTAAGCTCGCGCTCATATCACGCTGCGTTTCCTGCGCCTTCCCTGACAACGCCTCCTGCGCTTCCGACGCGTACTTGCGAGCTTTGTTGACGACTTCGTCACTGGCGTCGTGAATCAATCGGGTGGCACTTTGGGTCTCTTCCTGGAGCCGCTCGGACAGCTCGCTCTTTGCTTTATCGAAATCGGGCGCTGGACGTCCCTGATCGCCTTCGCGTTGCATGATGGCTCCTAGTGAAAACCGAGGAAGGAGAGAATTGCCAGCACGACGACAACGAGGCCTATGAGATAAATGACGCTGTTCACGGCCTGATTTCTCCATTTTCGTCGAAAGCAAACACGCTGAACCGCGCGATGTTCCATTAGCCAAAACTTTTTTAGCTATCTTAGATTTACAGACCCCCTGCGTGGGTAGACCGTGCGAGTTAAACGCGAGCACGTCGCCATGTTTGGAGCCCAAGGGTTACTCGTCACCGGCGCTCTTTTGGCTATCCAGTCTATGGAAACGGCTGGTAAGACTAACGCATCTTCCGGCTGTCATTTGACCTTCCGCGGGCTCAATCTCGAGGAGCCCTGGGCCGAGGTAAGCCCGTAGCCTCGTTCGAAGGTCAGGCGATCAGGCGCCGGAACAACCATGTGGCGTCTCGGTTCGGATGGCGAAAAACGGTGAGCCTTTGGGGTGCGACGTCCCAGCGGCGATTCGCCAGTCGCCTCAACCTACGCAAGGAGCACGGCAGCATGTCTTTCCGGTTCCAATTCTCACTGAAACGATCATCACGCGTCTGGGTCGGCGGCCTGATTGCGGCGGTGGCCTTGCTAGCGTTGAACAATCGAGCAGCGACCAAGCAAGCGCTTTCCGTCCGCGCGAAAGGAAGGACCATAGAGGTCGACGGTGTCCGCCTACGATATATCGAGGCTGGAAGCGGCAGGGACCTAGTTCTCCTGCACGGGAACGGTTCCGCCGCTGAGGACTTCCAAACCAGCGGTCTAGTCGACAAAGCAGCCAAGCGTTATCGCGTTATTGTCTTCGACCGTCCCGGGTTTGGCGGCAGTACACGACCGCGCGGTCGCCTATGGACCGCCGCGGCCCAGGCAGATCTGCTCCAGAGCGCCACGCAGAGGATCGGGGCAGACAATCCTATCGTTCTTGGCCATTCCTGGGGGGCATCGGTCGCGCTCCAGTGGGCGGCCCGGTATCCTGACGAGATTGGTGGCGCGGTTCTCCTCTCCGGCTATCATTTCCCTTCCCCAAGGCTCGATGCCCTGCTTGCCGCCCTGCCGGCACTGCCGATCGTGGGAACCATCCTTTGCCACACCATCCTGCCGCCTGTCGTTAGGCTGATCTGGCCCGTGTTGATGCGCCGCCTGTTCGGGCCGCAACTTGTCCCGCCAGAGTTTTCAAATGCGTTGCGAAATCTGGTCAGCGCACCGTCGCACTTGCGAACGACCGCTGCGGAATCTGGTCTGCTGATCCCCGTTGCCGCATTAGCTCCCAAGACCGCAGGGAGGACAAACGCGCCGATAGGTATCATGGCCGGGGACGCGGACAGCCTGCTCGATACCAACTATCATTCCCAACGTTTGCACGCAGTCCTACCGGGCTCGATGATACGCATCGTCGCGGGCGCCGGTCACATGGTGCATCATGCTGCGCCGCACCTTGTGCTGAAGATGGTGGACAGCATCGCGGCGGCCGGACCCCCCTCACCTGAAAAAGCTTCTTACAATGCTCCTGCACCGCGCGAATGACTCGGGCGGAAGCCATCTTTTCGGATCCCGGCACAGAGTCGTTTTGTCATAGTTCGAAGAAAGCAGACAGCCAGATGCCGCGATTATGCCGATTTGCGTCCGCCTTTATAGGTCTGTCTCATTGGGTGAGCCATTCGTGATGAAGGACCGTCAGCGCTCCTGAGGCTGCATGGATCGAAACGCCAACCGACCAGTTAAGTGGGTCAGGTGCAGACACGGAGAGAGCTATGCGCCCGAACACCTCAGGCAATGACATGGGATACGCCACCCCAACCACACCACCCGCGGACGGCCTCGCTCCTGCCTTGGCCCGCAACATCGAAGCAATCGTTCAACGACGGAAGCGCGATGCGAACGCTGCCACTGCGGAGCAACGCGCCGCGGGGGCAATCAGCCAGTTCGCAGGCAGCATGATGTTCGTCTATATCCATCTTGTTTTCTTTGGGGGCTGGATCGTCCTCAACATCAAGCCCGTCGGCTTTGTTCAGCCTTGGGACCCATCCTTGGTTATCCTGGCGATGATTGCATCCGTGGAGGCGATCTTTTTGTCCACGTTCGTGCTCATCAACCAGAACCGGATGGCCGCTGAGGACGATGCGAGAGCAGACCTCGATCTTCAGGTCAGTCTGCTCAACGAACACGAGACGACCAAGCTCATCAAAATGGTCGAGGAGATTGCCAGGTGCATGAATGTTCCCACGGAAGCGGACGATGAATTGAAGGAACTGAAGCGCGACGTGGCACCTGAAGCTGTTCTCGATAAGATTGTGGAGGCAGAGAAGTAGGGGGAAGTGTCGCCACTATCTCACCGATAGGCGAAACGTGTCGATGAACGCTCGTTGTCCTGTCAGCAGGGTTGGCGGGTACAAAGTAGCCGCAGACGAAGACGATCCCTTCAAACACTTGCCCCCTCCGACATGGCTCCCGGGGTCGCAGACGCTATACCTGCGACGGCATGTGTCTCGTCGGATCCATTCGGTATTCCACACGGCACACCTTTATCAGTGGCCTCCCTTCGCCGCTGCCATTGCCGGCAGAAGCTTACAGGCGTCGAATTCGATCTCGCTTACATCAGCGGCCAGATCGTCGACCATCAGAAGACTGTGCAACTCCTTGAAGGGGAGATCGGCTCCGGCCAGGATCCGGACGTCCAGCATTTCGCCTCGGATATCCATTGCGGGTCCGCCCTAGCGTGTCGCGCGGCGTGGTGCCGAGAGCGCGTCAAGGCGATCCTGAAGGTGACCATTGAGGACGATCATTTCCTTGAGGGCCTTCATCACATCCCTTTGTGGATGGCAACGAACTTGTCGGCGACGGCTTGAAGGGCAGCCTCTTGCCGGCTGTCGAGTGACACAACGCGATCCATCTGAACGCCCCCAAATTTCCTGTACGGAAAGTGAACAAAAAAAGAACAAAACTGTCAAGTGCGAATTGATTGAAGGAGGAATGTGTTCCTATTCTGAGCTATGCCTGACGCTGAATGGAAGGGGTTGCGACCTTCGGCTCCATTGGCGACTCCGCGCCCGACAGCTGGGACGACGCCTCATGCAGCGGTCCGAACGGCATCTCGCGCATCGTGAGAAACGTGCTGTTCGCACCCTTGCCGAGCCATTACCTTCTCGGCGTCGCCGACCAGACAAGGCTTGGCGCGCTACGTTTCCGGCTGGTCGGCACAAAGGTTTACCAGGCGCCGACGTCTGACGGCGTTCCTGCCCTCATCGAACTCGGCCGGCTATTGCTTGGCATCTAAATTGCTCTGACAGGTATGGGGTGGGCGAGAGCCCGTCGCTTCGCAAATGGAGCGGCGGGTCTACTCTACCAGTGCCTGTCGAATGGCCACAGCCCGGCGGGGCTTGTCACCTCCTGGAGGAAGAAGATTGACGCGTCGACCTTGTCACGCCGTGCACGCAAGTCAGCGAAGTCGCCTGGCCTGGCGTGTGGCCGTCCGGGAAGACAGTGTGGAAATCTCAGGCATAAGCGCGGGTAGCCACCCTTATAGACACCATTGCGTTTTGCCCGGCCGAGGCCGCTTCGGAACGAAACCATCTTTCCCTCGTTCGCTTTGGCAACGCACGGGCAGACCATTTGCAGGATCCATTCTTTCAAGAGCCGGTGATCATCGAGACGAAAAGACCAGGCGCTTATCGCACTTTGATCAGCGTATCCGAGGCGCAATTTTTATGATGGACAGCTGGCCTGAGGAACATGGCGAGCGCTACAAGGCGGCACTTCAAGCATGTACCGGCCGCCTCCCTATGCCGCAGCAGGTTGAAATCGCACGCCAAGCTTTTCTCGCTGCGGCGAAAGAGGCCGGTTTGGTCGTTCTGGATGCCGCAACCTGCGGTGAAGGCGATACCCCGCCCAGCAGATGCAAGGCGCAAGAACCGGGCGCGGATTGAGGAAGAGGAAGAGTTTTTGGTTCGGTTCCTGGCTCGCGAAACGGGCATCACCGAGAAGCAGGCCCGCAACTTGATCAATATGATGGGAACTGACCGGTCGTCGTTGCTGGGTGAGGCCAGGATCCTAAAAGCGCACCAATAGCCGCGATCTTTGCCCGCCGGCTTAAACGCACACGATGAGGTGGCCGGCTATCTACAGCTTCTCCTTTTTTGCTTTCGCGAAGCCTCGGTCGGTCGCGATGAACCGCGCAACCATCGGCGCGATGAGGCGCGCCGGATCGACAGATGACTGCCCTATTTCCCTGCCAAGGATCTCCGCGTACCTGATCAGGTCGCTATGTAGCGGCGCTGGCAGCTCCACCGTAATCTTGACCGGTTTGTCGTCGGCGATCGTGGCGAGCTTCAACTTGGCCATGTCAACCTCCGTATGGCTCGAGCGCAAGATCGTGGGTAACGAGCACGCGGACGGGAAACCCCGGTCGGATCGTAAGCGTCGGCGCGATACCGAGTTGCCGCTGAACCACCTGCTGGCCTACCTGGCTGACACTATCGGAAGCGCCGCTACGCAGGGCACGCACGATGTCGCTGTCTTGATCTGACGAACCGGCCTGCGCGCCGACGCTCAGAACCGTCGACAATACCGCAGCCTTGAACAAGTCGCCCCAGTGATAGTCGACTTCGTCCTCGAGGCCGGCAAAACCCTGAGCATCCGCGCCTGGCTGACGCTCCAAAACGATGGAACGTCCGTCGGGAAAGATCAGCCTGTTCCAGACAAGCAGCACGCGACTCTGACCCGAACCAATGCCATTGTCGTACTGCCCGATTATACGAGTGCCTTGCGGGATGAGCAGCGAGCGGCCGGTGGGACTGTCATAGACGTTTTCGGTTACCTGAGCGCTGATCTGGCCGGGCAGGTCCGACCGGATACCCGTAATGAGCGCGGCCGGAATCACCGCACCGGCCTGAAGCACATAGGGTGACGCCGGAGGCGTGACGCGATCTGGCGCGAGTGTACGCCGGTCAGCGGCGCCTGACAGGAAGGAAAGCTGGCGATCCTGTGCATTTGGCTGGCCGATCTGACTGGCAAGGTCATTCGTGGGACGTGCGGACGCTTCGGCAGTCCTGGCGTCTTCTTGCCCTGTCTGGAAGAAGACGCGCGAGGTTCTTGCCGCTTCCTCCTCAGCCCGTCGGCGCTGCTCGGCTTCGTCAATCGCGGGGCGTGCGATTGAGGGAGGAACAACGGCCTGTCCCTTGTTTTGGGAATCGAGGATCGGCCTACCAAGATCGCCAGTCAGGGGCGGCCCAAGGATCGGACCTGCATAGTCGCGCGGCAGATTTGCCAGCCCGTCAGCGGGTGGGCGATTGGAGGTAGGGTAGAGCTCTTCGTCATGCTTGATCGTATTCGCGTCCCGCAGAGCGTATATCAGCGCGCAACCAACAGCGAGCGAGGCTAAGAAGCCGATGCCTGCGAGCATCTTACGCGACAGACGCATCACGCGTGGCAGGTCGGCGCGAAGTTGCATGGGCTCGACGGCCATATCCTTTTCGCTCATGGCTGCAGCGCTCCCTTCTGCATTGAGTTCGGCAGCTTCGCCGCGGCGCTGTCATCTAGCCTGCGCCATAACCCAGCGGTTCTTCCTCTGTCCGTGCGGACGATCCTTACCCTCTGCTGCCGCTTGCCTGCCCCAAGACGCAGTTCGGCCGCGCCGAAAAGGCGGTCGACAATCAGGACGTTTTGATAGACGCGGCTGTTGGTGATTTCAGCCTCGCCGTCCGGACCGATGACAAAAATCGGCGGCATCTCGCCCTGCACGATGCCGCGCGGAAACTCGACATAGACCCTGCGGCCGTCATCATAGGCGCCCACCGGCTTCCAGGGCGGGCTGTCGCCGGTCAGGCCGTAGCGGTAGTTTCGCATCATAACGTCCGGTATAACCGGCGTTGTGGCGATGGCTTGAAGGGTTCCCACTTTCTGAGCCGGATAGGACCATGCAACGGCGGGCATGTATGGCTTCGCGCCTGCCCGCAACTCCAGCATATAGCTGCGCCGGTCCGTAGCGATGACGAGGTTCGTTGTGATGTCCGCCCGCGAAGGTTTGACCAGGACGTGCACGCGCCGGGCAATTCCCGACCCGCTTTCGGTGTCGCCGATGATCCAGCGCGCGGTATCGCCGGCCGCGATCGGACCGTCTCCGGTCAGGCTCTCGCCCGGCTCAAGCGCGATGTCCGTTATCTGGCCAGGCGCGGCGTAGACCTGATAAAGCGCTCCTTCGCTCCAGGGATAGATCTGAATGGCGTTGTAGTAGCCCTCCCGGCGCGGCTCCACGCGCGCGGCAGCGTTTGCATTCTCGATTCGCGCGGCCGGCGTCTCGCCGATCGCGCCGCCCCGGGCGGGGGCCCAGCCTGGTGGCACGCGAAGAGGTTTCGGCCCTTGGTCTGTGGCGGCGACTGGTGCCGGCGGCAAAGGCGCAACATAACTATCGTAGCTGATCATCGGCGGCTTCTTCAAAGGCGTGGCGCAACCTGCAAGCAGCGCCGTCCCCGAGACCAGCATGGCCGGTAGCAGGTAGCTTGAGACAATCGTACCGGCAGCAAGACGCAATGTCGGGCTCATTGGCTCATCTCTCGCGACCAGTTGATGGCATTGACGTAGATCCCGAGCGGATTGGCGCGAAGACGTTCGGCGTCGCTTGGCATCTGCATCACGATCGTCAGGATCGCGGTCCAGCGCTCGGTGCCGGAAAGCTGGCCGTTTTCATAGTGGCGCTCGATCCAAGCGACACGAAACGAACTCGGCGAGGCCCGGATGACCGAAGAAATCTCGACGGCGACCTGCTGCTTGCCGACCCTGGAGAACGGGTCGCTGGCGCGAGCGTAGTCGTTGAGCGCCGCAGCGCCCTGATCGGTCGTCCAATCATAGGCGCGCAACCAATCCTGGCGCAGGATGATGGGGTCCGCGGGGACAGAGCGCACCTGCTCGATGAAGCGGGCGAGATGCCATGCTATCTGCGGATCGGTCGGCTTATAGTCGGCGATCGCGGGCGCGGTCGCTTGCGCCTGGCCCAGCGCATCGACCTGCACGACCCAAGGCACGACGGTGCCGCGGCCCAGTTGCCAGACCAGTGAGGTGGCGAGGCCTGCCGACAAGAGGAGCGACCCGAAGGCCATGGCGCGCCAGTTGCGTGCCTGCACGCGAGCAGAGCCGATGCGTTCATCCCAGATCTGCTCCGCCTTTTGATAGGGGGTTTCCGGTCGAGGGGTCTTGCCATAATGGATGGTGGGTCGCCTAAACATGTTCATGGTCATTCGCTTTCAGAAAGAGAGATCGATGCGCCTGCGCCATGGCTGTCGCCAGCGCGCACCGCGTGGGCGGCGGTCTGGGCGCCGTGTGCGAGGCGCTGAGAGCGCTGCAACCGTCTGGCCCATTCCGGCTGTCCGTCGGCGCCGGATGATCTGCCAGTGCCGGACGCAGGAGCCGCGGCTGACAATGCATCGGCGCCGACCGTTCCCATGGTCGACGATCCACCGGTGATTTCAGCGGCCAAACTGGCGCCGGATGCGAAACTTGACGTAAGCGATTGACCTGTGATTGCGGCGGCGCGCCTGAGCGGAGAGGTTGCCGCCGATGCCCCAGCGCGCGCAATGCCGCCCAAGCCGGAGGCGATGCCTGCGGCGCCAGCCTGGCCGGCGGCGCCAAGCATATAAGCGGCCGAGGCGCCGCCAGCGAGTGACGTACCGCCACGCGCGGCTGACACCGCGCCCGAGAATGCGGCTGTCCCCCCTCGCGCCGCCAGGCCGGCTGCGCCGTAGCCCGCCACCGCCATGCCGCCTGCGCCAAGGCCAGTGCCGACGGCCGCACCGGCGCCAAGCTGCGGTCCACCTGCGACGAGGCCGTTGGCGATGCCGGGACCGAAGATGCCGAGGCCCAGCAGCGACAGCGCCGCCAGCACGATCGCCATGGCCTGGTCGATGGTGGGGTTGTCTGCGCCGAAGCCTTGGGTGAATTCGCCGAAGAGCGTCGATCCGATACCGATGACGACGGCAAGCACCAGAACCTTGATGCCGGACGAGATGACGTTGCCGAGCACACGTTCGGCCATGAAGGCCGTCTTGCCGAAGAGACCGAAGGGGATCAGCACGAAGCCGGCCAGCGTCGCCAGCTTGAACTCGATCAGCGTCACAAAGAGCTGCACCGCCAGGACGAAGAAGGCGAGCAGGACGAGCGCCCAGGCAAAGAGCAAGCAAGCGATCTGGATGAAGTTTTCGAAGAAGGAGACGTAGCCCATCAAACCGGAGATCGCCTCAAGCAATGGCCGTCCCGCGTCGAGGCCGGTTTGCGCCACCTTGCCGGGATGCAGCAGGTCCTGCGGCGAGAAACCGGTTCCACTCGCCTTGAGGCCGAGACCGGAAAAACTCTCGAATATGATCTGGGCGAGACCGTTCCAGTTGGAAATCAGATAGGCGAAGACACCGACGAAAAGCGTCTTCTTGACGAGCCGGGCGAGGATGTCGTCATCGCCGCCCCAGCTCCAGAAGAGCGCGGCGAGCGTTACGTCGATGACGATCAGCGTGGTGGCGACGAAGGCGACCTCGCCGCCGAGCAGGCCGAACCCGCTGTCGATGTAGTGGGTGAAAGTGGCCAGGAATTGGTCGATGACCCCGGTATTGCCCATGTCTATCGATCCCCGAGCATGACAGCATCTGGCGGCCGCGAAGCGGCCGGCTCGCCTATCGAACTCCTGGACCGCTTCTCGAGGCCGAGGAAGCGGTCGCGCTGTTCGGCCCACAGCCGCGCACACCCATCGTCGCGCAAAGCAGCCTCGCCGAGGAGCTGGCAACGGCGCAGACCTTCGCGAAGCGGGTCCGGCATCAAGCCGGCGGTTGTGTGCGCGCCCTCGCCCGCCGGCATGTCCCCTTTCCGGCTCACACCGAGCGCGGCCGCCGCGAAGGCGGCCGCAACAAAGATTCCAGCCACAGTGCGAGCGAGAATTTTGCCATCCATCGTCGTGGAGCTCAGCGGTTGAACATCTGGACCGGCCCGGCCTGGTAGCCGGAGCCAGGCGCCAGGAAACGGCGGCGTTGTTCGCGGCCCTGTTCGACAGCGGCGGCACGTTCGGCCTCAGTCAGAGTTTGGGCGCGGCCGTTGGCGGCGACAACAGCGGTCAGGTCGGCGAGCTGTTGGCCCTGCAGCGCGAGGAGCTGATTGCCAGCTTGCGCCGCCTGCAGCGCACCGGTCGCCGATTGGCTGGCGCCGACCAGCGCCGACATCTGAGCGCGACCGGTTTCGATATTTCCAACCACACCGGCCTGAACGCGCATGGCGTCCTGAAGACCGCCCACCGTGTTCTGCCAGCGCGAGCGCGCGTCCGTGACAAGCTGCTGGTCGGACGCAGAGAGCGAGACGCTGCCGTATAGCTGCTGAAAGGCCTTATCGACCTGCTGGACGTCGAAGGCGATGTTCTGTGCTTGCCCAAGAAGCTGCTGCGTGTGTTGAACCGACTGCTGCAACTGCTGCAGCGAGGACAAAGGCAGGCTCGCCAGGTTGCGCGCCTGGTTGATCAGCATCTGCGCCTGGTTCTGAAGCGACGTGATCTGGTTGGTGATCTGCTGCAGCGAACGCGCGGCCGTCAGGACATTCTGCGAATAGTTGGATGGATCAAACACGATGAGAGCATGCGCTGGCGCAGTCATCATCGGCGAGATCGCGACTGGCGCGGCGAGCACCGCCGCGACCAGAAGAAGGGCGCGCGGGCGGCTTTGACGAGCAGTCATGGTTTGGGATCCTTTCCAGGTTCAGGCACGGTGAGATTTGGCAATGAGGTCGGCAGCCCAGCCGACATCGCGGGCATGCAACCAGGCCGCCAGGAAGCCATCGCGGCCGTGCTCGGCGATGATGCTGCTGATCAGGGCCTGATCGCTCTTGGAGGACGCGGCGCAAAGTGCCAGCCCGACCTCGGACAGGCCGAGCTCGAAGAGACGGTTGCCGCGACGGGACTGGCAGTAGTAATCGCGCTTCGGCGTCGCTCGTGCCAGGATTTCGATCTGGCGGTCGTTCAGGCCGAAGCGTCGATAGATCGCGGTAATTTGGGGCTCAATCGCGCGCTCGTTGGGCAGCAGAAGCCGTGTTGGACAGCTTTCGATGATCGCCGGCGCGATGGTCGAATTGTCGATATCGGCTAGCGACTGCGTGGCGAAGACGACGCTGGCGTTCCTCTTGCGCAGCGTCTTCAGCCACTCGCGCAACTGCCGCGCAAACCCCTCGTCGTCGAGGGCAAGCCAGCCCTCGTCGATGATGAGCAAAGTTGGACGCCCATCGAGCCGGTCGCCGATGCGATGAAACAGATAGGACAGGACGGCCGGCGCGGCTTGCGTTCCCACCAGTCCTTCGGTCTCGAACGCCTGAACGGCCGCCTGGCCGAGATGTTCGGCCTCCGCGTCGAGCAATCGTCCGTGAGCGCCTCCGATACAGTACGAGCGCAATGCCTGCTTCAGGTCATTGGCTTGCAGAAGCACGCTGAGCCCGGTGAGGGTGCGCTCCTCGACGGGCGCCGAGGCAAGCGACGTCAGCGCCGCCCAGATATGCTCCTTTGCGTCCGGGGTAATCTGGATCCCCTCGCGCATCAGGATCGCGACGATCCAGTCAGTCGCCCAGGCGCGCTCATACGGATCATGGACCCGGGCGAGCGGCTGCAGCGAGACGGAGACGTCCACGCCTTCGGTGAGGTGCCCCCCGAGGTCGTGCCAGTCGCCGCCCATGGCGAGCGCCGCCGCGCGGATCGAGCCGCCGAAGTCGAAGGCGAAGATCTGGGCATGGCGGTAACGGCAGAACTGCAGCGCCATCAACGCCAGCAGCACCGACTTGCCGGCGCCAGTGGGGCCGACGACCAGCGTGTGACCGACATCGCCGACATGCAGGACCAACCGGAACGGGGTCGAGCCTTCGGTCTTGCCGTAAAGCAGGGGAGGACTGGCCAGGTGCTCGTCCCGTTCCGGCCCTGCCCACACGGCAGACAGCGGCATCATGTGGGCGAGATTGAGCGTTGAGATGGGCGGCTGACGGACATTGGCATAGGCGTGCCCAGGCAAGGAACCGAGCCAGGCATCGACCGCATTGACGGTCTCGGCAATTGCCGTGAAGTCGCGGCCCTGGATGACCTTTTCGACGAGCCGCAATTTCTCGTCGGCCACATGCGGGTCAGGATCCCATACGGCGACGCTCGCGGTGACGTAGGCCAGGCCCGCGATATCAGCACCGAGCTCCTGCAACGCCGTGTCGGCGTCGGCCGCCTTGTTGGCGGCGTCGGTGTCTAGGAGGGCTGACGCTTCGTTGGTCATCACCTCCTTCAGGATCGAGGCGACGCTCTTGCGCTTGGCGAACCATTGCCGCCTTATCCTGGTCAACAGGCGGACAGCGTCGACCTTGTCGAGCAGGATCGCGCGGGTCGACCAGCGGTAGGGAAAGGCCAGCCTGTTGAGGTCATCGAGCAGGCCGGGTGTCGTGGCGGTCGGGAAGCCGACAATCGAGAGCATGCGAAGATGCTTGTCGCCAAGCCGCGGCTCAAGCCCGCCGGCGAGCGGCTCGTCGGCCAGCAGCGCATCAAGATAGATCGGCGTCTCGGGGACGCGCACCTGATGGCGTTTGGTCGAGATCGTGGAGTGCAGGTAGGTTAGCGTCTCGCCGTCGTCGAGCCAGTGGCATTCAGGCATGAACCCGTCGAGCAGCGACAGCACGCGCTCTGTCCGGTCGACAAAAGCGCGCACGATCTCGCCCGGATCCGCGCCCGACCGTCCGCGACCCTCGTAGAGCCATCCTTCGGCGCGCTTGGCCTCTTCAGGCAGCGGCAGGAACAGGAAGGTTAGAAAGTAGCTCGATACGAAATGAACTCCCTCCTCGTCGAAGTCGGCTTTGCGCTCGGCGTCGATGAGACGGGAGGCCGCGTCGGGAAACTGGCTTTCGGGATAGGAAGCGGCTTCGTGCCGCTGCGCTTCGACGAAGATGCTCCAGCCCGAGCCGAGGCGACGAAAGGCGTTGTTGATGCGCGATGCCACCGCAACGAGCTCCGCCGCGACGGCGGAATCGAGATCGGGCCCGCGAAACCTCGCGGTGCGCTGAAAACTCCCATCCTTGTTGAGCACGACGCCCGGCGCGACGAGAGCGGCCCAAGGCAGATAGTCGGCAAGGCGAGCAGCGGTCCGGCGGTATTCGGCAAGGCTCATCATTGCGGCGCCCTCAAACCGACAGATGTCCGGGCAGCCGCAGGTGCCTGCGTCCAACCTCGAAAAAGAGCGGGTCGCGCCTGGCGGCCCATACCGCCGCGGCATGTCCGATTGCCCAGATGAGGAGACCGGCAAGCCACAGCCGCAGTCCGAGACCGACGGCGCCCGCCAGCGTGCCATTCAGGATCGCAATCCCGCGCGGCGCGCCGCCAAGCAGGATCTGCTCGGTCAGCGCCCGGTGGACAGGCACCGTCCACCCCGGCACGGCGTCGAGTTGTTCGAGAGCGGCCGCCATCAGATCAATGCCCCGCCGCCGAACGAGAAGAACGACAGAAAGAAACTAGACGCCGCAAAGGCGATCGAGAGACCAAAAACGATCTGGATGAGCCGCCTGAAGCCGCCGGAGCTGTCGCCGAAGGCCAGCGTCAGGCCGGTGACGATGATAATGATGACGGCCATGATCTTGGAGACCGGTCCTTCGACCGACTGCAGGATCTTTTCGAGCGGCTGTTCCCACGGCATCGAGGATCCGGACGCATGGGCGACCGGAGCGACCACGAGATTGACGGCAATTGCGACGCTGGCCGCGGCCAGGCCGGTGCGGCAGCGCGAAAGCAGGCGGATCATGAATTTTCTCCTGTGTTGATCGGGGCGGCTTCAGCAATGCGGTAATCGCCGTCGGCGCCGAGACCCTCGACCCTGACCAGTTCGACAAGCCGCCGCGCGTTGCCGCGTCCGGCGAGCACAGCGACAAGCCCGATCGTATCGGCGATCAGCGCACGCGGCACGGTGACGACGGCTTCCTGGATGAGCTGCTCAAGACGGCGCAGCGCGCCTATACCGGAGCCCGCATGAAGGGTGCCTATGCCACCAGGGTGCCCGGTGCCCCACGCCTTCAACAGATCCAGGGCCTCGGCGCCGCGCACCTCGCCGATGGGGATGCGGTCGGGCCGCAGGCGCAAAGACGAGCGAACCAGGTCGGAAAGCGTGGCGACGCCGTCCTTGGTGCGCATTGCGACAAGGTTGGGCGCGGCGCATTGCAGTTCACGGATATCCTCGATGAGGACGACCCGGTCCGTCCCTTTCGCCACTTCGGCAAGCAGCGCATTGGTGAGCGTCGTCTTGCCAGTCGACGTGCCGCCGGCGACGAGGATGTTCGCGCGCACGGCAACCGCGGCACGCAATATCGCGGCCTGGCCGGCCGACATTGTGCCCGCCGCGACATAGTCATCGAGCGTGAACACGGCAACGGCGGGCTTGCGGATTGCGAAGGCCGGCGCGGCCACCACGGGCGGCAACAGGCCCTCGAAACGCTCGCCGGTCCGCGGCAACTCGGCCGAGACGCGTGGAGAACGGGAATGGACCTCGGCGCCGACATGATGGGCGACCAGACGCACAATGCGTTCGCCAGCGGCCGGCGCCAGCATTTCCCCTGTATCGGCCAGACCGTCCGAAAGCCGATCCACCCAGATGCGGCCATCCGGGTTGAGCATGACCTCGACGATCGCGGGATCGTCGAGAAACCGGCCGATGGCGGGTCCAAGCGCGGTGCGCAGCATGCGCGAGCTGCGCACGCGTCCTTCGGCATCATTGTGCGAGATAGCCATACTGTCCCCGTTCTGGCCGGGAACGCGTTGAACAACGCCCGGTCGGGGACGATCAAAAGAGCCTTGGAGCAGTCCGATTCAACGGCTTTCAGCGGTCGTCGTAGCGTAGCGTAAAATGACCGGCCAACGGCGGCGCCGACGGTCATCGCGCTCCAAGCCGACGTCTTTGCGCCTTCGCCGCAGCTCGAATATGAACTTTCGCAGCAAAATGTTCATGTTTATTGACAGACGACTCTCGCCGGGTTTATGTGAAAGCCGCCGATAGCCTCTCCGGAAAGGCGATCGTTCTTTCCACCGCGCGGAGAATTGCCATGAGGTCCGGTCCGAAGGACGCGATTTGTGAGCACAAAGCCGCCTACCTGAGGCACGCCGAAACCATAATGACATCGTCGGCACCCCTACCAGCAAAGATAGGGGGCACCTCGTGAACATGTTCGAGATCTGGCTAGGCATTCTGCAGGGGCTGGGCATCACCCTGGAGGTCACGGCCTATGGCCTGGTCTTTGCGATCCCCTTCGCGCTTGTCTTCGGCGTCGCGCAGTTTCTGACCACCGGCATGACCCGCTTCCTGGTCACCGCGGTGATTGAATTCTGGCGCAGTTCCGCGGTGGTGGTCCTGCTCTTCGTCTTTTACTACGTGCTGCCGGTGATGGGGGTCACCTTATCGGCACTGACCGTCAGTGCATTGGTGCTCGGCCTCAACACCGGCGGCTACGCCAGCCAGGCGGTGCGCGCCGGACTGCAATCTCTTCCCGTCGGCCAACGCGAGGCGGGCATGGCGCTCGGCCTCTCGCGCCTGGCGATCCTGTTTCTGATTGAGCTGCCGCAGGCCTTGGTCGCCATGAGCCCCACCTTCGTCAACAACCTTATCCAGCTCATCAAGGCGACGTCCCTCGTCTCGCTGGTCACGCTGACGGACATGACCTTCCGGGCCAAGGAGATCGCGCAGACCGAATATGATCCGGCGGCGATCTACTCAGCGCTGCTGCTGGCCTTCTTCGTCGTGTGTTACCCGATCGCACTCGCCGGCCGCTGGCTCGAGGCGCGGGTCAAATCCTGAAAGAGGAATGCCTGGTGGGATTTAACTTAGACTTCGCCCTTTCGACCATTCCGACCATTATCGGGGCAATCAGAGCGACTCTGCTGGCCACGGTCTTGAGTTGCCTCGGCGCTTCGGCGCTTGGTTTCACCTTCGAGATGATCCGCCGCGGCGGCGGTGCGCCTGGCCTCGCCGTCCGCTTCCTGATCGACTTCATCCGCTCGACACCGGTTCTGGCCTGGCTCTATTTCCTGTATTTCGTCATGCCCTTCTATGGCATCCGGCTTGGCGCCATGACGGTCGGCATACTGGGGCTGAGCCTGTATTACAGCGGCTATCTGGCGGAGGTGTTCAAGGCGGGCATCGACGCGATCCCGAAGGGCCAACAGGAAGCAGCCAGAGCCTTGTCACTCAGCCGCCGCGACACGGTCGTTTTCATTATCGCGCCGCAAATGTTGCGCAACGTCGCCGCACCGTTGGGCAACTATCTCGTTTCGATCCTCAAGGCCACGCCCTATCTCGCGATCCTGGCGGTACCCGAAATGCTCGGCCGCGCCTTCGATATCGCGTCTGAAACCTATCGATACGCGGAGCCGCTCACCGTCGCCGGCATCCTGTTTCTCGCCTTGGCGCTGATCGTTGCTTATGGCGTAAAGCGTGTCGAGCAGCGCCTGCTTGCATCCGGACGTCGCTGATGCGCGCTCAAGTCCCGCTTCCAGTCTCCTCCTTTCAAACCACCGCGCATCTCCGGGTCAATGGCCTCAACAAATGGTTCGGTGCCCTGCACGTGTTGAAAGATATTGATCTGACGATCCGCGCGGGCACACGCATCGTCGTTTGCGGGCCTTCCGGCTCGGGCAAATCGACGCTGATCCGCTGCTGCAACGGTCTTGAGCCTTTTCAAAAGGGAACGATCCAGCTCGACGGGATAGCACTGGGAAGAAATGCCCGGGACACGGCGACGGCGCGCCAGCTGACAGGCATGGTGTTCCAGAGCTTCAACCTCTTTCCGCATCTCACCGTGCTTGCCAACTGCACGCTGGCGCTGCGACGGGTTCTCCTGAAATCCGGCCGGGAGGCCGAAGAGATCGCCACGCAGCATCTGACGGCGGTGCGCATCCCCGAAAAAGCGCAAGCCTACCCGGCCCAGCTCTCGGGTGGTCAACAACAAAGGGTAGCGATCGCGCGTGCGCTCTGCCTCAATCCGCGAATCATGCTGTTCGACGAACCCACCTCCGCGCTCGACCCGGAGATGATCAAGGAAGTCCTCGACGTCATGATCGCGCTCGCGAAAACCGGCATGACCATGGTCTGCGTGACGCATGAAATGGGTTTTGCACGCGAAGTCGCCGATGAGATCGTTTTCATGGACGACGGCCGCATCATCGAGCGCGCCTCTTCCAAAGAGTTTTTCTCAGCGGCCGCTCACCCACGCGCGCGGCTATTCCTGAACACCATCCTGAGCCATTGAGATGAGGCGCCTGTCGACCGGCGTGCCGGCACCCGCGCAGGAGCGCTGCACGCCCGGCAGATCACCAGTCCGGCGCGAAGGCGTAGCCTGCCGAGCGGACGGTCCGGATCACATCGCTTCCCACGGACGCCCGAAGCCTTTTGCGTAACCTGGCTATATGGACGTCGACGCCCCGCACGTCGGTTGCAGCGGCATGTTCAGGCCATGCCGTCGCGACCAGCTCCTCGCGGCTCCAGACCTTGCCAGGTTGCGCCAAAAGGCTGCGCAAAAGCTTGAACTCGATCGGTGGCATCACGATCTCTGTTTGCTTGAAGAATGTCCGGTGGGTCTGTCGCTCGAGCCGAAAATCGCCCTGCACCAACTCGCCCGCGTCCGCTTCGCGTGAAAGCTTCGTCATCCCCGCCTTGCCGTGCAGCCATGTCAGCAGCTTCTCGGGGGCGAACGGCCGGGAAAATATTTCGTCGACGCCAGCCTTGATCAAGTCCAGATGCAGCCTGCCGGAGCGCGGGGCAACCAGGCTCGCGACCGGCGTCGCTTTGGTTGCGGCGGTGGACTTCAGCCAGCTGCACTGCTTGACGATTGCACGGTCGCCCGCATGGCAGTCCATGATTATGGCAAGCGGGGCTGTCGCCGCGATGGCACGTGCGATTTCCCGGTCTCCCGTGATCAGCTGTGTTTCGAAGCCCGCTACCGAAAGTATGTGGCCGAAGACCAGGAAAAAATCCGGGTCCTTCGAGGCGATCAGGACCAGCGGCTTCATGAGTCCATCAACCGGCTTCGACACATCATAGGGCTGACTACCGCGCAAATGGGCGCGATGACAATACACCCCTCGCGATTGAGTCCTCGCGGGCTTCCCGCAGGTGCCTGGTTACGAGCCTAGATGTTGTCGGCAAGTATGACGCCGCTGATGCCGTAAGCGCGGCGCGTCTGTTCAACAGCCTCGGGCGTGACGTCGATGAGCAAGCCGATGATATCGCCATCGGGATGTCCGAGAACGTCACCGAGCTCGGTCAGCGTCCAGCCGAGCGCGCGCAACCGTTTTGGCCAGAATGTCTCGCACACCACACTGATCTGTCGAATCCCCAGACGTTGAGCGACCTCGAGCAGACCGCAGAGAACCAAGCCGGCGATCGGCGACGGCGTGCCGTGCGTACGAAGCGACGGAACGACGAAGAAACGCGTCCACTCGAAAATTTCAGCCGCTCGCGGAGGCCTGCCGCCGGCGAGAACCGGGAACACTTCGCTCATGAGATGCGGCTCCAGCGTCGGGACGAGACGGGAACCGCCTACGATCTTGCCGTTGATATCAAGCGCCAGAACATAAAGTGTATGCTCGTTGTCGAAGGCGTCGATCTCGATGTTGATGGGACGGGCGACGGCGCGCCATCGCCTCTGCTTGACGTAAATCTCGTAGCGTATCCGAAAGTAGCGCTCCAGAACTTTCCTGTAGTGCTTCCTGTTGTCCCAAGTGACCAGATGTATACGAACCATGACGCCTCCAGGCGGAGGGTCGTAGGAAAACGGACTTGCGGTACGTATGACGGTATTCAGGTATTGCTAAATCTGGATTTCCTGTCGTCGCAGCGCCTTGACGATGGCATGCGCGACATTGATCGCGTCGAGCTTTGCTCGAATGTTGCGCTGATGGCTTTCAACCGTGTTCCTGGTGACACCAAGGATACAAGCAATGTCATCGGTGGATTTGCCCTGCGCGCTCCACTCCAGGAGCTCGCGCTCGCGCGCCGTCAAGGGCGTGGGCTCTTCGCCATCGCCGGGTGTTCCCAGTCCTGAGAGGCTGCGAAAGGTATGCACGCAAACCGTCTCGATAAGGGGCATGGCGCTCGGCGGCACGTCCATCCGGTCGCTCGCCGCAGTGACCACACTTGGGCCCGCCAGAGGCACGTGAATGGGTACACAGATACCTTCTTTCATCCCGAACTCGGCAGCTTCGTCCATGACCAGCTTCGCGCGTGCACACAGCCTTGCGGCCGGAAGCTCGCGCCACAGGAAGGGCTCCGGCGAGTGCCGGCACTGCGCGACGCAAGGATCGTGCAAAAAGTGATCCTCGGAGACGTAGCGCCGATACCAATCGATAGGCCAGCCATCGCCCAGGATTTCACGCTGCCAGTCCGTATCGTGCGGCACGGGCAGTCCTGTGATCAGAAAATTGCGCAATCCGTAACGCCCCATGGCTAAGCGGAACTCTTGAAGGATTGCATCAGCCGACCGCGCAGTGTCGATCTTCGTGATCGCCGCAAAAAGGTCGACAACAGTTTCGTTCTCCATTGGAAGACCTCAACCAAAGTCAGGCCCTACCCCGCAGAACCACCTATGGCTGTCTAGACACCATCTTCAATGGGACTTGCATCGAATGTACACTAAAGGAGTCAATCACGTATCACAAAGACGAGATAAGTGAAAATCAGGCCAGCGCTGAATTGCGGAAGTCCGGCTTCATTCATTCGACTTAGAGGCGGCCGGATTCGTCACCCGAACAGCGCGCTTATTTGCCGGGTTTGCTGAAACCAACTCTTGCGGCTCGACATTCAACGCCTTGGCCAGAATTTCGACTGTATCAAGCGTGGCGCTGCGCCGTCCGGCTTCGACGCTGCTGATATAGGCGCGCGTGCGGCCCGAAACGAAAGACAACTGCTCCTGAGAGAGTTTTCGCTCTCTGCGAAGCCGCTGCACGTTCAGGCCAAAAACGCCGCGAAGTTTCATCCAACAACGGATGCTACGACGCGCACTATGGTGCGACACACTATAGTGCACATTCCGCATTGACAGCCGTGCTGCGGGCTGTTGAAACAACAAGCGAATTCCTCGTTTCCTGAATAAGGAATAGCCATGGCGAGCCGGCCGTTTCGCGACCTCGCACACAACATGTCCGTGCATCTCTCGGGCGAGCAAAAGCCACCTGGTATGGGCGCAGATCGGGTCCTGGAGTTCGTCTGCATCCGATGCGGCGCTTCCTGCCCTGCGGACGTCACCATCGACTCCAGGGGATGCCCACGCTGCCAAGACACCGCTCCGGCAAATCTTCGTCCGGTTTATGCGGTCCCGCACCTCCATCCTTTTGACGGCGCCACCAGTTCGCGCTCGCTGTGGCGTTTTGCGCATATGCTGCCTTGCACAGAAGCCGAGGCGGTGAGCCTTGGCGAGGGTCTGACACCTTTGCTTGCCGCGCCGCGCATCGGCGCGTTTCTGGGCGTGCCCGACCTTGCAATCAAGGACGAAGGCCGAAACCCGACCTGGTCGCACAAGGACCGCTTCTCGACCATCGCGGTCAGCGTGGCGCGCGCGCGTGGCGCGAAAATTGTCGCGACCGCCTCATCGGGAAACGCCGGCGCTTCGCTGGCGGCCTACGCCGCTCGAGCTGGACTGAAATGCGTCGTCACCACTTTCGCGGGGTCGGCCGGCGCGATGCTGGCGCAGATCCGAAAATATGGCGCGACGGTCCTGCCCCTGGTCAACAAAATGGACCGATGGTCGCTGCTTGAACAGGCGGCCGCCCGTTACGACTGGTTCATCGCATCGCCCTATCACGGTCCGGTCGTCGGCAGCCATCCACTCGGCATCGAGGGCTACAAGACGATCGCCTATGAGATCGTCGAGCAATCGCATGGCACGGCGCCAGACTGGTGCGTCCTGCCGGTCTGCTATGGCGATGCGTTGTCCGGCGTGTGGGCTGGCTTTTGCGAGCTGTTCGCGGCAGGGTCGATCACGCGCCTGCCTCGTCTGGTCGCAGCAGAGGTGCATGGGTCGCTGGCGCACGCTCTGGCCAGCGGCGCCGATGTGTTGAGTCAACGCAAGATGCTCTTCGACAGCCTTGCCGTATCGATCGGCACGCCACGCAGCACCTTTCAGGCCTTGAAGGCCCTGCGTGAATCCGGCGGCAACGCCGTCCCCATCAGCAATCACGGCCTGATCGCGATGCAGGAACGTCTTGCGCGGGAGGAAGGTATCTTTGCCGAACTGGCCTCGGTCACGCCGCTGATAGCGATATCGACGTTGAAGGACCAAGGTGTCATCGCAGCCACAGACCGTGTCGTTGCCGTCGTAACAGCCAGCGGCCTCAAGGACCTCGATCGCTCCGTTGGATCGAACGAACACGACCAGATCTTCCAGACGACGCACGACGCCTGGCGCTGGCTCGACAAAAACGGGCTGGATCTCGTTTCATAGATTTTCCGCGGCACCAACAGCCGCTGGCACTTCGCCTGCCGCCTGCGTTTTCAGCACATCACCGAGGCTGCGACGCAGCCAAAGAAAGCGCGTCCATTGCGTCTCTTCGGCCGGTGCGATTGTCGTCAGCGTCCTCGGCTCCGACGGTTCGTCGCAGGGCCAGCCAGGCAGCGCCGCAAGCCACTCATCGTTGTAGACGGTCTCGGCATGGCGATGGCCTTCGTCCGGCATGATGACCGCCACCTGCGCGTCAGGAAGCGTCGTTGCAACCCATTGCGCCACCAAGGCGGCGGCGCCGCTGGTCGGCCCCATGAAGATGCCATGCTCGCGCAGCAGGCGGTGCGCGCTCCTAAACGCTGGGTAGGCGCCAACCCAATGGATCTCGTCGACAAGCTCATGTCTGACATTTTTCGGCAGAACGCTGTTGCCCAAGCCCCGCAGCATGCGCTTGCCGACAGGGTGCCCGAACAGAATGCTGCGATGGGTATCGACGGCAAACACCATCAGGTGGGGAAAGACAGTTCGCAAAAAGGAGGCGGTGCCGCATAGCGAGCCTCCCGTGCCGACGCAGCCGACCAGGCAGTCAACCCTGCCCATGGCCCGGACAAAGAGTTCGGCCAGCCGCGCATAGGCAAGCCAATTGCCCGGGCTGTCGTATTGGCGGGTCCAGAAGCCATCCGGCTCCTTCGCCAGGATTTCCTTGAGGTGCTCCAGCCGGCCCGGCTGATTGCCATCGCCGCGCGGATCGTCAAGGGCGATAACCGTCGCGCCGATTCGCTCCAGACGGGCTTTGTATTTGGCATCGATCAGCGTTGAAGCGGTGACGAGCGTAAGGCGATAGTCACGCGCCGCCGCCAGCAGCGCCACCGCCATTCCAAATGTGCCGGACGTCGTCTCGACGATATGGGAGCCGGCCTTCAGTTCGCCATTCGACGCTGCCCGATCCAGAATGTAGCGGGCCGGCATCAGCTTCATCAGCGGGAACGCAGCGGCCACGAGATTGGGCGCCAGCAGAGCAAGGCGCGGGGTCTCAAGGTCCCTGAAATAGTCCACGTCGAAGGTCACCATGTCCAGCCCTCCGCGTTGACCAAGTGAACTTCGACATCCTTGAAGCCGGCACGTCTTATCTGTTGCGCGACGAGGGCCGCCCGTCGCTTCAGATTCGATGTGAAAAGATCGAAAATCAGGCCAAACAGCGAACCGCTATGGGCGACTTGCACCCCGCACGCCCCGGCTCGCCTGGCGATGTCGGCGATCTCGCCGAAGCCCTGTTTCGGCAAGTGCCGTTGACTGATCACCGCACTGGCCGAGGCGGCACGTCCGAGAAGATAGGGATCCTGAAGGCAAACCGCCCGCGCCACCAGCGCCCTAAGCACACCGAATTCCTGGATCTCGGTACTGTCGTAGCGTGCAGGCGGCAGCTGCAATGTGTCGACCGGAACCCCGCCATTTGCCTTGAACCCGACCAGGAGCAGCGGCGGCAGGGAGCCACCAAAATTCTCGATCACCGTGCCTTCCCGTTGCGCGAAGAGCACTGCGTGCTCATCGAACGCGATCGCGTCGCTGGCGCGCTCGGCAGCCACGGCCAGACGCCCGATGCTCGACGCCCGCAGCTGGATGCTGACGGCTGCGGCGACAGCGCGAATGGAAGCGACAACGTCAGCCGTCGATGAGCCGTAGCCGTGCCCCACAGGGATTGAGCTTTGAAGTGTCAGCTCGCCGCCGCCAGTGACGTTCAGAAAATCGAGCGTGAGGCGCGCGGCAGCCGCCGCCTTGACCTTATGATCGGGGTGGACAACGACCGCATCGCCGTCGCTCCTGGCGAAGCTTGCCTCGGATCTTAAGCCGGCAATCGGCAGCGTCACGAGCCCGCGATGAAGGCGCCCGCCATCATCCTTGAAGACGCCCTGGATGAGCTCGCCGTGATGCGCCATTGCCGTCGCTGTTCCCACCGGCGACCGCAGCGCTTCACGGCTCATGACATCGCCGGCCTCGGCCATTTTCATCTCCCCCAGGCTTTTCTCGCCATGCGGGAAGATGGCGCCGACGATCGGCAGCGGCTCTCAAGGAATTCCGGTATTGACGGCCTCCTACCGTACCAGCAGGCGCGAGGCGATGCTGGCGGATCGTCAGGCGGCCGAGCCAAGGTGCCGCAGCGGCCGGCCGGCCGAAACCGATTGCGCTGCTGCCATGATACCTTGCGCATCGATCCCGTAATGCCGGTAGAGATCCGCGATCGTACCGGTCTGGCCGAAATGCTCGACGCCGAGCGCGCGCGTGCGGTGGCCATGGACCGATCCCAGCCAGGCGAGCGTCGCGGGGTGTCCGTCCAGCACCGTCACGAGGGCGCACGAGGCCGGGAGGCCAGCCAGCAGGCGCTCGACATGGCTTGTGGCGCGCGGATGGCCATACTGGCGCGCCCGCGCCGCGGCCGACCAGCCGGCGTTCAGCCGATCGGCCGAGGTCACGGCCAGAAGCCCGACATCGCGCCGGTCTCCGGCCATCAGCCCCAACGCCTGCACCGCCTCCGGCGCGACAGCTCCCGAATAGGCGATCACCACAGCGGCATTCGGCCCGGGCTCGCGCAACCAGTAGGCGCCGTCGACGATGGCGCGCGCCAGCATATCCTCCATCTGGCGAGAGGGTTGTTCGACCGATCGCGTTGAGAGCCTGAGGTAGACCGAACCTCCAGTGCGATCGCGTAGCCAGGTTTGGTCGTCGGGCTCGGCCTCGCCGGAGCGCTGCATGTAGTCGAACGCCCAACGCAGGATGACTGCCAGCTCGTCGACATAGGCCGGCTCGAATGCCGCCAGGCCGTCCTGCGCCATGCCGATCAGCGGCGTGGCGATCGACTGATGCGCTCCACCCTCAGGCGCCAGCGTCACGCCGGAGGGCGTGGCCGCCAGAATGAAGCGCGCGTCCTGATAGCAGGCATAGTTCAGCGCATCGAGGCCACGCTCGATGAAAGGATCGTAGAGCGTGCCGACCGGAAGCAGCCGCTCGCCGTGAAGCGAGTGCGACAAACCCAGCGCCGACAGCATGGTGAAGAGATTCATCTCCGAGATGCCCAGTTCGAAATGCTGTCCCGACGGCGAAAACGTCCAATTGAAGGTGGAGGGTATGCGTTCTTCACGGAAGAGGTCCGCCTGGCCGCCCCGCGCGAACAGGCCTCGCCTGTTCACCCAGGCGCCGAGATTGGTCGAGACCGTGACGTCCGGAGACGTGGTGACCACACGCTTTGCAAATTCGCTGTCTGACTTGGCGATCTCATGCATCAGAAGGCCGAAGCCCTGCTGTGTCGACATGGAGACCTGCGCGCGCCAGGGTATTTGTGCCGGCACGGATACGGCCGGGGCTTTATGGCGACGGGTAGCTGCCTGCGCGAAAGGCGACGACGCCAGATAGGACCGGATCGCGGCCTCATCGCATGCAAGGCCCTCGAACATGTCCCATTCACGCCCCTGGCGGACACCCATGGCTTGCCGCAGCGCCTCGACTTGCGCCGGTGTCATCAATCCGGCGTGATTGTCTTTGTGGCCTGCCAGCGGCAGGCCGAAGCCCTTGATCGTATAGGCGATGAAACAGGTCGGACGATCATGCCCGCGCGCCTGCTCGAAGGCATCGACGATGCTCGCCAGATCGTGGCCGCCGAGATTTGCCATCAAGGCGGCGAGGTCTTCGTCGCTGCGCTTCTCGACCAGCCGGGTCACCGGTCCCTGGTCACCGAGGTCGTCGAGAAGACGCCGGCGCCATGCAGCGCCGCCCTGGAAGGTCAGCGCCGAATAGAGCTGGTTGGGGCATGCATCGATCCATGACCGCAGCTTTTCGCCGCCCTCTTCCTCAAAGGCTGCCTTTTGCAAGGTGCCATGTTTCAGGATCACCACATCCCAGCCGAAGTTGCGAAAAATGGACTCGAAGCGCTGCCACAGTCCTTCGCGCACCACCGCATCAAGACTTTGCCTGTTGTAGTCGACGACCCACCAGGTGTTGCGCAGGCCGTGCTTCCAGCCTTCAAGAAGAGCCTCGAAGATATTGCCTTCATCCATTTCGGCGTCGCCGAGAAGGGCGATCATCCGGCCTTTCGGCCGGTCCGCAATCCAGCCTTTTGCCCTGACGTAATCCTGGACCAGGGAGGAGAACAGGGTCTGCGCCACGCCCAGTCCGACCGACCCGGTCGAGAAATCGACATCGTCGATATCCTTGGTTCGTGACGGGTAGGACTGTGCGCCGCGATAGCCGCGAAAATTCTGCAACTGCTCAAGCGTCTGCTTGCCGAACAGATACTGGATGGCATGGAAGACGGGGCTCGCATGCGGCTTGACGGCAACGCGATCTTCAGGCCTGAGAATCTGGAAGTAGAGCGCCGTCATCAAGGTCGAGGCGGACGCCGAGGACGCCTGGTGTCCGCCGACCTTGAGGCCGTCCTCCGACCCGCGGACATGATTGGCATGATGGATCATCCAGACAGCCAGCCACAGAACCTTGCGTTCAAGCTCGGAAAGGATCGTCATCGTCGGCTCCCGTGAAATCGCGGCTCAACGATAGCGGGCAAGGCCTCTCAGAAGTGGCTATTCTTACGCAAGAAAATCAATGATATTGGCTGATCCAGCCAACAATGACGTCCAGACGAGGGAAACGTGCCAAATCCGACGCTCGATGCAATCGACCTTAAAATCATCGCCGCATTGCAGAAGAACGCAAAGGCGACGACGAACGACCTCGCTGAAGCCATCGGTCTCTCGCCTTCACCTTGCGCCCGGCGCGTCAGGCTCCTGGAGAGGGCCGGCGTCATCAAAGGTTACACCGTGGTGCTCGATCAGAAAAAGCTTGGCCTGCCGATCAGCGCGTTCGCCTCAATCAAGCTTGAACGGCAACGCGAGGACGATCTCGACCGCTTCTCTCAGTCGGTGCTGCGCTGGCCGGAGGTTGTCGACTGCTATTTGATGACAGGCCAGCGCGATTACCTCATGCGCATCGTGGTGCGCGACCTGGAGGCCTACGAACGGTTCATCAAGGACAAGCTGACGCGGCTGGAAAACATCGCCTCGATCGAAAGCAGCTTCGCGCTCGGCCAGGTCAAGCGCTCGGAAGTCTTGCCTGTCTAGGCGACCGGCCATTCGGCGTCGGTTAAGCTTCAGCGGCGGAAGCAAGGTTGGGACACCACGTCACCCGATCGCAATTCACGTCGGGCGTGTATCTCCTCGAGCGGCCAGGCCTGATCCACCCTCCAATCCGTCCGCAATATAGTACATATTTTGTACATATAGATTGACGAAGCACCGCATCCGACCGTAGCGTTGAGCGGCTGAGGCGGGACGCCTTCGCGCAACTCAAACTCATGGGAGGACCCCACCGATGAAATTTCGAGCCCGATCGGCTGCGATTGGCCTGGCCTGCATCGCCTATGCCGCGCTTGTTGGATCAGTGCTGCCGGCAACGGCACAGACCACGAAAGAACGCGTCTTGAAGGAAGGGCGGATCGTCATCGGCATCCACAACCGCTCGCCATGGGGCTACAAAAAGGAGGGAACCGGCGAGCTGCTCGGCTGGCATCCGGATCTTCTCAGGGCCGCCTTTGCCGATCTCGGCGTCAAACAGGTCGACTTCAAGGTCACCGAGTTCGGCGCGTTGATCCCTGGCCTGATGGCCGGCCGTTTCGATGCCGTCGCATCGGGCCTGTCGATAACGCCGGAGCGATGTCAGCAGGTCGCCTTCGGCGCTCCCGACCTGAGGTCCGACGACGCGGGGATCGTGCTCGCCGGCAACCCCAAGGCGATCCACAGCTATGCGGATCTTGCCAAGAAATCCGACGCCATCATGGGCGGCGGCCGCGGCAGCAATGTCATCAAGAACGCCATCACCGAGGGTGTGCCGGAGGACCGCATCCTGCAGTTCCCCGACATCGAGACCAACATCGCGGCACTGCGCGCCGGCCGCATCGACGCGGCTCTGTTTTCTTCCCCGACGGTGATCGGGCTGCTTGCCGGCAACAAGAGCCCCGATCTGGAGCGCGCCAGTCCGTTTACGACGGACGAGAAGTCGATCAGCTACATCGCGATCGCGTTCAGGAAGGACGATGGCGATCTGCGCGACCTCTACAATCAGGGTCTGGCGAAGGTCATGTCGAATGGCACGATCGCCACCATCATGGCGAAGTACGGATTTGGCCCCACGGAGAACGTGCCGCCTGGATTGACGACGTCGCAATTGTGCGGAGCCGCCAACTGAACGCCATCAGCAACAGTACCCAGCTGGCATCAACAGCGCGGGCGGCCCCGCGCTAGCGCCGGCGGCCCGCGCTGGCGATGACCGGGTGCGGACCGCCCTCCCCAGGTACGGCGTCGTCATCATGGCCGCCATGTCAATTCTATCGGGCGCTTCGGATCGGACAGGAATGCCGCGACGTCGCCAGGGTCTTGTCCGGTCCGGCATAGAGCACATGCAGGATCGCACCGACCAGCAGCGCGTGGCTCGTGTTTCCCCAAGGGTTGCGCCTTTCAAGCGAGCCTTCGGGATCGACCAGGATGTCGGCGATGTTTTGTACGTCGCGGACCTCCCATTCCCCACGCCGACCTCGAGAAAGTAACTCGAGGCGTAGCCGCTCGGGCAGACGCTCGTGTCGCTTAAGAATCTTGATCCTCGCCGAGGGGCAATGAATCGCGAGTGAGCAAGGAATACACGGTTTTCAGGACGCGTCTCGTCGTAGCGGTCCGGCATCTGAAGTTCCGTATCCTAGGTGTAGATGCCAGTTTGGTTGATGTGTTCCCAACTGAGCGGCGAAATGTGCTTCACAAAGCATCAAGAATGTCTCGTCTCGTTTCAGCTGGGGCCAAGACCGCCGCTGCCAGCTGACCGACATCATACGTGATCGCGTATATCTTCCTTATATACCTGATCGCGTATATCACCGATTTATACGCAACCTCGTATATTGACGGCTAATACGCGATCGCGTATATTACGGGCGTGGAGACCCATCATGACAGACCAGATCGCTCGCAACGAAAAACAACTAGGAGCCATCCTGCGCCGCGCCCGCAAGAACGCCGGGCTCACGCAAGGCAGGCTCGGCAACCAGATCCACCTGCGCCAGGGTACGGTCTCCCGCCTCGAGGCCGGCGAGCCTGCGATGCAACTCCGCACCTTGATGGCCGCCCTCTCCGCTCTCGACCTTGAACTCGTCGTGCGCGCGCGCAGCAAAGGCAGCTCTGCTGATATTGAGGACCTGTTCTAATGGCACGGCGACGGGCTCACATCCCCTTGAATGTCTTCCTGAACGGGCGCCTAGTGGGCGTACTGCGCAGGGAATCGACGGGCGCCATCGACTTCCAATACGCCCGCCAATGGCTGGACTGGCGCGGCACCTTCCCGATCTCACTCTCGCTTCCTTTGCGGGAAGACCGCTATATCGGCACGCCGGTGACCAACGTCTTCGACAACCTGCTTCCGGACAATGACGCCATACGCAGGCGTGTTGCCGAACGCGTCGGCGCCGACGGCACGGATGCCTACAGCATGCTGGCTGCGCTCGGCCATGACTGCGTCGGCGCGTTGCAATTCCTGCCTGATGGCATGGATCCAGGCCCTCCCGGCAGTGTCGAAGGCAAGCCGGTCAGCAACCAGGACGTCGCCGGAATCCTTGAGAACCTTGCTGCCGCTCCGCTCGGCCTCGGCGAGGATGAGGACTTTCGCATCTCGATTGCCGGCGCGCAGGAAAAGACCGCACTGCTGCGCAAGGACGGAGGCTGGTTCAAACCGATCGGCACGGCAGCGACCACCCATATCCTGAAGCCGCAGATCGGCCGGCTGCCGAACGGCATCGATCTCTCCAACAGCGTCGAGAACGAGTATCTGTGCCTTAAGCTGCTGCAAGCGTTTGGCGTTCCCGCCGCCCAGGCCCAGATGGCTGACTTCGGCAAGCGCCGCACGCTGATCGTAGAACGCTTTGACCGGCTGTGGGCCCGCGACGGCCGCCTCCTGCGCCTGCCGCAGGAGGATATCTGTCAAGCACTGTCAGTGCCGCCGACGCGCAAGTACCAGTCGGATGGCGGTCCCGGCATGCGCGAGATTGTCGAGCTCTTGAAGGGTAGCGATACGCCAGATGAAGACATCGCCACCTTCTTGCGCACCTGCATCTTGTTTTGGCTGATTGGCGCGACCGACGGCCACGCCAAGAATTTCAGTATTTTCCTCAGCCCTGGCGGACGATTCCGCATGACGCCGCTTTACGACGTGCTGACCGCGCAGCCCAGCCTTGATACCGGACAGATTCCGCGCAAAAAATTCAAACTGGCCATGTCGGTCGGCAAGAACAGGCACTATTCGATACCTGACATCATGCCACGCCACTTCCTGCAGACCGCTGACATTGCCGGTGTGGGTAGCCCTGTCATGCGCAGGATTTTCGACGACATTGCTGAAAACGTGGAGAAGCAGGCCGACGAGGTGTTCATCTTGCTGCCCCGTGGCTTTCCTGAACAGCTGGTCGACTCGGTTAAGTCGGCTATCGGCAAGCGGGCGGCTCTCCTCGCCGACAACAAGGCTGACGCCATCGATTGATCGAGGTGCGACGGACCGGCTGCCGGGACTTGCTCGCCCATCCTGTTGCCGCGGCTGATCATCATCGTCATCATCGCTGCAACAACATTGTCGTCGCCTGACCGCCAGAGGCGTCGAGTATACCCATCATCATGAAGAGCATGGCCATCAGGCTCCGCGCTAGCCGCTTATTGGCCCTGCAATGCGTCAGGGTTGGTTTCCGCTGTTGTCCATCGGATTGATATCCTCGGAAATCTCCTGTCGCAGTTTCGGCCCCTTCGCCAGGCGCCTGCCCAGGGCCGTGACGAAGGCATCGTAGCGTTCGGCCGCCTTGGCGCGCGCGGCTTGGGCGGCGGGCTCGGGCAACGCCGGCGTTGTCGCCAGCCAGAAACGGACGAACACCGCCAGTGTCTCGACCGCAATGCCGATATCGCGCTCCTGCCTGGCCAGGCGGCGGTCGACCTGGTCGAGGCGTTTGGCGATAGCAGCCTCGCGGCGTGCATCCGCATCCGGCGACAGGAACGAAGCCAGTGCGGCTTCCGCAATCATGGATTGGGGTTGACCACGCCGCGCCGCATAATCGCCAAGCATCGTCATGATGGCCTGATCGAGATAGACGGAGATCTGCACCTTTTTTTTGCGAGCCGTCATGACGCCTACAACTCCATGCCGTCATCGGGGTCCAGGGAAACCTGCCGCGCAACGCCCTGCACGAGGCGCGCCAGGCGTCGGTTGCGGACGGCATCATCGTCGTCGGCATCGTCAGCCGGTTCCATCTCGAATTCATTCTCAATGGGCGCCGCCTTCTCGACCGCCTGCACCCGATTGAGTTCTGCCTGCAGGCGGCGCTCCGATCCCGTTGGATCGCCATCGCCCTGCTGTAGCGTTCCGGAGACTTGTGTCGCCTCAGAGTGAGCCAGGATCGGCAAGTGGCTCCAGTCGTCAGGCTCGGCCTTTTGCGACCGCGCCAGTTCGGGTGGCGGCAACACGCGCTCCTTAAAACTGGCGTCCTCGTAATACCGGGCCTTCTTGGCCCTGATCGGCGGCGCGCCCGCCACCATGACGATCTCGTCAGTCGGCGGAAGCTGCATGATCTCGCCAGGAGTGAGCAACTGCCGCGCAGTCTCTTGCCGCGATACCATGAGATGCCCGAGCCAGGGCGAAAGCCGGTGACCGGCATAGTTCTTCATCGCCCGCATTTCGGTTGCCGTGCCGAGTGCATCTGAGACACGCTTGGCGGTTCTCTCGTCGTTTGTGGCGAAGCTGACGCGGACATGGCAATTGTCGAGGACCGAGTTGTTGGGGCCATAAGCCTTCTCGATCTGGTTGAGCGACTGCGCGATGAGAAAGCTTTTCAGGCCATAGCCGGCCATGAAAGCCAGCGCGCTCTCGAAGAAATCGAGGCGGCCCAGCGCCGGGAACTCGTCCAACATCAGAAGTAAGCGGTGGCGGCTTGTCTTGGTAGTCAGGTCCTCGGTGAGGCGGCGACCGATCTGATTGAGGATGAGGCGGATAAGCGGTTTGGTCCGGTTGATGTCCGAAGGCGGCACGACGAGATAGAGCGTTGCTGGTTGCCTCCCCCCGACGATGTCGGAAATTCGCCAGTCACAGCGCCGGGTCACGCCGGCGACAACCGGATCGCGATAAAGACCGAGGAAGGACATCGCGGTGGAGAGCACACCCGAGCGTTCATTGTCGGATTTGTTGAGCAGCTCGCGCGCCGCACTGGCGATGACCGGATGCGGGCCGGCATCACCCAGGTGCGCGGTCTTCATCATCGCCGCAAGCGTCGATTCTATCGGGCGCTTCGGATCGGAGAGGAAGGCCGCGACGCCGGCGAGCGTCTTGTCCTGCTCGGCGTAGAGAACATGCAGGATCGCGCCGACCAGCAGCGCGTGACTGGTCTTCTCCCAATGGTTGCGCTTCTCCAGGCTCCCTTCCGGATCGACGAGAATGTCGGCGATGTTCTGCACGTCGCGGACCTCCCATTCTCCACGGCGAACTTCCAGAAGCGGGTTGTAGGCCGACGATCTCGAATTGGTCGGATCGAAAAGCAGCACGCGACCGTGCAGAGCGCGAAAGCCCGCGGTGAGCTGCCAGTTCTCGCCCTTGATGTCGTGGACGATCGCCGAGCCCGGCCAGGTCAGAAGCGAAGGCACCACCAGACCGACGCCTTTGCCGGATCGGGTCGGGGCGAAGCACAACACATGCTCTGGCCCGTCGTGACGCAGATAATGGCGATCATAGCGCCCGAGCACCACACCATCGTTATCGATTAGGCCGGCTGCCTCCACCTCTTGCCTTCCGGCCCAGCGCGCCGACCCGTAGGTCTGGACAGTCTTGGCTTCGCGCGCCCGCCACACCGACATGCCGATGGCAACGATGATCGAAAGGAAGCCACCGGACACGGCGATCAATCCGCCTTTCACGAAGATAGAAGGCGCGTAGGCGTCGTAGAAATACCACCACCAGAACAGAGCGGGCGGATAATAGACAGGCAACCCGGCGATCTCGAACCAGGGCGGACCGAGCCCCATCTGGAAACCGAGTTGCCACGCGGTCCATTGTGTCGCCGCCCAGGTCGTCGCCAGGACGATCAGGAAGACCGTGAGGATCTGGCCCCACAGGATTTTCGTGGCGGACATGGTTGTTCCTTTCTTCCAGTGTCAGAGGCCGAGACCGTTCTTGCGGCCAAAGCTCCAGTCGATGCCGCCGTCGCCACGTGCGACACCGGAGACGTGCTGGCCGAGATGCTTTTCAAGTGAGGGCGTCCAGGGGACGAGCTGGAAGCCGAGCCCGTCGTCGATCATGGCGAAACGGCCGGAGGCGAGTGACAAACGCTGGCGATAGGCGCCGGCAACAAAGTCTCCGCTGGCGGCGCGCTTGAAGGGCTGACCCGTGTCGGCCGCAAGCCTGTCGCCAAGCGTCTCCAGTTCCGCCCGCCGCAGTGTATCGAGCAAGCTTCGGGTGAAGATGATGCGTCTGCCTTGCCGCTCCGCCAGCCCCTGTTTGACGAGATGTTCAGCGCGCCGGTCGAGGGCTTCGCGAACCTCGGCGCCGAAACCGGCCTCGGCCAGGGCGGCCGGTTCGCGCGCGATTGCCTGACGGTCGAGCCAGGTCGCACCCGATGCCGTGATCTGCTGATCCGCTCCAAGGTCGGAGCGCACGGCGAGCGCGGCCCGGCGTTGACCGCGCGCATCATCGAATTTTCGCAGCTCGACAATCGATCCCGGTACGCTGTCGCCGGCCGCCTCCAGATCGGAGAGCTTGATGTGGTGGGTGCGTCCGTCGACGCCGTCAACCACGGCATAGGCCGTGCCGATCAATTCGTTATCGAGCCCACGATCGACCAGCCGGCCGATCACCGGCGTCTCCAGGCTCTCCGCGGCCAGGACATAGTTGGCTGAGCCACGCTCGATGCCAGCCGCACTCATCGCGCGGTGGATGCGCTTGATGACGTCGCCGCGCTCACCAAGCTCGCGCAGTGTTGCTTCGGCCCGTTCATCGATTGCCCATTGGCCAGGCCCGGCCTGCTGGGCAAGACCAAGGGTCTCGAGCTTGCGCAGGCGACCGATTTTCAGAGCGTGATACTCGTCCGGTTGCCTTAGGCGAGATGGCGCGAGATCGATGATCCCGTTGTCACGGCTGTCGCGAAGCAACTGCCGATCGAGTTGCGTCCACCGCTCGGACTGGATCTGGCTTTCGAGCCCGTGGCGGATATCGAGATCGCTGCGCGGACCGAGTTCCTGGGTCACCAGATCGCGAGCCCGGTCGCGCATGCCTTCCTTGATGTAGTCGCGCGCGATGACCAGATCCTGGCCGTCTTCACGAACCCCACGCACGATCAGATGAATATGCGGATGCTCGGTGTTCCAGTGATCGACCGCCACCCAGTCAAGCCGCGTATCGAGGTCCTTCTCCATCTGTCCCACCAGATCGCGGGTGAAGACTTCGAGGTCCGCCATTTCGAGAGCATCGTCCGGCGAGACGATGAAGCGGAAATGGTGACGATCGTCCTTGGCGCGCGCAGCGAATTCCGCGCCATCGGCATTCTCCGTCCCCGGCCCGAACAGACGCCCCTTCTCCCCGTCCCGGCTGACACCCTCGCGGCGCAGATAGGTGAGGTGGGTGCCAAGTGGAGCGGCGCGCACGGAATGACGGACGACCCGAGCCTTGACGACGGCGCCGCGCGACCGCGAGGTGATGAGGCGGTTGGCCTGGATGCTGGCGCGCTGACCGCGGCCAAAGCGCGAGCGGCCTGCTTGTACAATCCGGCCCGAGCGCGAAACACCGCCGCCGGCCTTTTTCGCCGCGGCCAACACCTGCGCGATGAAGGGGCGGGCCTGCTGGGCGCGCGTGGAGCGGATACGTCCGGGTCGAATGCGAAACTCGCGCTCATCAGCCATGGCGCGGTACCGCAATGTGGAAAAAGAAACATAAGTACAATACCTTGGCTGCTCCATACACATTGCGCGGATGGCCGGCAATGTGCGCAACGCGCCAGAAAATCAAGCAAGAACACCCCCCCGACCGGCGCGCAATGTGCGCCCTTTTATCCTGCCATCCCTCGGTTGTTGCCTCGTGCTCTCGCCTTTCCGTACGCCCTGACGTCCAGGACGACGCCCCGGCACGATTTGGACAAGTCGCCGTCATTGTGCGGGGGTTCCGGCTTCGGGCCTGGCGAACAGTTCGCGCGCCAGCGAGCCGGCCACGAAAAGTTTGCGGACCAACGGTGAAGACGAAACCTCGACGGAAGCGTCTTCGCCGGCCGGAAGACCGGAAGCGACCATGGACCTGGATGGCACTATGAACAGCGGTGCAACCTTCCAGCTGCCGGCCTCAGCATGACCGGCGGTGAGCGCGCCGGGTGCACCACCGCCGCCCCAGAAAGGGCGAAGCATCGCCACATAAGCTCGCGTCTCAGCCGGCAGCGAACGGCCCTTCAAGGAGGCTTCGTAACGCCCTGGCCCCGCATTGTAGGCGGCGAGAAAGCCGGGTGAACCGTATCGATCATAGAGCTCGCGAAGATAGGCGGTGCCGGCAAGGATGTTGTCGCGCGGGTCATAGGGATCGCGGCCGAGCTGGTGACGAACGCGCAGCTCGGCAAAGGTTGCAGGCATTATCTGCATCAGGCCCAGAGCCCCCTTTCGCGACACGGCGCGCGGGTCGCGGGCGCTTTCGAGGTGCATGATTGCCCGTATCCAGCGCTCGGGAACACGGAAGCGATGCGACGCCTCGGCAATAGGCGCGGCATAGGGATTGTCCGCGGATTTGCGGGAGACCGGCGCCGATTGTGCGAAGGCCCCCGTCGTTGCGTGACACAAGATCAGCATGCCACCGATAAGGCAAAGTGCTTCCCGCCGACCAGGCAACCGACTGACGGAGCGGCTTCCGTTCGCACATTTGGGCGCCGATGGCCCGCTCATCGAGCACGCTCCGGCCGCGATTTCGGCCGGATCCAGCGCAGCGACCAGGAGCCGTTGTCGGATCGGAAGAGACCGGCGCGAAAGCGCCGGCCAAACAGCGGGTCGTCGAGCCGACAAGACAGGTAATCGCCAGCCGTTTGCCCGGTTTCCTTCCAGGCCGCGCCGACCTCGGGGCCGCTGCGGTCGCCGATGTGGATGCGAAAATCCGGCGCTTTGCCGTCAGATAGTTTGGTCGGCACGAGCATCAGCTCGGCATCCACGAGCAGCGTTCGAATGCGTCCGGAATAACCCGATTCTGATTTGTGGAAGACGCCGATCTCGGCCATGGATGATCTCCTTCTCTTGTTGGCTGGACTGAATTTCAGTTTGTCGATGCGAGCCAGGTGTAGTGGCCATCGCCCCGCTCGTCGGTCCAAAGCGGCAGCGCGGCTCCGACGATCGAGCTCGCCGGGAACGGGCCGAAATAGCGGCCGTCGAGACTGTCCTCGACCTTCCGGTTCATGACGAAGATTTCGGCGCCGGCGATGATGCGGCAGCCCTGCCATTTGGGCAGCGCGCGTCCCTTGCGGTCGCGCTCCAGTGCGGTGCCCACCGCAAGCCCGTCCACCGCGATGACGCGACCGGCGCGGCAGACTTGCTGCCCGGGCAGTCCCTCGATGTGTTTCAGCATCGGCACGCCGAGCGGAAGGTAGCCACGCTTGGCGGCGAGCCGAGCGACCTTGTCTGGCGGTTCGATGACAGCGAGCGCGCCAGCCGTTGGAACAGTCATTTTCCTGATCGCATAGAGCCCAAGCGGCGCGCTGGCCGACGCGTTCCACAGCAGCAGCGGCGGCATCTCCACAACAGCCGGAGCGACGGTCGCGAGGACGGCCGCAAGTGCCGCGGCTATGCAGGCGGCGCGGTTCATGAGGTCACCCGCTTGCGCAGCAGAAAGGCGCGGTGCTGCTCGAGCGAATAGGCACGCGGCGTTGCGCCGGCAATGAGACGGTTGTGGGTCTGACGCCAATAGTCCGGTGCGGCTTCGGCCGGATCGAGACCGATCGCCTCGATCGCGTCGATCCGTTGAAGAACCCGCTCAACCTTGTCCCAACCGGCGATCTTGAGCAGGATCTCGCCGCCTGGCCTGATGTAAGGCAGCGTCTGATAACCTTGATCGGGCAAGACCGCGCGCACGATGTCGATGCGCGAAATGACAGTGCCGAAGTCATTCGCCGCCCAGCGCACGATCGCAAAAACACGGCCTGGCGCAAATCCGACGACGCGGCGCCGCTTGTCGATGATCGTCTGATCGGCAGGACGTCCGAAGCGGATGCGATGCTCGATCCGCTTCTCGATCCAGATCAGCTCGACCGTCGTGAGGTCGCCGCGTGGCGTCGATTGGGCAGACGACGTCATGTGTCGTCTCCCGCGCGCCGGCCAACCCACCGCCGCTTCTGCTCCCAACCGTCAGTCCGCGGCTTGCGCGCAAGACTGTTAGATTGAGAGTTAGACTCTAAGTTAAGAGCGCGATTTTCCGTTGCCGGCCCGTCCCTTAAGGCCGATCGCGGTTCCCGAAAGCACGAGGATGCGGTTCCCGATGGCACGATAGTGCGGGTTCCCGATGGCACGACCCTATCAACAGGCGCGGGCGCCGGCTCGAACGCCAGCAGCACACGGCCGCTGGCTTCGACCTCCGTGAACAGCAGATATCCAGGCAAAGGTTGGCGGCGCACGATATCGCGCAGCTCGAAGGCGAAGCGCTTGAGCGGCGAGAGGCTGCCGGACTTCTGATGCAGGTGCCGGATGTCGAAACGCCAACCAGCGCGCTGGCGTCCGCCATGCTTGCGCACCAGCCGATAGAGCCACCGATCCAGGCCGCCCGTCAGCCCGAAATAAGCCCGGTCTATTGTCAGGATCAGCGCGTCATCCATGACGGCGCGATAGAACCAATCCGGCAAAATCAATTCGACGCCAAGCGGGCGGCCGTTTCGATCGAAACGCTCCTGCCATTCATTGATCCACGAGAAGCGATGCCGCCGGCCTTCGGCGGGCTGGCGGATGGAGGTGACGACGCTTGTCGACTGCAGGCGGTCGAGCGCCGCCTTGAGGCGCAAATAGTCTCGCTTCGAGACACCGCGGCCGACGAAGGTGAGCATTTCGTATGGCGTCGCGGCCATCAGGCGCGACGTGCGCAATCCAGCGTCCCGCGCGTTGACGATCTGGCTTGCGGCCCAGATCAGGATATCGGCATCCCAGATCGTCGCCATGCCGTGGTCGGGCATGGCTTCGACACGGATAGCGATATCGCTAGCGCGAAAATCGATCGGCGCGATGCGCCTGGATTTGGCAAGCGAGAAGAAGGGATAGGCCATGAGGTCCTGCGCATCGCGTGGCGCGACGACACCGGGCAGAGCGTGGAACAGATCAAGCTGTCCACGTTCCGACGGCAGGCGTGGTCCTGCAGACATAGGGGAGATCAGCCGGGTCAACGCCTTTCGCGCCCGGCATAGGCGATCAGGCGGGCGGCTTGAGGCTTGGCGGGCAGCACAGAGCCTTGCGGGTCCGATGTCGACGTCATTGCGCCGCGCTGGACCCAGGCCTGGAGGTCGTCGACGGCGTAGACGACGCGGCCGCCGAGTTTTCGATAGGCAGGCCCGGTGCCGTAGGTGCGGTGTTTCTCCAGCGTACGCGCGGAAAGACTGAGGAAATGCGCTGCTTCCGAAGTGCGCAGGTAGCGCGGCGGCAATGGCGCTGCGTCGGTGTTCATCGGGTGTCTCCTTGGCGTCGTCGCGATTGAACGGCGATCGATGGCCAGGATGGAGGAGCGTGGGGACGGTGATCAGGTGCGCAATTGAGGGGCGCTATTTCGCACCACCAAGAGCATTCAGGAGTGGCGCCATCGCACGCGCACCACTGGGCGGTAGCAGTGCTCAACCATCATCGCGCCATCGCGTATCAAGCAAGGCATCCGATGACAGGAAGGCCGGTGATGGCGGCCGGCGGTGCGGAAAGCCTCCGCGGGTCACCGGCAGAAGACGCCTCGCCCGATACCGGGCGAGGCGTTGGCCAGTTCACTCGCCGTTGCGGCGGTTGGGGCGCGACCAGATGAGGCTGTGGCCCTCGCCTT
>NZ_JAIUIF010000024.1:0-67241 GCF_020165475.1 Mesorhizobium sp. BR1-1-15 | reverse complement strand
ATCCTGCAAGGTGGAGAACATCCGCTCCGAGCGGCCTCGCGCTTCAGGGGAATAGGCTGGAATATGTTCGATACCCAACTCATCTGCTTACGACACGGCGTTCCCGCCGCCTTGACAAAGAGGTCGCGGGCTCCTATCAAAGTTTGGGCAGATTGACCACATTATGGTCACATCGATGGCGACCTTGGAGGACGTGGTACAGGAACCGCTGACATGCCGATTGCGCTGGAGAAACTGGCCAGCCGCCGCGAACTCGAAGCCAAAATCAAGTCCGCGGCTCACTATCGGCGCATTGCGCAATCCAAAGGCCTCCCGTGCGAAAACCCTGATTCACCTGCGGCCATTCGTGCCGGCAGTGACACCCCGAACCGGAGGAAAGCCTTTGTCGAAACCCGCCGCCACCGTGTTGATACCAGGCTGGATGCACGAGCATGCCCGCTGCATGCTCGGAACGCATTTCAGCCTGGTCGAAACCCCTGACTGTGACATTCACGCCCATCTGTCCCCGGAGGTGCGGGCGTCAATTCGTGGCGTGGCCTGTCGCGCCACAATCGATCGGCAGTTCATAGACGCCCTTCCCAACCTTGAGATCATCGCCAGCTACGGCGTCGGCTACGACGCGGTGGATGCTGCCTACGCACGCAGCAAGAACGTCGTCGTCACGAACACCCCTGATGTCCTGAACGAGGAGGTCGCCGATCTCACGTTGGGGCTCCTTATCAGCGTCGTGCGCGAGATACCCAAGGCGGCAGCCTTCGTTCGCGGGGGCCGGTGGAAAGCATCCGACTACCCGCTTAGCCGTCTGACACTGCGGAACCGCAGGGTCGGCATCTACGGAATGGGGCGGATCGGTCGCTGCATCGCCCGACGAATTGAAGCGTTTGGGCTTCCTGTTGGCTATCACAGCCGGCGCCCGGCGGAGGGGGTTGCGTACGACTACTTTCCTTCACTGCTGGAACTTGCCAGTGCCGTCGATGTACTCATCTCCATCGTGCCGGGCGACCTGTCGACCGCAAACAGCGTGAATGCCGAGGTGCTGTCCGCCCTCGGGCCCGAGGGCGTGTTCATCAATGTAGGCCGCGGAACCGTCGTGGACGAGGATGCACTGATCGGCGCCCTGCGCACAGGAGCCATTGCGGCGGCCGGCCTCGACGTGCTCGCGGATGAACCCAATGTCTCCGAAGACCTGCTGGCGCTCGATAACCTGACGATCCTGCCGCATATCGGGTCCGCGTCGGTCAGTACGCGCACCGCAATGGCGGACCTCGTGGCCCAGAACGTGATCGCCTGGTTCCAGAGTGGAGCGGCGATCACACCCGTACCCTAGACAGCCTCCGATCAGCCGCCGAGGCCTCCTGCACTGTCAGCGGACGTTAGGATCCATGCACGTTAACCCAACAGGCAAGCATCCGATCGACAGGCCCTGAAGCGCCGCGGTGAGGCGTTGACAACCCATTAATAGTCTGCCCAATATGCATTGTTGGACATCGCGTCCACATTGTGGATTTTTCTGATCGGTCGATGCTTGGGGTTTCGGTCAGATTCGTGGTGTCACCATCGGTCAAGCAGAAAACGGAGGAGTGACTCTCATGAACCTATGGAAAGGCGGATTGGCCGTGGTGGCCGCGCTGGCGATCGGGGCGGTATCGTCCACCGCGGCGCTCGCACAGACGGTGTTCACCTGGACGCCAAAGCCGGTGGCGCTGGCACCATACAAGGCCCCGAACAAGCCACACACGACGATAGCCGACGTGCGCGCCAAGATTTCTCCCGCCAATCAGTCCAAGACTTGGCACCAGGAGATCGTCAGCGACGCGCACCTGCGGGCTTCATGGGTTCAGTTGGCGGTCGGTGATCAGTCGCCGGCCATGTTCATATCGGATACCCGCGCGGCCTTCATTGTCTGGGAAGGTTCGGTCGAGTTCACGATCGGGAGCGAGGCGCCGTTTACGGCCACCAAAGGCTTTATGGTCCAGGTTCCCGCGCGTACGCAGTTCCAGATGAAGAACGTCGGCGCGGTGCCGTCCTTGCACTTCGAGGTCTTCACCGCGGACGCCAAGATCACTTACCCGCAGGCGGCGGCAACCTTGCCTAAGCCGCAGCCGGGGATGACCTGGGCGTTGACGCGACAGGATCCGGGTGCAGAAGCCCTTGGGACGGGCAATTCTACTTTCAGGGATTTCCTTGCTTCGCCCTCGGGCGGCGCATTCGTAACCGCCCCTGGCTTGTTCGTTAACGCCATCCGCGGCCAGGCGTTCAACTGCAATATGCAGTCCCCCACGGCGCTCGGACACAGGCACATCAACTATGGTGAATTCTGGTTCATCATGGAAGGTCAGATCCAATACAACCTCGAAGGCCTGCCGGGCTTCGTCTCGGAGGCCGGCGACATTGTCTATGTCCCGGCCGGCCGGTGGCACTCGGCGGCGAACTATTGTCCGGGGAGTGACACGCGGATTGCCATCAATCCCTTCCCGACCGGTACGCATAACTGGCCGCCGACTGCCAGCCAGCCCAACCCACCGATGCCCCCGATCTCGGGCAAGGGATGGCTTGATTGATGTTGCCGGTGGCCCGTCCTCATCGTGAGGGCGGGCCGTTGGTCTGACCTGACTTTGGCGCAGGGGAGCATCGGCCGGGGTGTATTCGGGGGGGCGCGTTCATCGTGGCCGCAGAAATTGATCACACCGCCCGTCGGAGGCTCGTCGGCGCCGTAGCAGAAGCGGCGTACCGTCCGCTTCAGTAGCCAGGGACGCCATCGTTAGTCTTGGCCGAATAGGCCATTCTCGTACCGCCGGTCCTGTTCCTTAGTGGTTGCAGTTCCTGCATTCTGGTTCCTTTGAACCAATTCTTGGGAGGTTGAACTATGAAGAAAGTATTGTTTCTGACTGCGGCGCTGCTGGGAGGGCTCTTGGCCGCCGCTCCGGCCATGGCTCAGAACCCGCGCCTGGGCTACGTGCCTACGGAAGACCATCCGGTCGGACAGGCTTCGCGCTATTTTGCGAAGCTGGTGGAAGAGAAGACGGGCGGGCGCATCAAGATCGACACGTTCGGAAATGGCGTGCTCGGCAGCGAGCCCGAGATGCAGGCGTCGGTTCAGGCCGGATTCATCGATATCATGGTTGGTCCCACGCCCAACCTGGTCGGCGTCGTTCCGCAATTCATGATCTACGATCTTCCGTTTTTCTACAAGGACTTCGCCGCGGTCGATGCCGTCATGGACGGCGCGGTCGGCGAGCAGCTGTTTGCACAGCTGAAGGAAAAGACCGGCATCGTCGGTCTGGCGTGGTGGGACAACGGCTTCCGCCACATGACCAACAAGGTTCGTCCCGTCAAAACGGTGGACGATATGGCAGGGATCAACATCCGCGTCATACCCAATCCGTTGTTCATTGCGACCTGGACGGCTTTGGGAACCAATCCGACGCCGCTTCCTTGGCCTGAGCTGTACAGCGCGCTCGAAAATGGCGCCGTCGATGCCCAGGAGACGCCGTACGCTCTTATCTACACCGCAAGGTTCTATGAGGTGCAGAAGTATCTGACCAAGACGGGCCATGTCTATACGCCGTTTGTTCTTCTCGCGAGCCAGAAATGGTTTGGAAGCCTCTCCGAGGAGGACAAGGCAGCCGTCATGGAAGCTGCGAAGGAATCGGCAGCCTTCCAACGGGATCTTTCTCGCAAGGAGGCAGGGAAATTGGAGGCGGAGCTCGCGGCGAAGGGCTTCGAGATTTCCCAACCCACGCCTGAAGCGCTCGCAGCCATGACCGAACGCGTTGCGCCTGTCGTGAAAGAGTACAGCGAAAAGATCGGCGTCGATCTGGTCGACCAGGCGCGCGCCGCTATGGCGGCAGTTGCCAAGCCATAGAGGTCTTATGGCGCCGGAGCCAGGTTCGCCTGCTCCGGCGTCCATTTGCAGAAGCATCGTGCGTCCGAGTCAGTTTGAAGCCGCAAGCAGTGTGCGCGGCTTACGACACGTCGCAGACGCCAAGGTTCAACAAATTGACGATGCCCCGCGCTCCAATCCGGCTTCCGGCATCCGGCGCGACCGGCATCGATATCTCTCACCTCTAGTTGGGGACAATCAAAATGAAGAAGACGGCACTACTCTCATCCAAACGTTTCGCTTCGACACTTCTGGCCGCGACGGCGATGGCGCTGGTGTCTGCGCCGGCCCGGGCCGACGACAACTTCGCTAACGTCTCGCAGACGGGCAGCGGCAACACTGGCATGGTGGTCCAAGGTCCCGGCGACGAGAACGAAGTCGGCACCGCGACCGACGCGGCCAGCCAGAACGGCTCGGGCAACAGCCTCGACGTCGGGCAGGCCGGCAACCGCAACCAGGTGGGTACCCGCGGCACCGGCCTCGACCAGACCGGCGACGGCAATGTGCTGGTCATCGACCAGCTTTCCGACGGCAACCGCGTCAACCAGATCAACCAGGGCAGCGCAAGCGGCTCGGGGACGCTCAACAGCGCGACCGTCACCCAGCAGACCGCTTCGGGCGAGCCGGTGGATGGGCTCTCCACCGTCACTGGCATCGCACAGACGCATGTCTCGGGTGCTGCCAACACTGTGGCGATCACCCAGACCAGCGAAGGCGCCGGCGGCAACATCATCGGCACCGGCAACGCTGACTCCGTCAGCGGCGGAGTCACGCAGACCGGCGGCGGCAACGACGCCAACCTGAGTCAGACCGGGGCAGGCAACCGCATCGGCGCCTCGGTCCAGGACGGTCAGGGCAATGCGACGGCCATGAGCCAGGACGGCGACGGCAACGCGATCGACGGATCGCAGGTCGGCGATGGCAACACCGCGGACGCGTCGCAGGTCGGCAACTCGAACGGCACGACCGGCTTCGGCACCTTCGTCACCACCTCGTCCTCGGTGACGCAGGGCCTGATCAAGCAGGAAGGCAACGGCAACAGCCTGCTGCTCGACATTCTCGGTGACGGCAACCAGTTCGGCATCGACCAGTCCGGCTCGGGGAACGACGCGGTGGCTCGGGCGACCGGCAACGCCAACGAGTTCGCGGTGGGCCAGACGGGCGACGCGAATATCGGTCGGATCGCGATCGGAGACCGGGACGGCGCCAGCGACGAGAACCTGGTGGTCCTGAACCAGGACACCGGCTCCTCGTTCGGCAATGACGCCGAGATCCTGGTCGACGGAAACGGCAACACGGTGTCGGTCGATCAGCTCGGCGCGACCGGCTACAATGATGCGGGCGTCGACATCCAGGGCGACGACAACGACGTGGCTGTCGACCAGAACGGCAGCAATCAGGGCGACGTGTACGTCGTAGGAAACGCCAACGACGCAACGCTGGACCAGGACGGAGCCGTCAACAGCGCGCTGCTCGAGATCATCGGGCACGACAACGAGTTCGACGGTGACCAGTCCGGCGATTACAACGAGGCGACGGCGCGGGCGACCGGCAACGCCAACGACGTCACGATGAGCCAGACAGGAGGCACCAATATCGGCCAGATCCTGATCGGCGACCGGAACGGCGGCAGCGACGACAATGTCGTGGCTCTGAACCAGGACAGCGGCGCCTCGCTCGGCAATCAAGCCGAGATTCTCGTCGATGGAAACACCAACACGATTTCCGTCGACCAGCTCGGCGTGACCAGTCTCGATTACGGCAACAACGTGCTCGTCGACGTCTTCGGCGACACGAACCACGTCGCGGTCGACCAGGTCGGCAGGAACGAGGGCTTGGTGTCGGTGGTCGGAAACCTCAACACCGCATCGCTCGACCAGACCGGCGACTCCAACAACGGGCAGATCGAGATCCTCGGAGACAGCAACGAGCTGGCGGTGGTCCAGTCCGGCACGTTGAACGATGCGCTGGGCCTGGCGACCGGCAATGGCAACGAAGCGCTGATCAGCCAGGTTGGCAGCTTCAACACGGCCCTCATCACCTTCCAGGGTGACACGAACGGCGCGAACGGCTTGACTGGCGCTGCGGGAGCTCTGGCCGGCAGCTCTGGCGGCCTCCTCATGGCGGGCAGGGCCCTTCAGGACTCGTCCTCGGCCCTGACGGGGAACAGCCTGACCTATGAGGTCATCGGCAATCTGAACCAGTTCGCCTTTGCTCAGATCGGTGGCGGCAACTCCATCACCGGCCTCGTCGGCAACGCCGGCGCATCCAATGGAAACCAGGTCGCCGTGTTGCAAAACGGGTCGAACAACGTGACGTCGTTCACCCAGAACGGTGGCGGCTCGAACAACCTCTCCGTCTCGCAGTAAGCGCTATCGGCCGGGCGGGAAGCCGCCCGGCCGACGTCTTCGAGCAACATTCAACCGCGTGACAGGAGTTACACGATGACACTCAAGCTGACACTTGCGACCACCACGGCGGTCGGACTTTTGATGGGGGCGGCACTCGCAGGCAGCGAGAACGAGGCCTATATCGACCAGATCGGCGACGGTAACTCGGCCTCCATCGTCCAGGGTCAGTCGAACGGTTCGGCCGTCGGCAACAGAGCCGGACATACGACGCAGCGAATCCGGCAGGACGGCACCGACAACGAGCTGATCATCAACCAGACGCATGACTCGAACGTGAACAGCCCGCCGCGCAACCAGATCAACCGGGCAGGAGCGCCGGGCGACCAGGCGGGTCTTGGCATCGACCAGATCGGAAACTCCAACTATCTGCGAATCGATCAGACGGGTGCCAACCAGGCCGTCTTCGAGGTGCAGCAGAATGGCGGCACGTCTGCGACGACCTCTTCCAACAACGCAACGATCACCCAGAACGGCGGCTGGTCGGCACGCGTCTCCAACTTGCGGCAGACCTTCACCGGCGGCGCCGCGGACGGTTCCAACGACGTCACCATCACCCAGACCGGCCAGTCTTCGCGCGTGGGCAACACCAGCAGCGGCCCGCGCAATGACGGCAGTGGCGCGCACCAGACCGGCTTCGGCAACCAGCTGACCGTCAACCAGACTGGCAATTCCCAGCTCGTCTACACGGCGACGCAGATCAACAGCGCCTCGAGCGGCGGCACGAACGTCGCGTCGGTGACCCAGGGCGGCGGCAATGGCAACCAGATTCGCGAGCTGAGCCAGACCAACACCGGCACCCTGGACAACACCGCGAGGCTGACCTTCTCGGGTGCCGGCAACGGGGTGACGTCCGGCGTCTTCACCGGGGTGGCGCTGGGCGTGGGGATCTCCCAGTCGCGCATTCGCCAGACCGGGGAAGGCAACGACCTGAGCTATGTCGCGACCGGCGACGGCAACCTGTTCGGCTTCGTCCAGGACGGGCTGGGTAACCGGATCGTCGGCACTGTGGACGGAAATGCCAATCAGGTCGCGGTATCGCAGGAAGGCGACGTCAACAGCGCCGAACTCGAGATCCGCGGAGACAGCAACCAGTTCGGCATTGCCCAGATTGGCGAGGCAAACGAGGCGCTGGCGTTTGCGAACGGCAACTCCAACGAACTTACACTGAGCCAGATCGGAATCGCCAATCTCGGCGAGGTCCTGATCGGATCCCGGACCGCCGGCAGCAGCGACGACAATGCGGTGGTCCTGAACCAGGACAGCCTCGCTTCGTTCGGCAATGTCGGCGAGATCGACGTCGACGGGAACGCCAACACGATTTCGCTCGACCAGCTGGGCGTGATCGGCAGCAACTACGGGACCGTCGACATTCTCGGCGACGAGAACGCCGTGGCGGTGGACCAGGACGGCAGCAATACGGGCGAGGTGTTCGTCACCGGAAACCTCAACGTCGTTTCGCTCGACCAGGAAGCCATCTCCTCCTTCGGTAATGAAGCCGGGATCCGCGTCGATGGAAACAGCAACAACCTTGTCGTCGATCAACTCGGCGCGGCCGGCTCCAACGAAGCGACAGTCGACATCCAGGGCGACCAGAACGACGTGGCGGTCGACCAGGAGGGCAGCAATACGGGCGGGATGGTCGTCACCGGAAACCTCAACGGCGCAACGCTCGCCCAGGACGGCGCCATCAACAGCGCGCTCATCGAGATCTACGGGGACGGCAACCAGTTCGACGTCGATCAGGACGGCACCTTCAACGACGCGGTGGCGCTGGCGAACGGCAATGCCAATGAGGTCACGCTGAGTCAGACAGGAGACGTGAATACCGGCTCTGTCGACATCTTCGGCGACCAGAACGATGTAGCGATCGACCAGAACGGCAGCTTCAATACGGTCAGCATGACCTTCCAGGGGGACTCGAACGGCAGTGGCAGCCTGACCGGCGCCGCGGGATTGCTGGTCAGCACGTCTGGCGGTCAACTCGTGGCGGGCAGGGCGCTTCAGGACTCGTCCTCGGCGCTGTCGGGCAACAGCCTGACCTATGACGTCGTCGGCAATCTGAACGAGTTCGCCTTCGCCCAGATCGGCGGCGGCAACACGATCGACGGGTCGGTCATGGGAACCGGCAACGAGGTCGCGATCGTCCAGGCGGGGAACAGCAACTATGCATCGTTCAGCCAGATCGGCAGCTCAAACAGCATCGGCGTCTCGCAGTAGGGTTGCCAGGCCGCCCCGCCAGCACGTCCCGTAAAAGCGCAGTGAGGCCGGGCGCAGGCGCAATAGCGATCCTGTCATGTACGTGGGGGAAAGCGGCAGGGTGGCGGAAACGGTGCCTGGAAGTGTTTGCAAGAAACGCCGTTATGGCGGTTTTCATTCGCAAGGTGTTGGGGGAGATGAGATGATGAAGACTGCTTGTGCGGCGCTTCTGACCGCTGGCGTTGTTCTGGCTGCCGCGGGCGGTTCGGTCGCTCAGGATATGGTCTACACTCCGGTCAACCCCTCCTTCGGCGGCAGCCCGCTGAATTCGTCTCACCTGCTCGGCCTCGCCAACGCCCAGCGTACGGCCACGGCCCGCACGCCAGGCCCGGGCACGGATTCGACGGATCCGAGCGATCCGGGCTCCACCGACGCGGACCTCTTCATCCGCCAGCTCCAGAGCCGCCTGCTTTCGGGGCTCGCGAGTCAGGTTACCGAGGCGATCTTCGGTGACAATCCCCAGGACTCGGGTACGGTCCGTTTCGGTGAGACGACCGTCACCTTCGAGCGGACCGTCGATTCGATCCGGCTGATCATCACTGACCCGACCGGCGTCACCGAGATCGTGGTGCCCCTGCTGGTCGCGACAAACAACACCGTGAATTCCCTCATGCAGGGCGCTGGTGGCCTGGAGTCGGGCAACGCTCTGTCCGGCGGATTGAACACCGGCGCCCTGAGCGGCGACCTGACGTCGAGCACGTCGCTCAGCCCGGGGCTCAATTGATTTCGATGCGGGATGGATCAGTGCGAGTGCGGGCAGCGGCCTCACGGGAGGCCGACATGCCGAAAAGCCGGCGCTTTGGGACAAAGATCGCAAGGGTCGCCGTCGTAGGCGCACTCGTGTCAGTGCTTGGCGGATGCCAGGCGGTGCCGACCGAAGGCGTTCTGCAGCCTGTTTATACGCCTGTGACGAAGCAGAGCCACAGCCTGCGCACCATCCCGGCCCCCTCGAAGCGAATTACCGTCGCCGTCTACGATTTCCCCGATCTCACCGGCCAGTACAAGGAACGCGAGAACGTCCAGACCCTGTCGCGGGCTGTCACCCAGGGCGGTGCGCCCATGCTGATCAAGGCCTTGCAGGATGCTGGCGAGAAGCGCTGGTTCACTGTGCTCGACCGTGCCCGCCTTGACGACCTGCTCAAGGAACGGCAGATCGTCACCGAGATGCGGCGGCTCTACCGCAACGAGCAGCGTATCGACGCGCGGATCCTGCCGCCGCTCGATCACGCGGGCATCATCCTCCAGGGCGGAATCACCGGTTACGACACCAACACCATGACGGGCGGCATCGGCGCGCGCTACCTGGGCATCGGCGGCGATGTGAAGTGGCAGCAGGACACTGTGACCGTCACTTTGCGGGCCGTTTCGACGAACACGGGCGAGGTGCTGTCCAGCGTGGCGGTCCACAAGATGATCGCCTCCTACGCGCTGCAGGGCGGTGCATTCCGCTATGTCGCCCTGGACAAGATCCTCGAGGCTGAGGCGGGCGTCACCCAGAACGAGCCCAAGCAGATCGCCGTGCAGCAGGCCATCGAGAAGGCGGTGATGGGTATGATCATCGAGGGCGCCGAACTCGGTGTCTGGTCGTTCGAGGACCGGGATGCAGGACGCGAGCTGATAGCCGACTACCGCAACGAGAAGTATGGCACCAAGCTGACCGCGGCCGCTGAAATCGTGCCGCCGCCCAAGACACGCAACGCCGCGGACGTCGTCGAGACGACAGCCGCATGGCCGCGCGCGGCGGCTGCGCCGCGACGCACGACTCCGGCTCTGGCGGCTCCGCCGCCGGGCGCGCCCGTCCCCGTGGCTCCGCCTCCCGCAGCGCCGGACGAAACCGTCGGCTCGCTTGAGCCGGGCGTGGCCGTTCCCGAGGCTTCGCCTGCGGTCGCCGGCGCGGCGACGGCGCCAAACCCTGCCGCGACTCCGAAGGCGGCCCGGCAACGTGACTATGTGGCCTCGATAGCGCCGGTGCGTTGACGATGCTCATGGGCCCTCTCAATCCGTTCTCCAACGCAAAGGGCGGTGTGGCGCTTACCCTCCTGGCGTCGGTGCACGGCGACAGCAACCAGTTCGGTGGCGTTGCGCCTCAGGCTGGTTCTGGCAGAGCGCCGTCGTGCTCCAGCAATGACCTTGTCTTCGGTCGGACCGGAGAAAGCGACGTTGCTTCAACTTTGATCGATCCCGAGGCCCGAATATTAGGCAGCACTTGCGATGATCTCCCCACATTACGAGGGGACTGTAACAATGAATCTGCATTCTGTCTTTGTTGCGGGCGTCGTCTTGGCGTCGGCGCCTGCCCAGGCCGGCAACGAACTGGTTATCCTGGCCCAGCACGGGTTGTCCAATTCGCTCATGCTCGGCGTGAGCGGCAGCCTCAATGCGGTGTCCGTTCTTCAGGCCCACCACGGTCTCGGCGCGGCGAACGTGATCGACGTCAACATCGAGAGCGATTTCAACGGCGGCCCGCTTGGCCCGTCCTTCATCGGAGCGATCCTCTCGGCTGGCCTCACGCCCGGTTCGATCACACGGAGCGGATTCGACGACCACATCATCGCCAGCGTAACCGGCAGCTACAATCTCTTCACTTTCGCGCAGGAGGGCAGCGGCGACCGGCTTACAGCCTCGATCTCGGGCATGGCAAATCAGGCAGCCGTCACCCAATCCGGAAGAAATAACGTCGTGGGATTTTCACAGTCCGGAAACGGCAATACGGTCAGCGTCTCGCAGACATCCTGGTGACGCAACACAGGGAGCTTGTTCGCATCATGCGCAAATCTACGGCTGTTCTGGCGAGCGCTCTCGTCTTATGTTCCTCTCCGGCCTTTGCTGGCGACAATAACGTCCTGAAGATCATCCAGACCAGCCCTCCTGGCGCGCTCGAGGGAAACGTCCTGTCGTCAGACCAGTCGCGCGCCACCGGTTCGCTTGTCGCCGGCCCGACGCAGCAGATGATCGATAACGCGCTCGGCGGCACGCTTGCTGTCGGCGACCTGTACCGGATGGACCAGGCGACTGCGCCGTCCGCGCTTCAGACAGGCCAGGGCAACACCGCAACGCTGACCATCGAAGGCGATGGTGGTCAGTTGTTTCTTCTCCAGGACAATTCGGCTGGCGGGACGTTGGGCAATTCGGCTCAGTTGAGCGCATTTGGAGCCGATTCCCTTGGCGCCGTCCTGCAGCTCGGCGATGGCAACGATGCATCGCTGACCGTAGGCGGTGGCGCAACCGGTCTGATCGTGCAGAACGGCAGCGGCAATGCCAACTCACTCACCGTGGGTTCTGGTGGCAGCGGCGAGATAGTTCAGAACGGCAACGGCAACACCTTCTCCACGTCCGTGGCGGCCAACACCGCCGTGACCATCACGCAGAACGGCAACAATCTTAGCCCGGTAGGCGTGACAGGCATGCAGGTGTTCTCGACGGCGCCGGGAACAGTTTCGATCACCCAGACCGGTTTCTAGCGATGCGCGGCGCGGCTGCACTCGTCGTGGGTCTTGCCGCCGCCTGCGGTGCAGGCGGCGCGGTGGCGCAGCACGGAGGCGCCGTCGCGGTCCCCTCCATCGCCATCGTGCCCACGGGCGCCGGGGTCCAGATCACTGCATCGGCCGTCGGCCTTGGCGTTGTGGAGATCGAGGGCTCGGTTGAGATCGACCGGACGGGCGGCTCGGGCACGATGACCACGCGCCAGAACCGCACACTGAGGCTCTCCGCCGGCCAATCCCAGGACATAGCCAGGACTGCGCTGTCTCTCGCCAAGGGCGACCACATCTCCATCAGGGTTGTTCTCCGGCAGGACGGCAGGGTCGTCGGCCAGGCCGAGGTTTCGGCGGGCGAGCCCTGAGGAAGTCGCTAGCTCCCTAATTTTCGACTTTCGCGTAGCGGAGAGGGCATCATGAAGGTTGCGAGATTTTTGACCGTCGTTCTGGCCGTGGCGGGCATGTCGTTCCCGGCCACGGTGGTACGGGCGCAGTCCGTGGACCAGTTCGTTCAGGCATTCAGCGGCACTTGGCAGCTCGTTGATGCGCGCTATTCCAACCTTCCCTCAACTTGCCACATGGCGCTGGGGTCGACAGCCGATGCGAACGGCCGCTTCGCCATTAAGGGGCTGGGCTGCCGCGGCGATGCCGCTCTGGTCAGTTCCTGGGGCGTGAGCGAGGGTCAGATGGCCCTGTTCGATGCGGCCGGAGCGGTGATCGCCCGTCTTGGCGGCAACCAGCGGCGGATCAGCGGCACCAGCGTATCGGGCGCTCCGCTGATCTTCGAGAAGGTCGGTGTTGCCGGAACGGCGGCCATGCTCAAGACTGCCAAGCGGGCCGGGGGCTGCTTCTATTCGGGCTTCACCGGCAAGTGCGCGGATGCGGCACAGGCCGCGCCTCCCGCGCCGGAAGGCGCCAGCGTCCAGGTCCTGGTTAACCTGAACGTCCGCGCCGAGGCGCGCGACGACGCCGAGGTGGTCGGCGTGGTTCCGTCGCAAACCTGCGTCACGACCGAACTGTGCATGACGGCGACCGACGGCGCCTGGTGCCGCGCCAAGTTCGGGGAGAGGACCGGATGGATGCGCAAGTTGGCCTTGCGCCAGAACCGCTGGGCCATCGTCACCTTCGACAACTCTTGCCCCAAGCAGGGCGGCTAACTCTCTATGAGGTCTTTCGGTACGCGGACGTGAACATAGTAGATGCCATTTCGGATGATTGTGTTTGGTATCTTGCGCATGTCGTCCATTCCTCGACTGTATCACAGCGTGTGTGACAGTCGAGGTGGGTCAAACCCTTGGAAAATAACGCTTCAGGAAAATCAGCGGCTTGGGGGGAAATGGTGCCCAGAGGCGGATTCGAACCACCGACACGCGGATTTTCAGTCCGCTGCTCTACCAACTGAGCTATCTGGGCCTGTTCCGGCTTACGAAAACTCGCGCTCCGGATTTCATGGAAGCGCCGTGGGCGTCCCCTTGAAAGCGCGTGGGTTATAGCATGGGAATCCGGCCTGTCCAGCGCCCAGATGTGGATTTCCGGCAGGAAAAGAAGTGCCGCCCGATCCGCTGGTTTCCGCGCCTCACCGCCGCTATCGGGCGCCCGCCAATCCCTTGCGAAAATCCGTAGGTGTCATGCCGGCGAGCTTCCGGAACGACTTGTTGAAGGCGCTGAGCGAACCGAAGCCCGAATCCATCGCGACCCTGAGCACATTGGCGTCCTGGTGCATGAGCAGCGCCTGCGCATAGCTCAGCCGCAACAGGTTGACATATTCGTTGAGCGTCATGCCGGTCGATTTCTTGAAGATGCTCATGGCGTATTTGGGATGGAGGTCGGCGGCCGCCGCTATGTTCATGCAATCGATGTCGTAGAGGAAATTCTCGGCGATGAAATCGCACATGCGCCCGACATTGCGCGACGACTGCTGGTCGAACGGGCTGCCCGCTTCCTGTCCGGCCGCGTTTTCCGGCACCAGCCTGTAGGGCTCGAACCGCACCCGCTCGAGCCGCAGCAACAGTTCGTTGACGGCGTGCTCGGCCTTGGCCGGGTCGCCGGAGCGGGCGTAGCGGTTCCAGCGGTCGAAATTATCGTTGTCGGACTGATCGGTGGCGCTGGTCACCAGCGTGGCACCCGTCATCAGCCGGTGACGTATGTCAGCCGGCAGATGCAGCCGGAAGAAATGCACCAGCGGCAGATGCGCGCCGGCATAGATGGCGTCGTCGCTCAAATCGTCCATCTGGTGCGGCAGTCCGCCCCAGAACAGACACATCTCACCGGCCGAAAGCGAGATTTCGTGGTCGTTCATGCGGTAATGCACGCTGCCGCGCACGATGAAGTTCACCTCGACCTGCGCATGCCAATGCGGCTTGAGCATCACCAGGGGAGCGGTGTGGAACATCTGCAACAGCAGCGGCATTCCTTCCACGCTGCTGGCGCCAGGCTGGTAAAACTGCCGGTCCGGCATCTTACTTTCCGCCAATTTCGTATTCCCTTTGTCGGGGACAAGCCTTCCGCACCGCATAGTCTAGCCCGGCTCGCAGAGAGAGCAAATGAAATGGGAGGATTTCAATGCGCATCACACTGTCCTGCGCCGCGCTCGCGCTTGCCTTGGGTTCAGCCCCGGCCTTCGCGCAATCGGGCGAAATCACCATCTGGAGCTGGAACATCGCCGCCTCGTCGCTGAAGGCGACGATTGCCGGGTTCAACAAGCTGCATCCTGACATCAAGGTCACCGTCCAGGATCTCGGCAACCAGCCGACCTATGACAAATCGATCGCCGGCTGCGCCGCCGGTGGCGTCGGCCTGCCTGATGTCGTCACCATCGAGAACGGCGAGGCCGAGAATTACTGGAGCCAATTTCCCGATTGCTTTGTCGACCTGCACACGCTGGGCTACAGCGCAGAGGACCAGGCGAAATTCCCCGATTTCAAGCGCACCGAGCTCGAAGTCGGCGACAAGGCCTATGCAATGCCGTGGGATTCCGGCCCGGTCGCCGCCTTCTACCGCCGCGACTTCTACGAAAAGGCCGGCGTCGATCCGGCGTCGATCAAGACCTGGGACGATTTCATTGCCGCCGGCAAGAAGATCCAGGCCGCCAATCCCGGCGTCACGATGACCAACGCCGACTTCAACGGCGACACCGAATTCTTCCGCATGATCTCCAATGAACAGGGCTGCGGCTATTTCTCCGAGGATGGCCAGTCGATCACGGTGAACCAGCCGAAATGCATCGATACGCTGGCCAAGATCAAGGAGATGAAGGACGCCGGCGTCATCTCCTCGGCCGACTGGGGCACCAAGATCACCAACAACACCGCCGGCACCGTCGCCACCCAGGTCTATGGCGGCTGGTATGAAGGCACCATCCGCACCGAATCGGCTGGCGAAAACGGCAAATGGGGCGTCTACCTGATGCCGAGCCTTACCGCCGACGGGCCACGCGCCGCCAATCTCGGCGGGTCGTCGCTGGCCATCGCTTCCGGGTCGAAGAACAAGGAAGCGGCTTACGAGTACCTGAAATACACGCTCGAAACCAATGAGGGCCAGATCACCATGCTGAAGGAGTTCGGCCTCGTTCCCTCGCTGGTCTCGGCGCTGAACGACCCCTACGTCTCTGAAGGCCTGCCCTATTGGGGCGGCCAGGCGGTGTGGAAGGACATCCTCGCCACCCTGCCCAAGATCGTCCCCAGCCGCGGCACGCAGTTCCAGAGCGACGCCGAAATCATCATGCGCGCGGTGCAGACCAAATATCTCGCCGGCGGCTATCCCGATGCCAAGGCGGCACTCGACGATGCCGCCGGCCAGATCGCGGCGGCGACCGGACTGCCGGTCAAGTCATAACCTCCCAGACGGGGTCCGGGCAGGCATGCCCCCCCCCCCCCCGACCGCGGCCCGCGGGGCTTCCTCGCGGGACGTGTGAAATGTCGCATGTCCCGACCAACCGGTTGCCGCTGCGCGCGGGACCACAGCTTGAAACGCCGACGAGAGAAGGAGGAGCACGATGCGCAACCGCAACGCCACGGCCTATCGTTTCCTCGCGCCCTATTTGCTGATCTTCTCCGTCTTCTGGGTATGGCCGATCATCTCTTCGTTCGTGATCTCGTTCCAGGCGACGCGCACCGTGCCCTGGCGCTTTGCGCCCGGCTTCAACTGGGGCCGGCTGATCGGCGATCCGGCCTTCTTCAATGCCTTGAAGAACACGCTGCTCATCCTCGTCATCCAGGTGCCGGTGATGATCGCGCTGGCGATGGTGATGGCCGTGCTTTTGAATTCGCCGCTCCTGAAGGCGAGAGGACTTTACCGCTTCGCCTTCTTCGCTCCCGTGGTGGTCGGCGAGGTCGCCTATTCCGCGGTGTTCCGGCTGATGTTCAACCTCGATTTCGGCATCATCAACAAGCTCCTGAACAGCGTTGGGCTGCCCAAGATCGACTGGTTCTCCAATGTCACGCCGGCCATGGCGCTGATCATGATCGCGGTCACCTGGCGCTGGGCCGGCTACAACGCCATCATCCTTCTGGCCGGCATGCAGTCCATCCCCGAGGACGTCTACGAGGCGGCGACGCTCGACCGGGTCAGCAAGCTCAAGCAGTTCTTCTTCATCACCTTGCCGCTGTTGAAGCCGGTCATCGTGTTCTGCACCGTGCTGTCGATCATCGGCACCATGCAGCTGTTCACCGAGCCGTTCCTGATCACCGAACGCGGCGGGCCGGGCGGCGGCACCGAGACGCTCGGCCTGCTGCTCTATCGCCAGGGCTTCCGGTCGCTCAATTTCGGCTACGCCTCGGCCGTCGCCTACACCATGGCGGGGCTGGCGATCGCCATCACGCTGGTGCAACTGTGGCTGACGAGGGAACCGAAATGAGCTCGCTCGCCTCGGCCAGGCTGAAGCGCAGCCTCTTGCTGCATCTTTTCCTCACGCCACTGGCGCTGATCTGGCTGTTTCCGCTATGGATGATGGTCGTGTTCTCGACCATGCCGGACAACGGCATCTTCAGCCCCGGCATCGAGTTGCTGCCGCACGGCAATTTCGTGGACAATTTCAACAACCTGCAGCGCGACACCGACTTTGTCGGCGCGATTTTCATCTCCGTCTCGGTGGCGGTCACCTACACTTTTCTGTCGGTGCTGCTGACGTCGATGGCCGGCTGGGCGCTGGCGCGTTACCGGTTCGTCGGCAAGGGCTTGGTCGTCGCCATCATCCTGGGCACCATCACGCTTCCCTATGCGGTGGTGCTGATCCCGCAATTCATCATGGTGGCGCGCGATTTCAAGCTCGCCAATACCTGGGTGGCGCTGATCGTGCCGCCGCTGTTCAATTCGCTGGGCGTGCTGTTCATGCGCCAGAGCTTTTCCATGATGCCCGATGACCTGTTCGATGCCGCCCGCGTCGAAGGCGTGAAGGAGTGGCGCATCTTCGTCTTCATCGCGCTGCCGCTGGCGCGGCCGATGCTGGCCGCCCTTTGCATCATCCTGTTCCTGGCGTCCTGGAACAATTATCTCTGGCCGCTTTTGATCAACAGCCAGCCCGGCGCGATGACCGCACCGGTGGCGCTCGGCACGCTGATCGGCCTCACCAAAGTGTCGTGGGGCGGCATCATGGCGGGCGCGGTAATGCTGACGGTGCCGATGCTGATCGTGTTCGTGCTGCTGCAACGCCATTTCATTGCCGGCATCGCCGCCGGCGCGGTCAAGTAAGGGTAGGCATGGCAACCGTCACGCTCACGAATGTCGTCAAGCGCTTCGGCGTTTTCGAGGTCGTCCATGGCGCCAACATCGACATCAGGGATGGCGAGTTCGTCGTGTTCGTCGGTCCGTCTGGCTGCGGCAAGTCCACGCTGCTCAGGATGATCGCCGGGCTGGAGGATATCAGCGATGGCGAGATCGCCATCGGCGGCAAGGTGGTCAACGATGTCGAGCCGGCCGACCGCGGCATAGCCATGGTGTTCCAGTCCTACGCGCTCTATCCGCATATGAACGTGGAGCAGAATCTCTCCTTCGGCCTGCGTATGACCGGCAATCCGAAGGCCGACACCGACCGCAGGGTGAAACGGGCGGCCGAGATCCTGCGCATCAGCGAATTGATGGAGCGCCGTCCGAAGAAACTCTCCGGCGGCCAGCGCCAGCGCGTTGCCATCGGCCGCGCCATCGTGCGCGAGCCGCAGGTGTTCCTGTTCGACGAGCCGCTGTCCAACCTCGACGCCGAACTGCGCGTCCAGATGCGGGTCGAGATCTCGCGCCTGCACAAGGAGCTCGGCACCACCATGATCTATGTCACGCACGACCAGACCGAGGCGATGACGCTCGCCGACCGGATCGTCGTGCTGCGCGGCGGCCATGTCGAGCAGATCGGCCGCCCGCTCGATCTTTATGACAATCCCGACAATCAGTTCGTGGCCGGTTTCGTCGGCTCGCCGAAGATGAATTTCATCGAGGGCCGCGTCGTCGGCTGCGATGCGCGCGGGGTCGTGGTGGAACTCGCTGGCCAGGAGAAGACCCGCATCACGCAGCCGTTGAAGGGCGCCGCGTCCGCAATCGGCAGCAAGGTCATCGTTGGCGTGCGACCCGAACATTTTGGCAGCGCCGGAGAAGGCGACGCCGATCTTGCCGTCACCATCGATGTGGTCGAGCACCTGGGCGGTACGAGCTTTCTCTACGCCAGAACGGCCAATGGGGAGGACGTGGTGATCCAGCGCGACGCGGCCAAGGTCCCCGAGACATCAGAGATCATCGTATCCATCCGCAAATCCTACCTGTTCGACGAAAAAGGGCTGCGGCTGCGCTGATCGGCTGCCCTTTCCCATCCCGCAAGGAGAATGACAATGACTGCAACCACGCCCATCCGCTGGGGCATTCTCGGCCCGGGCAGCATCGCCAAGGCCTTCGCCGGCGGCGTCGCCGGCTCCCGCAACGGAAAGCTGGTCGCCATCGGTGCGCGCGATCCGGGCAAGCCGAGTTTGGCGCAGAGCTTTCCCGGCGCGCGCATTCTCGAGGGCTACGAAGCGTTGCTCACTGACGCGGAAATCGACGCGATCTACATTTCGGTCCCGCACCCGGGCCACGCGCAATGGGCGATCCGGGCGGCGGACGCGGGAAAGCATGTGCTGTGCGAAAAGCCGCTGGCGCTGACCGCCTTCGAGGCCGACGCCATGATGCATGCGGCGCGCAAGGCCGGCACCTTTCTCGGCGAGGCCTTCATGTACCGGCTGCACCCGCAGACGCTGAAGCTGGTGGAACTGATCAAATCCGGCGTCATCGGCGAGATCAGGATGATCAAGTCGAGCTTCGGTTTTGCCATGCCTGATTTCATGCCGCAGCACCGGCTTTATGCCAACGACCTCGCCGGCGGCGGCATCCTGGACGTCGGCGGCTATCCCGTCTCGATGGCGCGGCTGATTGCCGGCGCCGCGGCCGGCAAGCCGTTCCTCGAGCCGGACAAGGTGACCGGCGTTGCCCATCTTGGCCAGTCCGGCGTCGACGAATGGGCCTCCGCGCTGCTGCATTTCCCGGGCGGCATCGTCGCCGAGGTCTCCTGCAGCATCTCCCTCAACCAGGACAATGTGCTCAGGATTTTCGGCACCAGGGGCCGCATCGAAGTGCCGGATTTCTGGTTCGCCGGCGGCGACCGCGATGTCGGCCTCGGCCGGATCGATGTGATCGGCGCGGACGGCGTGCGCGAAACCATCAGCGTGAACGAAAAGCGTCACGTGTATTCCTTCGAGGTCGACGCCGCCGGCGACGCCATCCTCTCCGGGCGGCAGGAATTCGCCTGGCCGGGCATGGCCTGGGCCGACAGCCTCGGCACACTGCGCGTGCTCGACAGATGGCGCGCGGCCGTGGGGCTGGAATACGAGATCGAAAAGGCCCCGCTGCGCACCAACACCATCTCCGGCCGGCCTTTGCGCCCCGGCGGCACGGCGATCGCCAAGCGCGGCATTCCGGGCCTGTCGAAGCCGGCCTCGGTCGTGGCGCTCGGTTTCGAGGACTTCCGCACCTTCTCCTCGGGGTCGATCCTGCTCGATGCCTTCTTCGAGGCAGGCGGCAATCTGTTCGACACCGGCTATGTCTATGGTGGCGGCTACACCGAGACGCTGCTTGGACAATGGCTGAAGAACCGTGGCGTGCGCGAGCAATCGGTGGTCATCGCCAAGGGTGCGCATTCCCCGCTCTGCTATCCCGACGTGATCGGCAAGCAGCTCGACCAGTCGCTCGACCGCCTGCAGACCGACCATGTCGATATCTATTTCATGCATCGCGACAATCCGGACGTGCCCGTCGGAGAATTCGTCGATGCGATGGACCGCGAGGTCAAGGCAGGCCGCATCCGTGGCCCGTTCGGCGGCTCGAACTGGACGATGCAGCGCATGGACGAGGCGATCGCCTATGCCGAGCGCACCGGCAAGCAAAAGCCCGGCGCGCTCTCCAACAACTTCTCGCTGGCTGAAATGCTGGAGCCGATCTGGGCCGGTTGCGTGACCTCCTCCACCGATGACTGGAAGGCCTGGCTGACCGCCCGGCAGATGCCGAATTTCGCCTGGTCGAGCCAAGGGCGCGGCTTCTTCACCGAACGCGCCGGGCGCGACCGGCGCGACAATGAAGAACTGGTGCGGGTCTGGTACTCGGAGCGCAATTTCGGCCGCCGCGACCGGGCGATCGAACTTGCCGCGCGGCTGGGCAAGAGCCCGATCCATATTGCGCTCGCCTATGTGCTCAACCAGCCTTTCCCATCGGTGCCGTTGATCGGCCCGCGCACGCTGGGCGAACTGGACGACAGCTTGCGCGCCCTCGACATCGCGCTTTCACCTGCCGATCTCCAATGGCTGGACGGCGGCAGCCGGCAAGCGGCGTAGTGCATGTCATGCAAGGCTGCGCTGGACGGCGACGGGGTCAGGTCTCGTCGTCGGACACCCTGATGTCGCGCCTGGCCGGAACCCTCATGCTGGCATACATGCCGGTGGTGCGGAACTGGCCCGGGCTAATGCCGTAACAGCGGCGGAAGACCTTCGAGAAATAGTTCGCGTCCTCGAAGCCGCACAGGATGGCGACTTCCTTCACGGGCAGGAAGTCAGCCTTGGTCAAAAGCTTGGCGGCGCGTTGCAGCCGCTGCTGCAGTACGAACTCCGCGGGCGGGATGCCTTCGCTCTCGGCGAAGCAGCGCGAGAAGTGCGCCCGGCTGAGGCCGCTGATCTGGACGAGGTCCGCTACCGGCAGCGGCCTGTCGAGATTGGCGTTGATGTGGTCGATGACCGGCTGCATGGCGCTCTGCTTCTCCGCAAAGGCGTGCGAGCCGAAGACATCGTCGTAGAGCGCCATCGCCGCCTCATAGGCGATCGCTGAAGCCGCCCCCGGCGCAGCGGCCCCGTTGATGAGACGCAGGCTGCAATCGGCGAGATGATCGATCGTCTCCGGCTGCAGCCGGAACACCGGACCCGAGACGTCGAGGATCGATTTGTGGATGCGCAGCGCCTCCTCGCCATTCATCGAGATCCAGAAATATTCCCAGCGCTCGTCCTTGGCCAGCCAGTAGCGGTGGTTGTGCGGCACCAGCACCAGCAGCGTGTCGTTCTGCTGCAGGCGATAGTCGCGGTTCTCATAGCGAAGCCGGCCGCTTCCGTTGATCGTGTGCTGGAGCACGGTGAATGGCGTCTGGCCGCGCTTGCGCCCGTCCCAATCATAGATTTCGCCTTCGCGCACTTCGTAGCCGGTGCTCGTCGGCATGGCATGCAGGCGCTGGCGACCGCGCGGCAGCGAGATCGTGCGCATCGACTGTCCGTTGGCGATCAGATCCCGCAGCACAAAATTACCCTTGAAAGCATAATCCTTCTCTGGCCGCGCTCGCGAATAAGCGCATAATCCATCCCCGAAGAACGTGAAGAACCCGCGGTCGAGGAGCGGGCGGGAGGAGAAAAGCCGGAATTCGGCTCGATTGGCACGCGCGCCTTGGCGTGTGGCCATATCCTCCCTTGCTGCTCCTTGCCTAGCATCCGATCGGATCGAGGTGAAGGTGATGAGTTTCAAAATCGCTATTATCGGCGCCGGCAGCGTCGGCTTCACCAAGAAACTGTTCACCGACATACTGTGCGTGCCGGAATTCAAGGGTATCGAATTCGCGCTGACCGATGTCAGCGAGCACAATCTCCAGATGATCAAGGCGATCCTCGACCGGATCGTCGAGGCCAACAAATTGCCGACCAAGGTGACGGCGACGACAGACCGCCGCGAGGCGCTCGAGGGCGCTCGTTATGTCATCAGCTGTGTGCGGGTCGGTGGCCTCGAAGCCTATGCCGACGATATCAGGATCCCCTTGAAATACGGCATCGACCAATGCGTCGGCGACACGATCTGCGCCGGCGGCATCCTCTATGGCCAGCGCAACATCCCGGTGATCCTCGATTTCTGCAAAGATATACGCGATGTCGCCGAGACCGATGCGAAATTCCTCAACTATGCCAACCCGATGGCGATGAACACCTGGGCGGCGATCGAGTACGGCAAGGTCGACACGGTCGGGCTGTGCCACGGGGTCCAGCACGGCGCCGAGCAGATCGCCGAGGTACTGGGCGCGAAGTCACCTCGGGAGCTCGACTATGTCTGTTCCGGCATAAACCACCAGACCTGGTTCATCGAGTTGCGCCTGAACGGGCGCGAAATCGGCAAGGACGAGCTGGTCGCCGCCTTCGAGGCTCACCCGGTCTATTCCAGGCAGGAAAAGCTGCGCATAGACGTGTTGAAGCGCTTCGGCGTCTATTCGACCGAAAGCAACGGCCATTTGTCCGAGTATCTTCCCTGGTACCGCAAGCGCCCGGACGAGATCACCCGCTGGATCGACATGTCCGACTGGATCCATGGCGAGACGGGCGGCTATCTCCGTTATTCCACCGAGACCCGCAACTGGTTCGAGACGGAATATCCGCAATTCCTCGAAGCGGCGTCGAAGCCGATCGATCCGTCAAAACGCTCCAACGAGCATGCCAGCCACATCTTGGAGGCGCTGGAGACCAACCGCGTCTATCGCGGCCACTTCAACGTCAAGAATGACGGTGTCATCACCAATTTGCCGCAGGACGCCATCGTCGAATCGCCCGGCTTCGTCGACCGCTTCGGCATCAACATGGCGGCCGGCATCACCTTGCCGGAAGCATGTGCCGCGACCTGCATATCCTCGATCAATGTCCAGCGCATGTCGGTGCATGCCGCCATATCCGGCGACATCGACCTGCTCAAGCTTGCCGTGCTGCATGACCCGCTGGTTGGTGCGGTATCGACACCGGAGGAGGTCTGGCAGATGGTCGACGAAATGGTCGTCGCCCAAGCGGCCTGGCTGCCGCAATTTGCGCATGCGGTTCCGGCGGCAAAAGAGAGGTTGTCGAAATCCAGGGTCAAGACCCGCGAATGGGCGGGCGCCGCTTGGCGCAGCGTCCGCTCGATCGAGGAGTTGCGCGCCGAAAAGGCCGCGCTGAAGCAGGCCGGCTGAAAACCCAGGTGGCGGCGACGGGCCTGCGGGAGACAGGTCCGCCGCGGTCGCCGTCCGGGCAGAAGACGAGCAGCAGCAAAACAAAACGTCCGAACACGAGGGAGGAGACAATGAGGAACCTACGCAGCATTGGCATGGTCGCGGGACTGGCGCTGGGCGTTTCCGTCCCGGCGCTTAACGCTTTCGCCTCCGAGCCGACGGTCCCGCCGGTACCGGCGGCGTTTCCGGCCGAAGGCAAGATCACTTATGTGCCGCGCGACTCCATCCTGGAGTTCAAGGCGCTGCCCGACTATCACGAGCCGGACTGGGTGACCGAGAAATACGTCAAGGCCGGCAAGCTGCCGCCGGTGAAAGACAGGCTGCCGAAGGAGCCCTTGGTTTTCAAGACGGGCAACATGCCTGATGGCATCGGCGTCTACGGCGATACAATGCGCCACGTTATCGGCGGGCGGCCGGAAGGCTGGAACTACGGCGCCGGTCAGACGCAGGGATGGGGCGGCATCGATATCGGCCTGTCCGAATGCCTGACGCGCACCGCGCCGCTGTTCCAGGTCGAGGCCAAGGACACCGAACCGCTGCCCAACCTCGCCAAAAGCTGGGACTGGTCGGCGGATGGCCACAAGCTCACCATGCACCTCGTCGAGGGTGCCAAATGGTCCGACGGCGCGCCCTTCAACTCAGACGACGTCATGTTCTACTGGGACGACGAGGTCGTCGATCCCAATGTCTCGCCGCTCAATGGTGCCACCCAGGAAACGTTCGGCGTCGGCACCACGCTCAAGAAGGTCGACGACTACACCGTCGAGTGGACCTTCAAGGAAGCCTTCCCGAAACAGTATCTCTACGCGATGGCCTACGGCACTTTCTGTCCTGGCCCCGCGCACATATTGAAGCCGCAGCATCCGAAATATTCGAAGAACACCTACGACCAGTTCAAGAACGCCTTCCCGCCGGAATATATGAACATGCCGGTCATGGGCGCCTGGGTGCCGGTTGAATACCGGCCAGACGACATCATCGTCATGCGCCGCAATCCCTATTATTGGAAGGTCGATGAGAAGGGCAATCAGCTGCCCTACCTCAACGAATTACATTACAAGCTGTCCACCTGGGCCGACCGCGATGTCCAGGCGGTGGCCGGCTCGGGCGATTTCTCCAATCTGGAGCAGCCGGAGAACTTCGTCGCCTCGCTGAAGCGGGCCGCGGAGGCGAATGCGCCTGCACGCCTGGCGTTCGGTCCACGGCTGATCGGCTATAATCTGCGCCTCAATTTTTCCGCTAATGGCTGGGGCAACCCGGACGAGCGCGGTCAGGCGATTCGCGAGCTGAACCGCAATGAGGATTTCCGCAAGGCCGTTACCATGGCGCTCGACCGCAAGGCGCTGGGCAACTCCCTGGTCAAGGGGCCGTTCACCGCCATCTACCCCGGCGGCTTGTCCTCCGGCACCAGCTTCTATGACCGCAAGTCGACGGTCTACTATCCCTTCGACCTCGAGGGCGCCAAGGCCGAACTCGCCAAGGCCGGACTCAAGGATACCGATGGCGACGGTTTCGTGAACTTCCCGGCCGGCACGGCCGGCGGCAAGAATGTCGAGATCGTCATGCTGGTCAACAATGACTACGGCACCGACAAGAGCCTCGCCGAAGGCGTTGTCGCCCAGATGGAGAAGCTCGGGCTGCGGATCGTGCTCAACGGTCTCAACGGCACGCAGCGCGATGCCTCGCAATATTCCGGGCGCTTCGACTGGCTGATCCGGCGCAACGACCAGGAGTTGACCTCCATCGTGCAGAACACCGTGCAGCTCGCTCCCGTCGGCCCCAAGACCAGCTGGGATCACCGCGCACCTGAAAGCGGCGAGGTCGACCTGATGCCTTTCGAGAAGGACCTCGTCGACATCGTCAACAAATTTGTCACGTCTGAGGACAATGACCAGCGCGCCGCCCTGATGAGAGACTTCCAGAAGATTTCGACGGAGCACGTCTACAATGTCGGCCTGACGGAATATCCCGGTGCGCTGATCGTCAATAAGCGCTTCTCCAACGTTCCAAGGGGCACGCCGATCTACATGTTCAACTGGGCAGAGGATTCGATCATCCGCGAGCGGGTCTTCGTGGCGGCCGACAAGCAGGCGAAATACGAACTGTTCCCGGAAGAGCTGCCCGGCAAGCCTGGAGACAAGGGCCCGATGTAAGTTTACCTCCCCTGACTGAGACCTCCGGCCGCGCCGCTGGCGCGGCCGGACAAAGGCAACCTCCGAACGCACCAAAAGGACGCGATCGGCAAGACGAGGAAGCGGACCGTCCATGCTGCGATTTCTGCTCATGCGCATAGCGTCGGCAATCCCGGTCCTTGCCATACTGAGCCTCGTCACCTTCGCCATCATCCAGGCACCGCCCGGCGATTATGCCGACTACATCCGCTCGCAGCTGATCAACCAGGGAGGCGCCTCCTTCGCCGAAGCCGACGCGCAGGCCAACGCCTACCGGATCGAACATGGCCTCGATAAGCCGCTGCCCGTCCAGTATCTCAACTGGATCGGCGGCATCGTCACCCGCGGCGATTTCGGCTACAGCCTCTACTACAACAAGCCGGTGGCCGACGTTGTGGGCGAGCGCCTGCCGCGCACCCTCATCCTGGCGCTTGTGTGCCATCTGCTCGCCTCGGTGCTCGGCATCACCTTCGGCATATGGGCGGCGACCCGGCAATACACCTGGATCGACTCGACACTTTCGGCCATCTCCTTCCTCGGCATGACGGTGCCGCGCTTCCTGATGGCGCTGATCATCGTCTATCTCCTGGTCTTCCAGTTCAACGTCTCGGAGATAGGCAGCTTCTTCTCGCCGCAATATGGCGGCGCGCCATGGTCGTGGGCCAAGTTCCTCGATCTGGTCAAGCATGTCTGGCCGGTGGTTGCGATCGCCACCTTCGGCGGGCTCGCCTACAACATGCGCGTCATGCGCGGTAATCTGCTCGACACGCTGAACGCCCAATATGTCGAGACGGCCAAGGCCAAGGGGTTGACCGGCAGCGCCGTCGTCATGCGACACGCCGTGCCCAATGCGCTGCATCCGCTGGTCATGTATCAGGGCGTGGTGCTGCCTTACATGCTGACCGGCGAAATCGAGACGGCGATCATCTTCGCGCTGCCGACCGTCGGCCCGGCGATCGTCGGCTCGATGGCGGTCGGCGACGTCTATGTCACCGCCACTTTCATGATGGTGCTGTCGGCGACGCTGATCGTCGGCAACATCATCGCCGACATGTTGCTGGTCCTGCTCGATCCGCGCGTGCGCCAGTTCGGGGAGAGCTAGATGTTGGCCCGCGATACATCGCCACCGCCGCTGCCGGCTGAAGGACCCGTCGAGAGACCCGCGCACGGCAACGAGAGCTACACCGCGCTCGTCTGGCGCCGGCTGAAGCGCTCCTGGACCGGCATGGCGGGGTTCTGGCTCGTCGTGCTGCTGATCCTCATGGCGGTATTCGCCGAGTTCCTGGCGCCGATGGACCCGAAGGTGACCGATGTCGCCTTCGCGCCGCCGCAACTGCCTGCTTTCCACGACAGGGACGGCGATTTCGTCGCCCGGCCCAGGGTCTATGCGCTGGCGGATTCGGCGGATCTCGATCCGGTCACCTTTCAGCCCATCGTCGGTCCCGACTATGATCATCCAAGATTGCTCGGCCTTTTCGTCGAGGGCGCGCCCTACAGGCTCTTCGGGCTCATTGCGGCGAACCGGCATTTCTTCGGTTCGATGGACGGCCAGCCGGTGCATTTCCTCGGCACCGACAAGTTCGGACGCGACGTGCTCTCGCGCGCCATCCATGGCTCGCGCGTCTCGCTGATGATCGCGCTGACGGTGGTCTTCATCATCACCGTCATCGGCACTACGGTCGGCATGGCTTCCGGCTATTTCGGCGGTCGGTTCGATGTCTGGATGCAGCGCTTCGTCGAACTCGTGCTGGCCTTCCCGCAGCTGCCGCTCTATCTGGCGCTGACGACGCTGATCCCGGTCACCGCGCCCACCAACGTCTTCCTCGCCTTCGTCATCATCGTCATGTCGGCGCTGGGCTGGGCGCAGATGTCGCGCGAGGTGCGCGGCAAGACGCTGGCGCTTGCGCGCATTGAATACGTACGCGCCGCCATGGCGGTGGGCGCCACCGACCGGCGCATCATCATGCAGCACATTTTCCCCAATGTGATGAGCCATGTGATCGTCGCGGTGACGTTGGCGATCCCGACCGTTGTGCTGCTCGAATCCTTCCTCGGTTTTCTCGGCTTTGCGGTGAAGCCGCCACTGATCTCCTGGGGGCTGATGCTGCAGGACACCGCGACCTACTCCGTCATAGGCACCTATCCGTGGATCCTGTCGCCGGTCGGCTTCGTGCTGGTCACCGTCTTTGCCTTCAACGCGCTGGGCGACGGCCTGCGCGACGCCGTCGATCCTTATTGAGGTGGCTGGGATGACGCTCGCGCTCGCCGAACCCTTCGCACCTTCCGTCCGGCACGACCATGACGGACGCCAGGGAGAACCCGTGATCGATGCCCGCAACATCGAGGTCGCCTTCAAGGTCGAGCACGGCACCGTCGAGGCGGTCAAGGACGTCTCGTTCCAGCTCTATCGCGGCGAGACGATCGCCATCGTCGGCGAATCCGGTTCCGGCAAATCGGTGACGGCGCGCACCGTCATGGGATTGCTGTCCCGGCGCGCCACCGTTTCACCGAGATCGACCGTCTGTTATGATGGGCAGAACATCCTGAAGTTCCCCGAAAGCGCCCGGCGCAAGCTGCGCGGCAACCGCATCTCGATGATCTTCCAGGAGCCGATGAGCTCGCTCAATCCGATCTATACGATCGGCAGCCAGATCGTCGAGGCGATCAGGGTTCATCGCAAGGTCGGCCGGCGGCAAGCCTGGGCACGGGCGCTCGAACTCCTGCAGCATGTCCAGATCCCGGATCCCGTCGCGCGGCTCAAGCAATATCCGCATCAGCTCTCGGGCGGCCAGCGCCAGCGCGTGATGATCGCCATGGCGCTGGCCAACGATCCCGACGTGCTGATCGCCGACGAACCGACGACGGCGCTCGACGTCACCGTCCAGGCACAGATCCTGAACCTGATCCGCAATCTGCAGAAAGAGCTGCGCATGGCGGTGATCCTGATCACCCATGACCTCACGGTCGTGCGCAAATTCTCCGACTACGTCTATGTCATGCAGCATGGCGAGATGCGGGAGCATAACGTCACCGAACGTCTGTTCTCCGATCCCCAGCATCCCTATACGCAACGACTGCTCGCCTCCGAACCGCGCGGGCGGCCACAACCGCTGCCGGAGGGCTCCGGCACCATCCTCGAAGCGAACGGGGTGCGCGTCTGCTTCATGCTGCGTCACGGCACCTTCCTCAAACCCGACTGGCGCGAGCTGGTCGCCGTCGACGATCTCGATCTCAAGCTTTGCCGCCACGAAACACTGGGACTGGTCGGCGAATCCGGCTCCGGCAAGACCACATTCGGCCAGTGCCTGCTCAGGTTGATCGATGCCAAGCGCGGCGAGATCCGTTTCGACGGCCAGCCGATCCATGGGCTGTCACGGGCCGAGATGCGGCCGCTGCGATCGCGCATGCAGGTCGTCTTCCAGGATCCGTTCTCCTCGCTCAACCCGCGCATGACGATCGGGCAGATCATCGAGGAAGGGCTGATCGTCAACGGCATCGGAGCGACGCGGCGCGAGCGGGTCGAGCGGGTGCGCGAGGCGCTGGTCAGCGCCGGCATGCCGGGCGACATCCTTTCGCGATTTCCGCACGAGTTCTCCGGCGGACAGCGGCAGCGCGTCGCCATCGCCCGAGCCATCGCGTTGGAACCGGAATTCATCCTGCTCGACGAGCCGACATCGGCGCTGGACCTCTCCGTCCAGGCGCAGATCATCGATCTCTTGCGCAGGCTGCAGGACGAGCGTGGCCTGAGTTATCTTTTCATCTCGCACGATCTCAAGGTGGTGCGCGCTCTGTGTCACCGCGTCATCGTCATGCAGCACGGCAAGATCGTCGAACAGGGACCTGTCGACGAGGTCCTCACCAATCCCAAGACCGCCTACACCGAACGGCTCGTCCGGGCCGCTTTCGACGTGGCCTGAACACATGCCGGAGGTTAGCGTGGCAAGACATCCCAGGATCACTTTCATCGGCGCCGGCTCGACCGTGTTCATGAAGAACATCGTCGGTGACGTGCTGCAGCGGCCGGCGCTTTCGGGCGCGACGATCGCGCTGATGGACATCGATCCGCAGCGGCTGGAAGAGAGTGCCGTCGTCGTCAACAAGCTGATCGCGACGCTCGGCGTGAAGGCGAAAGCGGAGACCTATTCCGACCAGCGCAAGGCGCTGGCCGGTGCCGATTTCGTCGTCGTCGCCTTCCAGATCGGCGGCTACGAGCCCTGCACCGTCACCGACTTTGAAGTGCCGAAGAAATATGGCCTGCGCCAGACCATCGCCGACACGCTCGGCGTCGGCGGCATCATGCGAGGCTTGAGGACCGTGCCGCATCTGTGGAAGATCTGCGAGGACATGCTCGCCGTCTGCCCCGATGCGATCATGCTGCAATACGTCAATCCGATGGCGATCAACACCTGGGCGATCTCGGAGAGATATCCAGAGATCAGGCAGGTCGGCCTCTGCCACTCGGTGCAGGGCACCGCGATGGAACTGGCGCACGATCTCGATCTTCCCTACGAGGACATCCGCTATCGCTCCGCCGGCATCAACCACATGGCCTTCTACCTGAAGTTCGAGCACCGCCAGGCCGACGGCTCCTACCGCGACCTCTACCCGGATCTCCTGCGCGCCTATCGCGATGGCCGCGCGCCCAAGCCCGGCTGGAATCCGCGCTGCCCCAACAAGGTGCGTTACGAGATGCTGACCCGGCTCGGTTATTTCGTCACCGAAAGCTCCGAACATTTCGCCGAATACACGCCCTATTTCATCAAGAGCGGCCGTCCCGACCTGATCGAGAAATACGGTATCCCGCTGGATGAATATCCCAAGCGCTGCATCGAGCAGATCGAGCGTTGGCAGGGACAGGCGGAAGCCTATCGTTCGGCCGAGCGCATCGAGGTCGAGCAGTCGAAGGAATATGCCTCCTCGATCATGAATTCGGTCTGGACCGGCGAGCCGTCGGTGATCTACGGCAATGTTCGCAACAATGGCTGCATCACCTCGCTGCCCCGCGAGTGCGCCGCCGAGGTGCCGTGCCTGGTCGACGCCTCCGGCATCCAGCCGACTTACATCGGCGACCTGCCGCCGCAATTGACGGCGCTGATCCGCACCAACATCAACGTGCAGGAACTGACGGTGCGGGCGCTGACGAGCGAGAACCGGGAACACATCTACCATGCGGCGATGATGGATCCGCACACGGCAGCCGAGCTCGATCTCGACCAGATATGGTCACTGGTGGACGAGCTTCTTGCCGCTCACGGCGACTGGCTGCCGGCCTGGGCACGCGTGAGCCGCAAGATCCAAGCCGCCTGATCAAGCGTCGCTCTTAGCTTATTTCGGCTCGTCGGCGTCGGGTTCTTCCTCGTCGTCGCGGGCTTTGATGACATAGGCGCCCTTTAGCCAGCGGTTGAGGTCGATGTCCTTGCAGCGCTTGGAGCAGAACGGGTAGGTCTCGCGCGCCGAAGGCTTGCCGCATTCGGGGCAGGGGCGCCTTGGCCGCAGCGGCGTCACCTTGTCGTCCGCGCTCATGGCCGCGCCGAGGACCAGTTTTGATGGACCTTGAAGCCTTCGCCTGAAAGCAACGCTACGGTCTCGTAGAGCGGCAAGCCGACGACATTGGTGTAGGAGCCGACCAGCTTGACGACGAAAGCGCCCGCAAGCCCCTGCACGGCATAGCCGCCGGCCTTGCCGCGCCATTCTCCCGACGCGACATAGGCGTCGATCTCCTCGCGCGGCAGCCGCTTGAACCGCACGCGCGTCTCGACCAGCCGCTGGCGCAGTTTGCCGCCGGGCGTGATCAGGCAGATGCCGGAATAGACCCGGTGCGAACGCCCCGACAGCAATCCGAGGCAGTTGGCGGCATCGTCGAGCGTCTCGGCCTTGGGCAGGATGCGCCGCCCGACAGCGACCACCGTGTCGGCGGCCAGCACCAAGGCCGGCGCGTAGTCGGTTTCCGACTTCAGTGAGGCAAATGCCTTTTCGGCCTTTTCCTTCGACAGCCTTTTGGCCAGCGAGCGCGGATGCTCGGCACGCAGCGGCGTCTCGTCGATGTCGGCAGGCAATATGCGGTCCGGTTCGATGCCGGCCTGCTGCAGGAGTTCAATGCGGCGCGGCGAACCCGAGGCAAGCACCAGCTTCAGCAAAATGCTCATCGCGGACCAGTCGGCCTTGATCTTACTTGAAACGATAGGTGATGCGGCCCTTGGTCAGGTCGTAGGGCGTCATCTCGACCAGGACCTTGTCGCCGGTCAGCACGCGGATACGGTTCTTGCGCATGCGGCCGGCCGTATGGGCTATGATTTCGTGTTCGTTTTCGAGTTTCACTCGGAACATGGCGTTGGGCAGCAGTTCCGTGACGACACCCGGAAACTCGAGGACTTCTTCCTTCGGCATTCGATACCTTTGCTTGGATGGTTTCCCGGCGTTTAGAGCATGATGCCGAAAAGTATGAAGCGGTTTTCGGACGACATCATGCTCTACTTCTTTGATCTAGAGTCGGAAGCTGTCAGGTCGACGAGACCCAACCGCATCCGACTCTAGCCGGAAATTCGGCGGAACCTATATGATAATCGTCGGCTTGTGAACACGCTTAATCCGTCGCGGTTTTTGCTTCCGGAAGCAAAAAACGTCGGCCTATACGCAACTTCAGCCGTTCGCGCACATCGCGATAGGCCGCGATGATCTGCTCGCGCGTGCCGCTGGCGCCGGTAGGATCCGGCGTCGGCCAGTATTCGACCTCGACGGCGAGCGAGCGGGTGAGCTCCAGCGCGGCATGGTGCGCCTCCGGCGCGAGCGTGACGATGAGATCGAAATAGTCGTCTTCCAGCTCGTCCATCGTCCTTGGGTGGCGCTCGCCCAGCGACAGGCCTTCCTCAGCAAGCACGGCATCGACGAACGGGTCACGCTCGCCGCTGCGCACGCCCGCCGAGGCGACGAAGGTGCTGGCCGGCAGCATGCGCCGCGCCAACAGCTCGGCCATCGGCGAGCGCACGGCATTCATGCCGCACAGGAACAGGATCGAACGGGGCGGCGCGCCGGCGGTCAGGGGTTAACCCCGCCAATGGAGCACGCAGACCAGCGTGAACAGCCGGCGCGCCGTGTCGAAATCGATGTCGATCTTGCCGGCGAGCCGGTCCATCAACGTCTGCGAACCCTCGTTGTGCAGGCCGCGGCGACCCATGTCGATCGCCTCGATATGGCTCGGCGTCGAGGAGCGAATGGCGTCGTAGTAGCTTTCGCAGATCATGTAGTAGTCCTTGACGATGCGCCTGAGCGGCGTCAGCGACAGGATATGGGTGACCACGGCGGAACCGTCGTCGCGCGTCACGGCGAAAACCAGGCGGGACTCGGCCAGCGACAGCTTCAGCCGGTAGGGACCGGCGCCGCTGTCGTTGACCGGTTGAAAACTGTTCTCCTCGATCAGGTCGAAGATCGCCACCGCGCGTTCGTGCTCGACGTCGGGCGTCGAACGGCCGATCGATTCATCGAGTTCGACATCGATCAGCCTCGCCCGGGTTTGATCGGAGCCCGACATGGCGCCTACATGTTCAGCCGTATGGCGACGGAGCGTCCATGCGCGTCGAGCCCTTCCGCCTTGGCCAGCGCGATCGCGGCAGGCGCCAGCGCGCGCAATTGCTCGGGCCCGAGCTTCAGGATCGAGGTGCGCTTGACGAAATCGAGTACCGAAAGGCCTGACGAGAAACGCGCCGAGCGCGCCGTCGGCAGCACGTGGTTGGAACCGCCGACATAGTCGCCGATGGCTTCCGGCGTATGGCGGCCGAGAAACACGGCACCGGCATTGTGCATCCGCGACAGGAAACCCTCGGCATCGTCGATTGCCAGTTCGACATGCTCGGCCGCGATACGGTCGACCAGCGGCAGCGCCGCCTCGATCGCCGCAACCTCGATCACCGCGCCGAAATCGCGCCAACTCGCCGCCGCCGTCTCCGCACGTGGCAGGTTTGGCAGCTGCCGTTCGACCGCCTCCTCCACCGCCTTGCCAAAGGCCGGATCGTCGGTGATCAGGATCGACTGCGCGGACGCGTCATGTTCGGCCTGGGCCAGGAGATCGGCGGCGATCCAGTCGGGATCATTGTCGCCGTCGGCCACGACCAGCACTTCCGAGGGGCCGGCGATCATGTCGATGCCGACGGTGCCGAACACCTGGCGCTTGGCCGCCGCGACATAGGCGTTGCCAGGGCCGACAATCTTGGCGACCGGCTTGATCGTCTCGGTGCCATAGGCCAGGGCAGCGATCGCCTGGGCGCCGCCGACGCGATAGATTTCCGGCACGCCGGCAAGGTCGGCCGCCACCAGCACGAGCGGATTGATGACGCCTCCGGGTGCCGGCACCACCATGACGATGCGCTCCACGCCGGCGACCTTGGCCGGTATGGCGTTCATCAGCACCGAACTCGGATAGCTCGCAGTGCCGCCCGGCACGTAAAGCCCGACCGCCTCGATTGCGGTCCAGCGCCAGCCGAGCTCGACGCCCGCGGCATCGGTAAAGCGGTCGTCCTTCGGCCGCTGCCGCTCGTGATAGGCGCGGATGCGGTCGCGCGCGAATTCGAGCGCCTCGATCGTCTGGTGGTCGCAAGCGGCATAGGCGCGGGCGATCTCGTCCTTCGACACGGCAATGCCGAGTTCCCTGAGGTCGGCCCGGTCGAAGCGTCTGGTAAAATCGACGAGGGCCGCGTCGCCGTCGGCGCGCACGCGCGCGATGATCTGGCGCACGGCCGCGTCGACATCGGCCGACACTTCCCTCTTGGTGGTGAGGAAAGCGGCGAAACGCTGTTCGAAATCGGCGTCGGACTGACGAAGCGTGATGGCCATCGCTCAGGTCCTGTGCACGGGGCGCGACGTGGCTTCCCACGCGCCGCCGACATCGGCAAGGCGGGCCTCGATGCATTCGACATCGAGCATGATTGCGCCGCCTCCCGAAAAGATCAGCTCGACTATGCCGGCCGGCTTGCTGATCTCGATGAAGCTGATCGCCAGCAGCGACAGCACTTCGGCCGGCTTGTCGCGGGCTATGCCGCTGGTCTTGGCGCCCAGAACCCGATCGAAATGCAGCACGGCCTGGCGCCGTTCGTTGTGCTGGCGAAAGAAGCCCGATTTGGCCTCCCAGACGAAACGGTTCATGGTCAGCACGAAACGCTTGGCCGCGGGAAGGTATTCAAGGTCCGAGACTTTCATCACGGCGTCCTGGACGTGGGCGGAGACGATGCTCAGGTCCTGGTCGTCGAGGGCGATAAGCTTGAGGCCGTTCATGCGGATTTCGCACCTGAAAATTGACTGTTCAGCCTTCTGTTAGAGCATGATCCCGAAAAGTGGAAACCGCTTTTCGGAAAAGATCATGCTCAAGCAGGAATCCGGAGGTCGTTCCGGTCCGCGCAGCCGTGAGGCGGGCGGGGATCGGCCTAAGCCGAGATCCGTTCGATCACCGCGCCGCAATTGGACAGCTTTTCCTCCAGCCGCTCGAAGCCGCGGTCGAGATGATAGACGCGGTTGACCGTGGTTTCGCCTTCGGCCGCAAGGCCGGCGATGACCAGCGAAACGGAAGCGCGAAGGTCGGTCGCCATGACAGGCGCGCCCTTCAATTTCGGCACGCCGTCGACGATCGCCGTCTGGCCCGAAAGTGTGATGTGGGCGCCCAGGCGCGCGAGTTCCTGCACATGCATGAAGCGGTTTTCGAAGATCGTCTCGGTGATGCGCGACTTGCCCTTGGCCATGGTCATCAGCCCCATGAACTGCGCCTGCAGATCGGTGGGGAAGGCCGGGAAGGGCGCCGTCGTCACGTCGACCGGTGAAATGCCGGCGCCGTTGCGCTTGACGTGGATGCCGGAATTGGTCGGCGTGATCTCGGCGCCCGTCTGCGAGATCACGTCCAGCGCGGTCTGCAGCAAATCGGGACGCGCGCCTTCGAGCACGACGTCGCCGCCGGTCATGGCGACGGCCATGGCATAGGTGCCGGTCTCGATGCGGTCCGGGATGACGCGCACGCGCGCGCCCGACAGCGCCTCGACGCCGTCGATGGTGATGGTTGGCGTGCCGGCGCCGGAAATCCTGGCGCCCATGGCATTGAGGCATTCGGCGAGGTTGACGATCTCGGGCTCGCAGGCGGCGTTTTCAAGCACCGTCTCCCCCTTGGCGAGCGACGCCGCCATCATGAGCACATGGGTGGCGCCGACCGACACTTTCGGAAAGACATAACGGTTGCCGACGAGGCGGCCATTCCTGGTCTTGGCGATGACATAGCCGGTGTCGACGTCGATGTCGGCGCCCAGCGCCTGCAGGCCTTCCAGGAACAGGTCGACCGGCCGCGTGCCGATGGCGCAACCGCCCGGCAACGACACCTTGGCCTCGCCCATGCGGGCCAGCAGCGGGCCGATGACCCAGAACGAAGCGCGCATCTTCGACACCAGCTCGTAGGGTGCCGTCGTGTCGACGATGTTGCGGGCGGAGAAGTTGATGGTACGCGAATAGCCTTCATTCTGCTTTTCGCGGCGTCCGTTGACCGAATAATCGACGCCGTGATTGCCCAGGATGCGGATCAGCTGCTCGACATCGGCCAGATGCGGCACGTTTTCGAGCGTCAGCGTGTCGTCCGTCAGAAGCGACGCGATCATCAACGGCAGGGCGGCGTTTTTCGCGCCCGAGATCGGAATGCTTCCGGCGAGCTTGTTGCCGCCGACAATTCTGATGCGATCCATGAAGACTATCCCCTCGGCCCCGAAAGCCGGTTTCAATCGTTTGAGTATCGGCCCGTCTAGACCATCGGCCAAGCTGGTTCAAGAAATAGGATTTCCTGGCACCCGACCGAAGAGTGGCTGATTTGAGTTAATCTTTTTGCATTTCCTTCGCCGGGCCGAGCCCGTCCGGCCGCTTGTCGGCGTCGCCGGCGCGCTGTTTGTCAGCGTCGCCGGCGCGCCGCGAGCGCGACTGCGCCTTGCGTTTCAGCAGATTCGCGCGCAGCTGCTCGGCCAGGCGGTCCTTGCGGCCGGTGCCGCCCTTTTTCGGTGGAATTGTCTTGTCGTTCATTGTCCCGTCCTAGCCGGCGGCCGGCCAGCCCGCTATTCAGGCATAACCAACATTGTGGCGCGGCCATGTCATCAAAACGTATCCGGCAAAGGCTTTCACAGATGCTTTGCACTTGGCCTTGCGCTTGCCGGTTCGATATGGCAGAAGCCCCGCCATCAGCGGCTGCGGTAGCTCAGTGGTAGAGCACTCCCTTGGTAAGGGAGAGGTCGAGAGTTCAATCCTCTCTCGCAGCACCAGGCTGCCCGACATTTTCAGCGCCATCCGTCCCATTCTTAAGCCCTTGCGGCACGAACGGGCAAAAAAAGGCGCATCCGGCACCTGAATCCGAGATTTCGCGCAGGTTGGTTCTCGTCGCGCTTTCATGGCGGGAGCAAATCGGCCTGCTTGCTTTCCTCCGCGACGAGCGCCTGCCCATAGGGGGCGACCGCTTGACGCCCTTCCGCTACCCACCCGCCCGATCGGACGGTTGAAAACATCGGCATTGGCGACCCGGGCGAGTCCGCTCCGGTCAGTGCCTTGAAGCATGACCTGGCGCGGCCGTCGTCCCGATCAGAGTCGCAGGGCGAAGCGCCGTCCGCGCAGACGGCGCTGGTTGCGGCTTCATCGGAACGCAAATGCCGATATCGGGATTTGCGCTGGTCGCCCGATCGTGATTCAAGTCGGCGATTCCGAGGGCTTTCCCGCTGGAGCGCAGCATGACCTTGATCACACGCCGTCGACTTCTGAAATCGGCAGCGTTTGCCGGTGCGGGCGGGCTCGTCGCGATGGGGAGGCTTGGCGGCTGGGCCGCCGCCACGCCCGAGCCGGTGGTACTGCGGACCGCCAAGATCCAGGCCAGGCTGATGGAGATCGGTCCGACCCGGGACGTGCTGACCTATGGCAGCGCCGGGATGCCGCCTGTGCTGAGGATGAAAAAGGGCGAGCCCTTCGCCGCCCGGCTCGTCAACGCCATCGACGACCCGACGACGATCCATTGGCACGGCGTTCGGGTCCCCAACAAGATGGACGGCGTTCCGTTCCTGGTCCAGCCCTATGTCTATACCGGCGATCATTTCGACTACGCCTTCACGCCGCCCGATGCCGGCACCTTCTGGTACCACCCGCATTGCAACACGCTGGAGCAGATGGGGCACGGCCTGACCGGCGTCATCGTGGTCGAAAATCCCGGTGATCCGAAATTCGATGCCGAAATCGTCCTGAATCTGCGCGACTGGCGCCTCGGCGACGATGGCCAGTTCATCGATCAGTTCCGGCCGCGGGATGCCGCGAGAACCGGCACCTATGGCACGGTGCGCACGGCCAACTGGCTCGACCAGCCGCACTATGACGCGCCAGCCGGCGGGCTGGTGCGGCTGCGCGTCGCCATCACCGACGTGACGCGCATCCATGCCTTTCGCGTCGACGGCGCGGAGGCGACGGTGATCGCGCTGGATGGCAATCCGGTGCCGCAGCGTTTTTCGCCCGATGCCTTGCTGCTTGGCCCGGGACAGCGCATGGAACTCGCCATCCGCATGCCTGACGCGGAGGGCGCGGTCGTGAGCCTGCGGGACGTCAGGGGCACCAAGCCCAAGGTGCTGGCTACCTTGCGTGCGGCTGGCCGCTCGCTGAAGCGCGACATTCGTGATGTCGCGCCGCTGGAGGCCAATCCGGTGGCGGAGGTCGATCTCTCCGCTGCCCAGCATATTTCGCTGGCGCTCAGCGCCACGGCCGAGAACATTGCGAGCGACGGCATATGCGGTTCGCTCGGCTACAGTTTCTGGGCCATCAACAAGGTGCCGTGGCCGGGTGACACGCCGGATCCGACCGCGCCGCTGGCCGAATTGAAGCTTGGCAGGAGCTATGTCATCGACATGGAGAACCTGACGCCGCAATCGCATCCGATGCATTTGCACGGCATGAGCTTCAAAGTGCTGTCATCCTCGACTCGGCCCGTGCAGCCGCTGATTTCAGACACCTATCTCATCCAGCCCAACGAGAAGGTGAGCCTCGGCTTCGTCGCCGACAACCCCGGCGACTGGCTGCTGCACTGCCACATCATCGAGCATCAGAAGTCGGGCATGACGAGCTACGTCAGGGTGACCTGAAACCGAGCGCGTGCCGCGGCCTACTTGCGCAGTTGCGCCTCGATCTCGTCGAGCACCTTGTCCTTGCCGATGCCTGTGAGGAAGGCGAGGCCCTTGATGACCGGCTTGGTCACCGAAGCCGAGATCGGCGTCGTGGCGACGATGAAGTCGACGCTGTCGGCCAGCCCCGGCACTTCGGTCGCCTTGGCCTGCTGGGCGTTGAAGGTCAGGCCGCGCTGCTTCATCGCCTCGGTGACGGCGACGTTGACCGCGGTTGAGGTGGCTATGCCCGTGCCGCAGGCAAAGAGAATTGTTTTCTGTCTGGACATCTCTTGCTTCTCCTTGTTCAGCCGAGCACGGCCCGAACGTCGTCTAGCGTCGTGGCCGACCTCAGGCCGTCCAATGCATCTGGATTCTGGATGGTGGCCATGACGGCCTGCAGCGCTTCAATCTGCTTGTCCTTGTCATTGATGGCAAGCAGGAAGACGAAGCCGACCGGCAGCTTCTCGTCGGGGTCTTCCATGTTGGCGAAGACGACGGGGTGCTTCAATGTGCCCAAAGCGATCCCGGGCTTCAAGACATGTTCGGGATCGGTGTGCGGCACCGCGACATTGTCGGGGCGCTCCAGCGGCAGTCCTGTCGGGATGGTCAACTCGCGTCGCACGACCGCGTCGGCATAGGAGTCTTTGACATAGCCGAGCGTCTCGAGCCGGCCGGCCAGGATGCGGATGATCTGCTCATTGGTCGAGGCATCGGATCCGAGCACGATCGCTTCGGGATCCAGAAGCTGCATGAGGCTGTCAGACATGTTTTGCTCCGTCGGCAAAATCGTGCGCCCGGGGAGGGCACACGATCATTTCAAACGTCAGGCGCGACGACGCTCAGGCCGTGCCTTCGGCCGGCTCGTCCTCGGCGCCCGCTGCCCGTTCCCAGCCGAGCGTGTTGCGGCGATAGAGGACGAACAATGCCGCGATGACCACGGCGATCACGACAATGCCGGCAAGGCCAAGTCCCTGGATCGCCTCGATGATCACATAGGGCACCCACAGGAAGCCGTCGACGACCGAGGTGATCTGCAGCGCGTCTGCCGGCAGCTTGAAGCCCGACGCGACGGCCGCACTTGTGAACAGCGGCGCCAGCGCGTTGGCGACGTAGAAACCGATCGCCAGCGTCACCGTGCCGATCACCACCATGCGGAACACATTGCCTTTGACCAGAGGGGCGGTCATGGCGACGATGAAGGGAATGACCGCCAGGTCGGCGAACAGGATGACGCGGTTGCCCGGCAGGATCACCGACAGGATGATCGCGATCGGCACCAGGATCAGCGACGACGAGATCGCGGCGGGATGCCCGATCAGGATGGCGGAGTCCAGGCCGACCAGAAGCTCGCGGTCGCCGGTGCGCTTGCGCACGAATTCCTGCGCCGCGTCGGAGACCGGGATCAGGCCCTCCATCAGGATCTTCACCATGCGCGGCAAAAGCAGCATGACGGCTGCCAGGGTCATGCCGGTGCCCAGCACCTTGGCGAGCACCGTGCCGAGATCGCCCGCATTGTAGAAGGCGATGGCACCGAGCACGAGACCGATGATCAAGCCGAGCACGACAGGTTCGCCGAACACGCCGAACCGGCGCTCGATGGTCTCGGTGTTGATGTTGATGCGGTTGATGCCGGGAATACGGTCCATGATCCAGTTCAGGATGATGGCGATCGGCAGGATCTGCGCGGAGGCCAGGTGCGGCACCGAAATGCCGGGCACGCCATAGAACTGCTGCACCGCGCGCGCCGACCAGTCGGCGAACAGCAGCGACAGCGCCGCGACCAACGCCGCGATGGCGATGCCGTAGGCCAGATTGTCGGTCGCCGCCACGACCAGCGAGCCGACAAAGGCGAAGTGCCAGAAGTTCCAGACGTCGACATTGAGCGTGCGCGTCATGCGCGTCAGCAACAGCACGATGTTGACCAGGATGCCGACGGGGATGACCCACAGGCCGACCGACGAGCCGAAGGCGATGGCGGCCGCCGACGGCCAGCCGACATCGATGATGTCGCGATGAATGCCGGTGTTGGTGACGATGGCCTTGGCGACGTCGCCGATCGACGTGAACATCAGGCCAAGCACGAGATTGATGCCGATGAAGGCGACGCCGATGGTGACCGCGGCGCGAAAAGCCTTGCTGACCTTTGCGCCCAGAACGACGGCTATGATGAAAATGACGATCGGCAGCAGCACTGTTGCGCCGAGCGTGTCGATGGCCCCTTTGAGGCCCGCAAGAATAGTATCCATTTGTCCTCCCCTGGAGCACCGAGCCCGACCCCCGGGTTCGAAATGATGCTCCGTTGACCTCCAACGCCTTTGCCGCCAACCTCGGCGCAAAGGCACTCCCCGTTCTGCCCGCGAGGCGGAATGCGTCCCGCTCGGTGATGCGGGATGAACATTTGCCTTCGCTGGCGAACGAATGTTTATTGAGGCAGTTCAAGGCAATGTCAATTGGCAAGTCTTTGAACCCAAGGCATCCGGGCTGACGGAGCCTTCGCCTGTGCGTCTTGACGGACCATTGAACGGAAAAACCCGCCTGTGCGGCGGGCCCTTGGCGCAACTCAGCACCATGGGCAAATATGGAGCATAGTTGCCCTCACCCAGTCAAGAAAAAATTCCTATCAGGAGAAACCGCCGGCACAGCGGACTGGCAGTCGTCAGGTCTTTGTCGCCGAGTTCGGAGCCCAGTCTTTGGGCCAACCGAACCGTGGCGAGCGCATCTGTCCTGCGCGATTTCATGGGAAATTGACGGGCCGAGGCCAGTTTCGTTGGCAAGGAGGAGCTATTCCCTGCTAATCCGACGCGAACCAGGAAGCTGTGGACATCTCCGCATGACCAATGTCGCCTTGACCGGGCTCGCCCGCGATCTCGCCAGCCGTGCCGCCGAGGGCCGCCCGGTACGCATCGGCGTCATCGGTTCGGGCGAAATGGGCACCGATCTGGTCACGCAAGGCATGCTGATGCCCGGCATTTCGGTCTGCGCGGTCTCGACAAGACGTCCGCACACGGCACGCGAAGCGATCCGCATCGCCTATGGTGACGAAGCGATGGCCGTCGAAGCCGATACCACTTCGAAAGTCACCGCGGCGATCGAGTCGGGAAAGATCGCCATCACCTCCAACGAGATGCTGGTCACCAATCCGCTGATCGACGTCGTCATCGACGCCACCGGCAAGCCCGGCGTCGCCGCCGACTTCGACCTGATGGCGATGCAGCATGGCAAGCATCTGGTGATGATGAATGTCGAGGCCGACGTCACTATCGGCTGCTATCTCAAGCAGCAGGCAGATCGCCTCGGCGTCGTCTATTCGGTCGGCGCCGGAGACGAGCCCTCGAGCTGCATGGAACTGATCGAGTTCGCCTCCGCACTGGGCTTGACCATCGTCTCGGCCGGCAAGGGCAAGAACAACCCGCTTAACCACGATGCCGTGCCCGACGACTATCGCGAGGAAGCGATCCGCCGCAACATGAACCCGCGCATGCTGGTCGAGTTCGTCGACGGTTCGAAAACCATGGTCGAGATGTGCGCCATCGCCAACGCCACCGGGCTGGTGCCCGACGTGCCCGGCATGCACGGCCCGAAGGCCGACCGCGACGACCTCGTCAAGGTGCTCATTCCGCGCGAGCATGGCGGGCTGCTCACGAAAAAGGGCGTTGTCGACTACACGGTCGGCAAAGGTGTCGCACCCGGTGTCTTCGTCATCGTCGAGGCGACCCACCCGCGCATCGTCGAGCGCATGGACGACCTGCATATCGGCCACGGTCCCTACTACAGCCTGTTCCGGCCCTACCATTTGACCTCGCTGGAAGTGCCGCTGACCGCAGCCCGCATCGTGCTCTTCGGCAAGCCCGACATGGTGCCGCTGCCAAGGCCCGTCGCCGAGGTATGCGCCGTCGCCAAGCGGGATCTGGCCGCCGGCGAAACCTTCGATGCGATCGGCGAGACCTGCTATCGCTCCTGGACGATGACCGTCGAAGACGCTCGCGCCCGGCGTGCCGTGCCGGTCGGCCTGCTCGAGGGCGGCAAGGTGCTGAAACCGGTCAGGAAAGGCGAGCTGTTGACGGCCGACAACGCCGCACCCGACCGGACGACGAGACTGTTCGCTCTGCGCCGGCTGCAGGATGAGATGCTGTACGAAAAATAAGCCCGTTGTGGCGCTGTCATGACAGATGCACTATATTGTAATGGCAGATGACGCTGAGGATCGACCAATGAACCTCCAGATCAGGGACCCGCGTGCACGTGAGCTGGCACAGCGGCTCGCCGCCAAACGCAAGATTTCGATGACCGAGGCGGTGATCGAAGCTCTTGAGTCCGAACTGAAACGGGAAAGTGGACGCGCTCCGTTGGCGCAGCGGCTGGCTGCCATCGCTGATGAACTCAAAGCCAGAGCTGGTCATGGCGGCCGGCCCGTAGACAAGGATGAGATCGATGAGATGTGGGGCCACTCTTGATGTTTGTCGACACCTCGGTGGTCGTCGCAATTCTTTCGGGAGAGGGAGATGCTGGCGAGTGGAGCAACCGCATCGCGGTAGCACCTCGCAAAATTACTTCCGCGTTGGTGGTGCTCGAAGCGGCTATGCGGCTTTCAACTATGCTGGCCGTTGAGCCGCTTGTCGCTGAAGTGGCGATAGAGGCTTTTCTGCGCGAGTCCGAAATCGAAATCGTTCCGATCGACGCCGGCGACGCCAAGCTCGCGGTCCAAGCTTTTTCAGACTATGGAAAAGGACGCGGGCATCCCGCCCAACTCAACCTGGCCGATTGCCTGTCCTATGCATGCGCAAAGAGTCGTGGCTCTGCTCTGCTCTACAAAGGCAACGACTTCTCGCATACCGATCTGGCCTAGGGAGTCTGCTCTATTTCCCCAGTTCGATCGACCGCAGCCGCGCCGCTTCCACCGCTTGCGTGAGGAGATTGGTCAACCGGTCCTCGCCCATCAGCACACCAAGCGCCGCCGCCGTCGTGCCGTTCGGGCTGGTCACCTGCTGGCGCAGCAGGCCCGGCTCCTCGCCGCTTTCGGCGGCGAGGGAGGCGGCACCATAGACGGTCTGCATGGCGAGCAGCCTGGCGGTCGCCGCCGGCAGGCCCGCCTTCTCGGCGGCGACGGTCAGCGCTTCGATGAAATGGAAGATATAGGCCGGCCCCGATCCCGACACGGCGGTCACCGCATCCATCAGTCCCTCCTCGTCGATGGTGGCCACTTCGCCGCTGGCCGACAAGAGGTCGGCGACGAAACGCTTGGTGTCGTCGGAAACCAGCGGATTGGAAAACACCACCATCATGCCCTTGCCAATGGAAGCAGGCGTGTTGGGCATGCAGCGCACAACAGGCGCGCGGTCGCCCAGGATTTCCTCGAAGGTGGCGACCGGCGTGCCCGCGGCAATGCTGACGAAGGTGGTGCGCCCTTCGCCGAAACGTTTGTAAGCGGCGGTGACGTCGCGGATCACCTGGGGCTTCACGGCGATGACGATGAGATCAGGCACGGCACCGGCCGGGATATCGGTGGCGTCGGCAGCCGTTCCGCATCCGAGTGCGGCCGCGCGCTGGCGCAGGTCGGCATTGGGCTCGACCACGAAAACGGACGACGGTGCAAGCTTGCCGGATTTCAGCCAGCCCGAGAGCATGGCGTAACCCATATTGCCGCAGCCGGCGAGAACAAGCCTGATCGTCATCGAAAGCCCTCCGAGGAAAGGCTTCACATAAACGCTCGCGGATCAACGGGGAAGCCCTGTCAGGTGGAGTGGCCCAATCGCGCGCCACGACCGGCGTTGCGCAGCGCGACCGGGCGCAGCGAAACTTGTCTGAGCCCAAGCACACCGAGCACGAAGAACAGCCACACCGGATCGCCGCGATGAAAGAAGAAGCTTTCGAGGAAGGCGTTGAGCGCGGCGAACAGCACCACCATCATGAAGAAGTCGCCGAGATAGATGTTTTCCTTGCGCAAGGGAATGCGCATGTAGTCGCGCAAAGGGGCGATCAGGAAAGTGTAGACCGCCACGCAAAGGGCCGGAATGCCCATCAGCACCGCGATATCGAGATAACCGTCATGGCCATGCACGATAGTCCTGATATCCCACGGCCGGTCGAAGGGCTGATCCTGGTTGAGCAGCAGCGGCGTTCCCCAGAAACTCTCATAACCGTAGCCGGTCCACGGTTTCTTCGCCAGCATCTCGCCGGCGAACTCCCAGAGCGTGGTGCGCCCGGTATAGGTCAGGCCGGGAAAATAGATCGCCGCCAGCTGTTTCACCGGCGGCAGGAAAACGATGCCCAGCGTGCCGACCGCGGTAGCGATGATCGCCAGCGCGAACAGGATCGGCGTGCCGAGTCGCATGCCCATGAGGCTTGGAAACATGACGATCAGGATCGAGAACGGCACCAGGCCGGCCGTGGTCTTGGATCCGGTGTGCAGCATGAACACCATCGCCGCGAAGAAAATTCCGGCGCCCCAGAACCGCTGCCCGCGCCGGAAGAGATAGAGGCCGGCGAAACTGAAGCAGGCCATGACCGGGCCGGCGATGTTCTTGTGGGTGAAGACGCCGCGCCACAGGCCGGCATGTTCGGGTTCCTGCGAATCGGCCGTGTGCATTGCCTCGTGCGGAAAGACGATGAGGCCGAGATAGGACAGGCCCATGACGGCCACCGCGGTGAAGATGATGACCTTCGAGAAGGAGTCCGCATCGCGCGGCAGCACAAGGATGGTCGCCATGGTCAGGATGCCGATCATGGTGAAGGAGGCGGCGCGCATCGCCGAGGGCGGGTCTGTCGCCAGCACCACCGACAGGAAGAAGAAACCCAGCATCAGCATCCAGGAAGGGCTGAGCAGCGAACGCACGATGCGCGGCTCGGCGAACGCCATCAGCGAAAAGATGGAAACGGCGCCGAGCGAGCCGAAGCCGAGCTGGTTGACGATGTCGCCGCCTTCGCCGGTGAGTTCCGCGCCCGCGGGCTGGAACGGGCGGAAGGATATCAGGATGACGGTGAACAGCAGCGCCGCGATCGCGGTTGCCACGCCGTCGCGTGTGAACGCGGCGCTGAGCGGCGCGCGCTCAGTTCTTTTCAGGCTGGCGGTATTGCTCATTGGCATATCCGAATTCGGCCAGCACGCGGCCCAGCGCCACATGGACAGGGTAGATGGCGGCCGCCGGCGATCCTGTCCGTGCAAGCCTGGCGGCGCCGCGAAATGGCGAGGCGGCAAGCAGGGCCAGGCTCTTCAGCAACACCTTGACGCCGGCCAGCGGGGTGCCGGCGCGTTTCTTCTTTTCGACCAGCGTCGAGATCACGCCGTTGCGCAGGCTGCGGGCGCGGATCCAGTCGGCCTCGACCCGCCGGGCCGGGACTGTCTCGGTTACGCTGGCCTCGGCGCACCAGCCAAGCACGAAGCCGCGCTGCGCCGCCCGGCTCAGGAAGTCGGAATCGCCGCCGCCCATGAAATTGAATTTCAGGTCGAGGAACGGCGGCCCCATGGCGGTAAGCACGTTGCGCCCCACTAGGAGATTGCCGGACGAATAGAGCGCCGGCACGAGGCCCGTCTTGCGGTAGGGCGGCGCGAAGACCGGATGCTTGGCCCAGCGCGCATGGGCGGGATCGGCGAAGTCGGGCACTTGCGGACCGCCGACAACATCGGCGCCAAGGCTCTCGGCCGCCGCGCACATCCGTTCCAGCCAGTGCGGGTCGGCTATCTCGTCATCGTCGATGACCAGCAGGTGCCTGAAATTCGGAAAGTGCAGGATCGCCGCCTGCCAGCCGGCATTGTAGGCGCTGCAATTGCCGCGCTGATGCGCGATGATCACCATGCCCGGTATCTCGCCGCGCTTGAACAGCGGCAGCGACGCCTGGGCGCCGGCACGTGCCTCGGCCTCGTTCTCCATGACGATGACGGCAAAGCGCCTGCCGGTCTGCTGTGCCCGCAGCGACGCCAGCGTTTGCAGGACCTGGTCCGGCCGCTTGAAGGTCGGCAAGGTGACGACGGCTTCGACGGCCTGCGTGTCAAGCCGGGGGGATCGTCCCGCGATCGATACCGAACCGTCCGATGGCAAAGGGATCATCCGTGTCACCGCATGGTGGGTCGAGTTCTGTTAGCACCATGACGATAACGTTTCGTTAATCACCTTTCACGGAGTGGCTCTTCAAGCCGAGGTTTTGGGTCGTCGATGCGCGCGCGTTTAATCAAGGGTTCACCGCGCTTTGCTACCGGCTGCACCACAGGATAGGTGAGATGCATCTGCTGTTCGCCACATCGATCGTGCCCGATGGCGCTCTCGCATCGGGCTACGAGATCGCCAATGCTGCAATCATCGCTGCCTTGCGGCGCGCCGGCGCGCGCGTCACCGTCATCGGCTTCATCTGGCCGGAGAAAGCCGCCGCCGATCCTGAAAGCACCATCGTTCTGGGTGCCGTGGACGTGCGCACCGAAAATGCTTCAGCGCTGCAAAAGCTTGCCTGGGTCGGCAAGGCGATGCTTTCGGGCCTCACCTTCGCGTCGGCCAAGGTGCGTGCGGTCTCCGATGCCGAAGTCCTCGCCGCCATCGAGCGCGCCGGCCCCTTCGACGGCTATGTGCTTAATTCCGTGCAGTTCGCCGGCGCCTTCGAAAAGCTCTTCGACGAGCGGCCTTCGATCTTCGTCGCCCACAATGTCGAGCATCTTTCGGCGCGGGAAAATGCCGCTGCCGCCCCGGGCATCTTCCAGCGCCTGTTGTTCCGCCGCGAGGCAAGGCTGCTCGAGAGCGTGGAAGAGCGTCTGTGCCGCCGCGCGCGTTTCGTCTTCACGCTGGCCGAGGAAGACCGTTCGGCACTTGGCGCGGCCTCCGACGACCGCTCGGCGGTGCTGCCGCTGGTGACGGGCGCCACGCCACCGGCGCGTAACGGCCGGCGCAAGATTGAGTGCGACGCCGCGCTGATCGGCACCTGGACCTGGCAGCCGAACCGCATCGGGCTCGGCTGGTTCCTGGACAAGGTGGTACCGCATCTGCGCCCGGACTTCCGCATCAGGATCGCCGGCAGCATGCCGTCTGACATCGCCTCGACGCATCCCGGCGTCGCTTTCGTCGGACGCGTGCCGGACGCCCAGGCTTTCATACGCGGCGGCGCCGTCATCCCGCTCATCAGCACCGCCGGCAGCGGCGTGCAATTGAAGACGATCGAAACGTTCGAGCTCGGCCTGCCCGCCGTCGCCACCAGCCGCGCGCTGCGCGGCATCGACCATCGCCCGGTCAATTGCGCGGTCACCGACGATCCGGTCGCCTTTGCCAAGGCGCTGGAGACCGCGGCGGCCGACATAAGCGACGTTGACGGCAGCGCGTTCCACCGCCGGCAGCTCAAGGCGCTGGACGCCGCCATTCGGTTTGGCCTGGAGAAGCTCGGTCCGGTCATGCAGGAGGCGTTTGCATGAACATGCACGCCGCCCGCGCCTCGTTCGGGCCCGACACATTGAAGACGATCTTCGGCATCTCCGTGCTCGCCATTCGCTGGGACGACGCGATCGCCCTGCTGACGCGGCTGATCGTGGAACGACGCTTCACCAAGGTCAGCTTCCTCAACGCCCATAACGCCAATCTCGCCTACACCGATCCGGTGTTCGCCCAGGCGCTCGACGATTTTCTCATCCTGCCGGACGGCATCGGCGTCGATCTCGCAGCACAGCTTCTCTATGGCGCGCCGTTCCCGGACAATCTCAACGGCACCGACTTCGTGCCGGCCTTTCTGCGGTCGGTGACCCGGCCGCTGACCGTGGGGCTGCTCGGCGCGACGCGCGTCAATGCCGAGGCCGCGTCGAAGAAGCTCGCGGCGATTGCCGTCCAGCACAGATTCGTGGTCATCCATGACGGCTACTTCTCCGCTGTGCAGGAGCCGGAAATCATCGAACGGATCGCGGCGCTGCGGCCTGATATGCTGCTGGTCGCCATGGGCGTGCCGCGCCAGGAATTGTGGATCGAACGGCACATCGACGAGCGCCACTGCACGCTGCCGGTCGCGGTCGGCGCGCTGCTGGATTTTCTCAGCGGCGCCGTGCCGCGCGCGCCCTTGTGGATACGGCGCCTCAGGCTGGAGTGGCTGTTTCGGCTGGCGGTCGAGCCGGGACGGCTCTGGCGCCGCTATGTGGTCGGCAACCCCTTGTTCCTGTGGCGGGTCCTCAAACAGAAATTGTTGAACCGGCCCCAAGCCGCCGGAGACGTCCGTTGAACGAGAGGTTCGTTCCAGGCGCGATCGCCGAACCCGGACTGCTTCGGGCAACGCCGACGGCAGCCATGGTGACGGCAAGCTATGCGCCGGATTTCGAGCGTTGCCGCTTGCTCTGCGAAACCCTCGACCGGCACGTCACGGGCATCGCGCATCATTACATTCTGGTCGAAGGCCGCGACGTCAAATTGTTTCGACGGTTGGAGAGCGCCAACCGATCCGTCGTCGACGAAGGTGAGCTGCTGCCGCGCTGGCTGCATGTCTTCGACGATCCGCTCAGCCTGTTCCGGCGGCGCGTCTGGCTCAGCCTGAAGACACAGCCGCTGCGCGGCTGGCACGTGCAGCAACTGCGCCGCATTGCAGTTGCGGCGCATGCATGCCAGGACGTTCTGGTCTTCTGCGATTCCGACGTCGCCTTTCTGAAGCCTTTCGATTGCGGCGCGTTCTGGCGCGACGGCAAGGCGCGCCTGTTCCGCCGTGACGGCGTGCTTGCGCAGGACGGTCATGACGAGCATCGCATATGGTCGCGCAATGCCGGCTCCGCGCTCGGCATCGATCCGTCGAGGAATTCGGTTCACGATTACATTTCGACGCTGATCGCCTGGCGCCGCGACACCGTGCTGGCCATGTGCAGTCGGATCGAGGAGGTGCATGGCCGAAACTGGGTCGAGGTCGTCGGCTCGGCGCGCAAATTCTCCGAATGCATGATCTATGGCCGCTATGTCGACAATCTGCTGGACGGCGCTGGCCACTTCCATGGCTCGGAAGAATTCTGCCGCGTCCACTGGACCGGTGAGGCGCTGTCGGATGATGAATTCCGTCGCTTCGTTGCCGCCATGGCGCCCGAACAGGTGGCGATCGGCATGCAGTCCTTCATCGGCACCGATACCGGCCGCATCCGCCGGCTGATCGGGCTCGACCGACCCTGATCCTGAAAAGCGAACCGGTTCTCGGAAAGACTGCCCGGATGAAGGATCAGATCGCCTTCGCCGGCTTGCGCAGCGCCGAATAGGTCAGCAGCATCGACGCGAGATAGAGCAGCAGGAAGACGACGTTGAGCGACAGCACCAGCTTCGATGTGTCGGCAATGGTTGTCAGCACATAGGTCAGCAGCAGCGCCTTGAGAGCGGCGAGCAGGCCGAGATTGAGCGCCCGCACCAGCGTCTGGCCGCGCGCGAACAGAAGTTCCGCCTGGTATTCGACCAGATTGCGCAGTCCCGGAACGCCGATCGCAAGCGCCACCAGGGGAGCGGCCTCCGAGACGTTCTTGCCGAGCGCCCCGGGGAAGAAATGCAGCACCACGGCAAGCGCCAGCAGCGCCAGCGTCGAGACCGCGAATACGCCGCCTTCGATGCCGCTCTTGACCGCCAGCCGTGACAAGAGCTCCGGGGCGCGCATCATGCGCTGCACCAGCATCATGGAGAAGGTGCGGATCGGGATCGCCGTCAGGTCGACCAGCCGCATGATGATGGCATAGATGCCGGCCAGGTGCGGCCCGCCGATCGCCAGCACCAGAAGCTTGTCGAACTCCATCTGCAGGTAGAACAACACCTCGGCGCCGGCGACGTAGATCGAATCGGCGAGCCGCCTGAGATAGAGCTCGCCGCGCAGCCGCAGCCGCTGGCGCGGATAGAAGAGGCCGAACGCGACCAGCAGCGAGGCCGCGTTCGCGCCGATATAGAACCAGGACCACACCCAGACGCTGTGTTGCGCCCAGAACATGAAGAGCACCGCGCCGGCTGCCCGCAACGCCGTCGCCAGGATCGCCAGCACGGCGGCACGGCCGAATTTGCCGAGACCGTTGTTGACGATCAGCGCCACCTCCACCGGCCGCCACAGAAGCGCCTCGGCAAAGACGATTGCCGCGAACACCGGCAGCGGCACGGTGCTGGCAAAGAAGATCAGGTAGACGATGTAGGAGGCCGCGGCGAGCAGCGGCAACGAGACGATGCCCAGCAGCAGGAAGCCTGCGGTGAAGGTGCCAATCAGGTTGGGGCGGATGGTGGCGGTGCGGTAGAGTGCCGAGATGAAGCCGAAGGCCAGAAGCCGCGACAGCATCACTCCGGCGGCCGAGGCGGTGGCGAACATGCCGAACTCGGCGATGGAAAGCGTATTGGCCAAGGCGATGAAGTAGGCGAGTGAAAACACCAGCCGCCCGCCGGCGCCGCTGATCGCTGAAAAATAGTCGCGAACCATCCCCCGTCTTTCGGCCACGAAGGTGCCGATCCGGGCGAGGGGCCGCCTCTGCGGTATGTCGCTGGCCTCAGTCATAGGTCAGGGAAAGGCATAGGCGGCAAAGTTTAACGTGCCCTTCTGAAATCTTCCTGCATCTGCTGAAATTCCAAGCAGCCGGCATCAAGCAATGCTTTCGGCCGCCTAAAATTAACCTTTTGTTTTCTATGCTTGTTTAGCGTGGCTTAACAAATGGCCGACTGCCGCTGTCTGGCGGCTGAAAGTAAGCTCCGCGACAATGGGCGACAGGGAAAATCGTGAGGACTGGAGGCGCGAGCGATCCTTGCTGGCGCTTGGCCAAGCCGTGCGCGGTGAGGACGAGGCATCGCTGGTCTCGCTAGGGGATCGGGCAAATCCGTCATGGCGCGAGGATGCCGCCACACGTCATCGCCTGGCGCGTTCGCAGCGCGAGGCGAAGATGAATCCGGCGCCTTCCGCATCCACCGCAACGCAACGCTTGCAGCCGGGCGGCGAGCCGGCTCCGGCGTCCGCCGGCATTTCGCGTTCGCACGATGGGGCCGGTATCGGCGGTTCGGACTCGGCGATGCCGTATGAAGAGACGGTTCCTGAGATCGCCTCGAGCGTTGATTCCCCGCGCAGCACATCCGAACCGCTGAGCGCGAGCGAAGCGGGAACATCTCCTGGCGAGGATGCCGACAGCCAGCAATGGAAGCCCCTGATCGATCCGATGCAGGTGGTTCGCGGCGTCGCCAGGTCCAAAGCGCTGATCATCACCACGACGGTACTGGGCGCGGCGCTCGGCGTTGCGATTGCCCTGTCGACGCCGAAGAAATACGAGTCCACCACCGAACTGATCGTCGACCCGCGCGACCTGAAGCTTACGGATCGCGATCTCACCCAGGCGGTGGTCATGCCCGACGCGGCGCTCGTCAACGTCGAGAACCAGATCAAGTTGCTGACCTCCGGCACCGTGTTGAACAAGGTTGTCCAGGAGCTCGACCTGGTCGACGACCCCGAGTTCAACGGCCAAGGCAATGGCGGCCTGGGCGTCATGTCGCTGATCCGCTCGATCCTGTTGCGCCAGGACGGACCGGGCGGTGTCGACCAATCCCGCCGCCTTTCCCTTGCCATCGTCAACCTGGCCGAGAGCGTTTCGGTCGAGCGCGGCGGCAAGACCTCCGTGATCACCATCGGCGTCACCACGCAGGACGCCCAGAAATCGGCGCTCATCGCGGAAACGATGACGAAGGTTTTCCTGCAGACTTCGGGTGAAATCCAGTCCGACACTGCCGGCCGGGCCAACAACGAACTGACGGCGAAACTCGACGAGATGCGCAAGGGCGTCGAAGCCGCCGAGCGCAAGGTCGAGGATTTCAGGGCCACCCATGATCTTGTCGACGCGCAGGGCCATCTGATCAGCGACGACCAGATGCTCAAGCTCAACGAGCAGCTTTCCGTCGCCCGCGCCCGCACGCTGGAGCTGAACGCCCGCGCGGCCTCGGCACGTCAGGTCAACGTGAATTCGGTGCTCAGCGGCACCTTGCCTGAAGAGATCAACTCCAACTCCATGAGCGATCTGCGCTCGCAATACGCAACGCTCAAACAGGAGGCTGATCGGGCAGCGGTCCGGCTCGGACCGCGCCATCCCGAGCGCCAGGCGCTCGAGGCCCAGCTCACCGGCGCGCGCGAACGCATCGTCGCCGAACTCAGCCGCATCGCGTCGTCGCTGCAGGTTGACCTGAAACGCTCGGTCCAGCTCGAACAGGACCTTGCTTCCCGCCTGGCGCAGATGAAGGTGCGCAGCGGCGACGTCAACAGCGACCTTGTCTCGATGCGCGAACTGGAACGCGAGGCCTCGGCCAAGCGCTCGGTCTATGAGCAATATCTCCTGCGCGCCAAGGAGACCGGCGAGCAGAAGAATATCAACACCGCCAATATGAGCGTCATCTCGCCCGCCTCCATTCCGCTGGAGCCGAACGGGCCGTCGCGCGCCGTGGTGGCGCTTGCCGGCCTGCTGCTGGGCTTTGCCTCCGGCGTCGGTCTCGGCGCCATGCGCGGCGCCTATGAAAGCCTGCGTGAGACCGCCGGGTCACGATCCCGCCGTGACCGCAAGATGGACGAACGCCGGGCGCCGCTCGATGACCAGGCATTCCGGGCGCCGCCTCCGCCGGCGCCGCCGATACCGCAAGCATCGCCGCCGCAATCACCGCCGCCGCCACCAGCATCAGTGCCGCCGCTTGCCGCGCAGCCCGGAGCCGCTGCCACCGAGGGTCCAAGCCGGATCGGCTTGCTGATGTCGAGGCTGCGCAAAGCCGTGTCCCGCAAGCCCGGCACCGAGGCGCAGGACGATGCGTTTCCCGGTGCATCTGCATCGGCCGCTGTCGCCGAAGAGGGCCGGCCGGCGAGCACTCCGGCATTTCCCGACTATCCGGCTCCGGATTCCGCCTTTGGACATCGCCCGCCAGCTCCAGACTATCCGCGGCCATCTTTTCAGCCAGACGCGGACGCCGGCTATACGCGGCCCATGGGACCGCCATTGCGGTCGCCCCTGGTGCCGCAGCAGGCGATGTATCCGGCCTCGTCCCATCCCTATGCGCAGCCCTTGGTCTATCCGCACATGCAGCCTTGGCAGACGCGGTCGGCGGCAGGCCATCCCCAGGCCGCGGCGCCCTATGGCGCGCCCATGCCCTACCCGGCCGCACCCGCTCCGGCTCAGCCGTCGGCCTATCCCGCCGCGCCGCTGGAGCAGCCCGCCGCCGCCGAGAAGGGCGCCGAGCAGGCGTCGATCGAGGAAATTCGCGCCAGCCTGCGCGAATTTCGCGAGGCTGTTCGCGAGCTTACCGAGAGCCGCGCCGGCCGCCGCTATTTCTGAGCCACAAGATAGTCTCCTGTGTCGAACAAAAGCGGGCCGGTTTCGCGTAAACGGCATCGGACGGCGCTTTGACGGGATTGCGTGTTCGAATTTTCGTCAAAATGCCGCGCGGTGTCTTGCCGGAGACGCAGCCCGGCTGGCCGGGTCATGCAGGCTTCGGCACACGATTGAGAAAAGGATCCAAAGCGCCGCATTTTCAGACGCGGCCGGTTTGGCGGAACGTATCGAGGGGTGATTCATATGGCCGAAGTGATTGACGGCAAAAGCGTTGCCGAAGACGTGGTGCGGACGGTGAAGACCTTGACCGCGGAGCTTGTCGCCAAGGGCAAGATCCAGCCCGGCCTCGCCGTGGTTATCGTCGGCGAGGATCCGGCGAGCCAGGTCTACGTCGCCTCCAAATCCCGCACCGCCAAGGAATGCGGCTTTCATTCGGTCCAGCACACGCTGCCGGCGGACACCTCCCAGGAGGCGCTGCTCAAGATCATCGCCGACCTCAACGCCGATCCCGCCATCAACGGCATCCTGGTGCAGCTTCCGCTTCCCGCCCACATCGACGCCGGCAAGGTCATCCAGGCGATCGCGCCGCAGAAGGATGTCGACGGCTTCCATTTCATCAATGTCGGCAAGCTCGGCACCGGCGAACTCGACACCGCTTTCGTTCCCTGCACGCCCGCCGGCTCGATGCTCCTGATCGAGCGCGTGCGCGGCAAGGATCTGTCGGGCCTCAATGCCGTCGTCGTCGGCCGTTCCAACATCGTCGGCAAGCCGATGGCCAATCTCCTGCTCGCCGCCAATTGCACCGTCACCATCGCGCACAGCCGCACGAAGGATCTGCCGGGGCTGGCCCGCACCGCCGACATTCTCGTCGCCGCCGTTGGCCGGCCGGAGATGATCAGGGGCGATTGGGTGAAGCCCGGCGCAACCGTCATCGACGTCGGCATCAATCGCATCCCGGCCCCGGAGAAGGGGGAGGGCAAATCCCGCCTCGTCGGCGACGTCGCCTATGCCGAAGCGGCGAAGGCCGCCGGCGCCATCACGCCCGTGCCCGGCGGCGTCGGGCCGATGACCATTGCCATGCTGATGGCCAATACGTTAGCCTCCGCCTACCTTGCGGCCGGGTTGAAACGGCCCTCCTTCTGACCACCAGAAAGCAGCAGCTTTGCCGAACCCAACTATTCCCTTGGAACGGCCGGTCATGAATGATCCCGTTCAAGGCGGCCGGCAATTCGCATTCCTGCTGGTCGACAAGTTCTCCATGTTCTCGCTGGCCGCCGCGATCGACACGTTCCGTTCGGCGAACCGGCTGCTCGGCCGCGATTTCTACGGCTGGACGACGGTATCGGCCGATGGCGATCCGGTGATGGCGTCCAACGGCTTGCCGCTCAAGATCGACTATGCGGTTGCCGACCTTCCGCCGGTCGACATCCTCTTCGTCTCGGTCGGGCTGACCACGGAGTTTCCCGGCAAGAGCAAGGTTCTGGCGGCGCTGCGCAGCTGGGGCCGGCGCGGCAATGCGCTCGGCGCGCTGTCGGTCGGATCCTATTTGCTGGCCGAGGCCGGCCAGCTCGACGGCTATCGCTGCACCATCCATTGGGAGAACCGCGCCGGCTTCGTCGAGCGCTTTCCCGACATCAACTGCACTGGCAACGTCTTCGAGATCGACCGCAAGCGCTACACCTGCGCCGGCGGCACCACCTCGATCGACCTGATGCTGGAGATCGTGCGCGGCGACTTCGGCTCGAACCTCGCCAATGGCGTCGCCAACCAGTTCCAGCACGAGCGCATCCGCTCGGCCGGCGACCGCCAGCGCGTCGGGCCGGAGCGCGATCTCACCGGCAAGTCGGAGAAGCTCAGGCGCATCGTCGAGCTGATGGCCGACCATCTCGACGAGCCGCTCTCGGCGGTGCAGCTCGCCAAATCGGCCGGCCTTTCGGTGCGTCAGGTGGAGCGTTTGTTCCTGCGCCACCTCAACGTCACGCCCGGCCGCTACTACATGCGGCTGCGGTTGGAGCGGGCGCGCGAATTGTTGCGCCAGACCAACATGCCGATCCTCGATGTGGCGATCGCCACCGGCTTCACCTCGCATTCCTATTTTGCCCAGAGCTACCGGCTGCAGTTTGGCCGCCCGCCTTCCGAAGAGCGCCGCACCACCTACTAAGCCGCGGACAAGCCGCGTCCGGGCTTGTGTCCCAGGGTGGGCTCAAATAGCTTCAGCCGGCGGACGGGGCGGCTACTCAGGAGATTTTGATGGCGGGACTTGCACGGAGCGTCGCTGCGGCGTTTCTCCTTTTGTCGATGACGACATTCGGCTTTGCCGCGAACAAGCTCATCATCATCCTCGACGCTTCAGGGTCGATGTGGGCGCAGATCGACGGCAGGCCCAAGCTGGAAATCGCCCGTGAGTCGCTGAGAAGCGTGCTGCAATCGGTTCCCGCCGACGATGAACTCGGTTTCATGGCCTATGGCCATCGCAAGAAAGGCAGTTGCGAGGATATCCAGCTGATCGTACCGCCGCAGGCCGGCTCGGCGAGCGCGATTTCGGCCGCGGCCGACAGCATGAAATTCCTCGGCAAGACGCCGCTGACATCAGCCGTCAAGCAGGCGGCCGAAGCGCTGAAATACACCGAGGACAAGGCGACCGTCATTCTCATCACCGACGGGCTCGAGACCTGTGGCGGCGATCCTTGCGCGCTTGGCAAGGAACTCGAATCGTCCGGCGTCGATTTCACAGCCGACGTTGTCGGCTTTGGCCTTACGGCCGACGAAGGCAAGCAGATCGCTTGCCTCGCCGACAACACCGGCGGCAAGTACATCCAGGCGTCCGACGAGAAGGCGCTGCGGCAAGCTTTGGTCGAAACCGTCGCCGCACCGGCGCCGTCACCGCCCCCCGCGCCGGCGCCGGCAACCGAACCGGCGCCAGCGCCAGCGCCTGCGCCGGAGCCTGCAAGGCCTGCTTTCAATTTCCAGCCGACCGTGGTGATGGCCGAAGGCGGCGAGCCGATCACCGACGGCAATGCCTGGGAGATTTACAAAGCCAACCCCGACGGCTCGCGCGGCGAGTCCGTCACCACCGAATATGGCAGCTATAGCGGCAAACTCGATCCCGGCGACTATATCGTCGTCGCGCGCGACGACGAAGCCAAGGTCGAGCAGAAGGTCAAGATCGAGGCCGGCCAGGTCCAAAAACCGCTCTTTATCCTGAACGCCGGCACATTGATCATTCACCCGCATGCCAGCCAGGGTGCCGAGATCAGCAGCGAAGCCCGCGTCGATTTCGCCTATCCCGGTGGCAGCACCACCCATTACGGCGACACCCAGGCCATCGTGCCGGCGGGCGAACAGAAGGTGACGGTGCAGATCGGTGCCGGCACGGTGACGGAAACAATCCAGCTCGCCGCCGGGCAGACCGTAGAAAAGGACGTCGTGGTCGGCGTCGGCCAGGCCATGCTCAATGCCTACTATACGTCTGGCGGCGAGAAGGCCGACAATTCGGCCATCGGCTTTGAGATCGTCAAGGCGAAGAAGAAGATCGACGGCAGCCGCGACAGCGTCGAGCACTCCTATGGGGCCGACAGCAAGTTCTGGCTGCCGCCCGACGACTATGTGGCGGTGACAACGCTCGATCTCGCCGTCGTCGAGCAGCCTTTCAGCATCAAGCCCGGCGACAGCCAGGACGTGAAGGTCGTGCTCGATGCGGGCGTGCTCGCAATATCGGCGCCCGGCGCTTATTCGATTGAGGTGTTTTCGTCGAAAAAGGACATCGATGGCAAGCGCAAATCGCTCGGCTTCAACTACGGCGACAACTGGCAGCAGACGATCCCGGCCGGCGATTATGTCGTCGTCCGGCATATGTCGGATGAGGGTCATGACAAGGAGATGCCGGTGACAGTCAAGGCTGGCGAACGGGCCGAGATCACGGTTCAGTAGGGTTTGGTTGTCAGCAACAGAAGGGGCGGCCCACGAGCCGGCCTACCAGGCCGGTCTCGATTGGCGAACCGTCAAGTCAATCAACGACACCTACGACATTCCGGCCGTGCTGAAAGCTCGACCATGGCCGAGATGCGATGAATGTGCTGCCCGAAATCGCCGGCGCTTTAGCCGGCCGAGCGAAGGTTTACCCAGCGGCTCCAGTTACCATACCGAGCGGTTTAAGCGCCTTTCCTCTGTGGGTTTGTCGCGCTCCTAAAACCCTCGACATTTCACGAGTGAAAAGGGATTTGCGATCTATACGGAAATCCCGTATGATTGTAGCCCATGACGCAGGACAGGTTCGACTCTGCCAAGGATGCGGCGAATCGCGAAAAGCACAAATTACCGCTGGCCTTTGGCGATCGGATTTTTGAGGACGACAACCATCTCATTATCCCCTCCATCCGAGAGATCGACGGCGAGGAACGGTTCAAGGTGGTCGGCATCGTCGGGGAGAAGCTGTTCACCGGCGTCTTCGTCTGGCGGGGTGAACAGCCCCGCTTCATCTCAGTGAGAAGGAGCAACAAGGGTGAAGAACGAGCATATCTCGCTACCTGCTGACCCGGCTGACGCCGATGACTTCGACGTGACGGCTGGGGCGATGGACCGGGGCCAGCGCGCCCGCCTGATCCGCAAGACGAGGACCGGGCTTGGCCTGTCGCAGTCCGAGTTCGCCAGCCGCTTCCGGGTTCCGGTCGGCACGCTACGCGATTGGGAGCAGGCGCGGGCAACCGCGCCGGATTTCGCTATCGCCTATGTGCGCGTGATCGGTCAGCATCCGGACATGGTGGCGAAGGCCGTCGCATAGCTGGCGTCACCGAGGAGTTTCGGCTTGCATGTCGTAGTTTCGGCAGCTTCGCGAATTTGCCCATATGGCGAGCTGACGAAAAATTGAGATTTTGTGGTGATTCGGAGGAATCATGAACAGCTAGCGTACGCCGCCAGCGGAGAGCAGTTGCATTCGAGAAGCACAGTGGGGCGAGTTATTTACGGAAAGCCTTGTGCTTTGCCCTTTCGGCCACGTCCGATCTCAGAAATCCTAATCTTCGCAACAAAATAACCGGCTTTGACGACGATCCCCGCGACAAGCAAGTAATCCACATTTCAGCTACGGCGGCCAGGAGCCGTCCCTTTTCATTGCAGTGCGAATTCCGCTGCGTCGGTTCCAAACGCGCTGGCCCCATGGTCGGCTCGACCCACCAGCTGACGGAACCCGGCGAAGAGCTCACGGCCGAAGCCGAACTCATTGCCGATGAGATCGGCTTCCGCCGTCCGACGCAGCGCGAATTCCGCTGCCGGTACCAGCACTTCAAGCGTGCCGGCATCCGCATCCAGCCGGATGATGTCGCCGTCGTGGATCCTGGCGATCGGGCCGTCCTCGACCGCTTCCGGCGTGACATGGATCGCCGCCGGCACCTTGCCGGAGGCGCCGGACATGCGCCCGTCCGTGACCAGTGCGACGCGCTGGCCGCGATCCTGCAGGATGCCGAGCACGGTGGTCAGCTTGTGCAGTTCCGGCATGCCGTTGGCCTTCGGCCCCTGGAAGCGGATGACGGCGATGAAGTCGCCGGTGAGCGTGCCGGCCTTGAAGGCTTCGTTCAGCCCTTGCTGGCTGTCGAACACTTTGGCCGGCGCTTCGATGAGGCGCCGTTCCGGCTTCACCGCGGACGTCTTGATGACGGCATGGCCGAGATTGCCGGCCAGCACTTTGAGGCCGCCCGTCGGCTGAAAGGCTTTCTTGAACGGCGCCAGGACCTTCGCGTCGCCACTCGCGCGCGGGGCGGCTTCGCGCACGACGCTGCCGTCGGCACCGAGCTTTGCCTCGACTGCGTAGGGCCGCAGGCCTTCGCCCCATACCGTCTGCACATCTTCATGCAGCACGCCTTCGTCGAGCAGCTCGCGAATGAGGAAGCCGAGCCCGCCGGCGGCATGGAAATGGTTCACATCCGCAAGCCCGTTGGGATAGACGCGCGCCAGGAGCGGCACCGCTTCCGAGAGGTCGGAAATATCCTGCCAGGTCAGCGCGATCCCAGCGGCTGCGGCCATGGCGATCAGATGAATGGTATGGTTGGTCGAGCCGCCGGTCGCGTGCAGGCCAACCACGCCGTTGACGATGGAACGCTCGTCGATCATCCGCCCGACCGGCGTATAGGCGTTGCCAAGCGCGGTGATCGCCAGCGCCCGCTTGGTCGCCTCGCGGGTCAAGGCATCTCGCAGCGGCGTGCCCGGATTGACGAAGGAAGCGCCTGGCGTGTGCAGGCCCATGATCTCCATCAACATCTGGTTGGAGTTGGCCGTGCCATAGAAGGTGCATGTCCCCGGTCCATGGTAGGATTTGGACTCGGCCTCCAGCAGTTCGGCGCGGCCTGCCTTGCCCTCGGCATAGAGCTGGCGAACCCTGGCCTTTTCATCGTTGGGCAGGCCTGTCGTCATCGGCCCGGCCGGAATGAACACCGCCGGCAGATGGCCGAAGGTCAGTGCCGCGATCACCAGCCCGGGCACGATCTTGTCGCAGACGCCCAGATAAACGGCGGCGTCGAACATATTGTGCGACAGGCCGATCGCGGCCGCCATGGCGATGACATCGCGCGAGAACAGCGAAAGCTCCATGCCCGGCTGCCCCTGGGTGACACCGTCGCACATCGCCGGCACGCCGCCGGCAACCTGGGCGATGCCGCCGGCCTCCCGCGCCGCTTCCTTGATCAGCGCCGGGAATGTCTCGAAGGGCTGATGCGCCGACAGCATGTCGTTGTAGGAGGTGATGATACCGAGGTTCGGCACCTTGTCGGCACCCAGCGCCACTTTCTCCGAGGGGCTGCACACGGCAAAGCCATGGGCAAGATTGCCGCAGGACAGCACCGCCCGGTTGGCGGTCTGGTTCGATGCGCTGGCGATGCGGCCGAGATAGCGCTCGCGGCCCGGCTTGGAGCGTTGGCGGATGCGCTCCGTGATGGCTTCGATATCGCGTCTTGCGGTCATGGCGTTCGGTCCTTTCAAGCGAGGTCCCGGAAACATCCTCCCGCCGTTTGCCGGGACCAGATAAGTCTAGAGTTAGGGTGCCCAGAAAACCTCTACAGGCCTGGGGGCGGCGTCGAGCACGGCGCGGATCGGCTTTCGCGGACCGGGTGCCACCGCGCCGTCGAAGGCGGTGCGTTTGTCCTCGCCCTCTATGTGCAGCGCCAGGAAGCCGGCATCGACGATGCGCGCCAGCGACAGGGTCAGCCGCGGCTCGCCGGCGCTTGCCGCATGAACCGGCAGCACGATCCTGTGCGAGGACGGGTCGAGCAATTTCGCCAGATCGTCGGCGTCGGGAAAGAATGAGGCGGTATGGCCGTCAGGTCCCATGCCGAGCACGGCGACGTCGAGCGGCCAGGGCAGGGACTGGAGCGCCGCATTGTCCGATGCCGCGGCATCCTCGATGCTGACGGCTTCGTGATAGAGCGGCACGAACCGTGCCGCCGCAGCCGCGTTCTGCAACAGATTGGCGGCCACCAGTCCGGCATTGGAACGCGGCGAGGAGGCCGGCACGAAGCGCTCGTCGATCAGCGTCACCGTTACCTTGTCCCAGGCGATCAGTATTCCCGACAGGGCAGCAAAGAATTTTGCCGGCGTCGTGCCGCCGGAAACGGCCAGTAACGCCGTGCCGCGCGCCGCGATTGCCTTTGCCAGCCGGTCGGCGACGCGGCCGGCCAGCGCAGCCGCCAGTTCCGCGCGGTCGGAAAAGCCATTCCAGTTGTAGCTGGCGCTGTTCAATTGCTCTCGTGCCATGTCCGCCCGTCACGTTCGATCAGCGCTATCGAGGCCGAAGGTCCCCAGGTGCCCGCCGTATAGCCCTGCGCCTCCTGCCTGGCGCTTTCCCAGGCGTTCTGGATCGGGTCGATCCACCTCCACGCGGCCTCGACCTCGTCGCGGCGCATGAACAGCGTCTGGTTGCCGCGCACGACATCCATGATCAGCCGTTCATAAGCGTCCGGCGCGCGGCCGTCGAAGGACTGCGCGAAGCTCATGTCGAGCGAAATCTGCCGCAGCCGCATGCCGCCCGGACCCGGGTCCTTGATCATGATGAATTGTTTGACGCCTTCGTCGGGCTGCAGCCGGATGACCAGCTGGTTGGCGAAGATCGGCCCGGCGCTGTCGCCGCCGAAGATCGAATGCGGGATCGGCTTGAACTCGATGACGATCTCCGAGACCCGGGTTGCCAGCCGCTTGCCGGTCCTGAGGTAGAACGGAACGCCTGCCCAGCGCCAGTTGCCGATCTCGGCCTTGATCGCGACGAAGGTTTCGGTGTTGCTGTCCTTGCCGAGCTCCTCGACATAGCCTTTCACCGGCCCGCCTGCGGAAGCGCCGGCGCGGTATTGTCCACGCACCGTGTGCTTCGGCGCCTCGTTGCCGTTGATGCGCTTGAGCGCGCGCAGCACCTTCAGCTTCTCGTCACGCACGGCGTCGGCGTCCATCGACGATGGCGCTTCCATGGCCACCAGGCAGAGCAGTTGCAGCATATGGTTCTGCACCATGTCGCGCAGCGCGCCGGCCTTGTCGTAATAGGTGACACGATCTTCCAGGCCGACGGTCTCGGCGACGGTGATCTGCACGTGGTCGATATGGGCGGAATTCCACAGCGGCTCGTAGAGCGCATTGGCAAAACGCAGCGCCATCAGGTTCTGCACCGTTTCCTTGCCGAGATAATGGTCGATGCGGAAGATCTGGCTTTCGTGGAAATCGTCGCCGACCAGATCGTTGAGCGTTTGCGCCGAAGCGAGGTCGCGGCCGATCGGTTTCTCCAGCACGATGCGCGAATTCGGCGTGATCAGATCGTGTTCTTTCAGCTTGTGCGAGATGTCGCCGAACAGCGCCGGCGCCACCGCCAGATAGAAGGCGCGGATGCAGTCGCTGTCGCCGATCGCCTTCTTCAGCCTGTCGAACCCCGCGCCGCTCGTGGCATCGGCCGGGACATAGGAAAGCCGCGCCAGGAAGGTTTTGAGCTCCTTGGGATCGATATCGGCCGCCTTGACGTGGTCGGAAATAGCCTGCTTGGCGAAAGCCCGAAATTCGTCATCACTCATCTTCGAACGCGACGTGCCGATGATGCGGGTTGGCTCGGAAAATTGATGGTCGCGCTGGCGATAGTAGAGCGACGGCAGAAGTTTGCGTTCCGACAGGTCGCCGGTGCCACCGAAAATGATGAAGTCGAAAGGGTCGACGGGGATGATCTGGCTGGTCATGGTCTATCCGCTTTGACGCCGGTCGCGAGTACGCGGCTGATATATTCTAATCGATTTAAATTTTCCAGTGCCATGGTGTCACATCGACGACCGATCGCTACATATTTGCATCGGTCCAGATGTGCGCTTGACACTGGCACCAAGCAAAGGCTTGTCGGCAAACGACAACTCCGCCAAGCCTTCGCAGTTGCAGCATAGGACGTGAATGTGACGAAAGCTAAGGGAGAATCAGCGCTTTGCCTGTCGTGGCACAGGCCATGACGCCGGCAGCCCACGGTAAAAGCCACGCGATGAACCCAGGGAGCGGAAAAACATGCGTCTGAAGGACAAGGTCGCCATCGTCACCGGGGCCGCTTCGGGTTTCGGCGAGGGCATTGCCCGTCGCTTCGCCGAGGAGGGCGCCAGGATCGTCGTGGCCGACCTCAATGCCAAGGGCGCCGAACGCGTAGCCGGCGAGATCGGCGAGGCGGCGATCTGGACCCAGACCGACGTTTCGCAGCGCTCCGAATTCGACGAGATGGTCCATGCCGCCAAAAGCGCCTTCGGGCGTATCGACATCATGGTCAACAACGCCGGGTTCACCCATCGCAATGGCGACATGCTCGAAGTCGACGAGGCGACGTTCGACCTGATCACATCGGTCAACATGAAGGCCATCTATCATGCTGCCCTTGCCGTCGTGCCGATCATGGAGCGGCAAGGCGGGGGCGTCATCCTGACCACGGCCTCCACCGCTGGCCTGCGCCCTCGGCCCGGCCTCACCTGGTACAACGCCTCCAAGGGCTGGGCGATCACCGCCACCAAGTCGATGGCGGTGGAACTCGCGCCGAAGAACATCCGCGTCAACTGCCTGTGTCCGGTGGCCGGTGAGACCGGCATGCTGGAAAAATTCATGGGCGCCGATACACCCGAAATCCGCGAGAAATTCCGCGCCTCGATCCCGCTCGGCCGGCTTTCGACCCCGCTCGACATCGCCAATGCGGCACTGTGGCTGGCATCCGACGAGGCCGCCTTCATTACTGGGGTTGCACTGGAGGTCGACGGCGGGCGCTGCATCTGACGCACACCGTCATCACTGCGCCAAAGATCGGCTCGGCCGTGCCTGCCTTGATCGTGGCGCTGGTGCGTCAGGCGCCGGTCTTGATGTAGGTTTTGTAGACCCAGCCTGTCTTGCCGTTGTAGACGATCTGGCACCAACGCTTGCAGCTCATCACTTGCACCGAGGTCTTGGCGGGCACCGTGACGATGGCGGCCGCATTCTTCTTCGGGCCGCTACGCATAGTCACGGCCCTGAGGATGCGCCCGGTGCCAGCCGCGGCCGCTTTGCGCGGTTCGGCCTTGCTGTCGTCATCCTGCGCGGCAGATTGCTGCGACGCTACTTGTGGTTGCGCGGCCGGAATGGCGGCGGTCTGCGCGCCATCGGGACTGCTGCCCGCCGCCGGGGCCGGTGCGGCGACCTTGGCGAGCTCGGTGGCGGCGTCGGTGTCGGCAGCGGGTTGCGCGAATGCCGCCGCCGCCGGCTTGTCAGGCGTCTGCCCGGCCTTGCTCGCCGACTGGCCGGAAGCAGCCGGTGCGGTCTTCGATTGGGAGGCGGTCCAGCGCGGATCGTTCGCCGCGAGCGCCGGAATGGCGGCTTCCGAGACAGCCACGGTCGGCGAGACCTGGTCGGACTTTCGCGCCGCTTGCGGCACCGCCGCCGCGGCTACCGTGATCCCCGCCGGCGCGATCTTCGTCGTCTTCACCGGAACGGCCGGAATGGCTTGCTCTGGATTGGCAACCGCTTGCCGCTCGTTCGCCGGCAATGCCAGCCACAGTGCCACCGCGGCCACGCCGAGCAGCGCGGCCGTGCCGACCGCGGCAATCACCAGATGCGAGTTCGAACGAACTTCCTGCCAGAATGACGGGCGCATGTCGTAGCCGAACTGCATGGCAAAGCGCCGACGTTCCGGAGCACCGAAACTGAAGGGCTCTCTCACTCTTGCCACCTCCATAAGGGGCCGATGTTCTTCGATCAAACACCGCAATGCGTGCGTCGATCACACCGGTCCCAAATCAAACAGCGGGCGGGCCCGCAGAAAATCCCCGTCTATATTCGCCTAGAGATTGCACTTTTTGCCCGCGATTGTGGCATCAGTGCGCCATTGCTGAAGATTCTGCAACGCTTGGATGTCGCGGCCCCCATGATATTACTCAACAATTGTTAAATCCTGTCGCGCAACGCGAACCAGTTGAGCGCCAGGAAAAGCAGCGGCGCGCGCAAGCGCCGGCCACCCGGGAACGGCGGAATCTTCAAATCCTCGATCAGCTTTAGCCGGTCGCGGTTGCCGGCTACCGTTTCGGCATAGAGCTTGCCGAAGAAGTTCGACAGCATGACGCCGTGGCCGGAATAGCCGCCGGCCGAGATCACATTCGGCATCACTTCCCGCACGAACGGCTTTCTCGGCACCGTGATGCCGACATAGCCGCCCCAGCCATGCGTGATTTCGACGTCCCTTAGTGCGGGATAGAGTTCCGCGATCTGGCGGCGGATATGGATATGGATGTCCTTGGGGTCGTTGACGCCGTAGACCTCGCGTCCGCCGAACAGCAGCCGGCCATCCCTCGACTTGCGGAAGTAGCGCACGACGAAGCGGGAATCATCGACGGCCTCGCCGCCCGGCAGCACGTTCGAATCCGCTCCAAGCGGCACGGTCGCGCCGATGAACGAGCCGATCGGCATGATGTGCGCGGCACTCACCGGTTCGAGCGTGCCGCCATAGGCATTGACCGCGATCAGGCATTTCTGCGCTGTGATCGTCCCCCTGGCTGTCGAAACCTTCACCGTGCCGCCGCTCGAAACAATGCCGGTCGACGGCGTCGCTTCGAACAATCGTGCGCCGGCCTGTGCCGCCGCCCGCGCCGTGCCGATCACCAGTTTCATCGGATGGATATGGCCGGTGCCGGTGTCGCGCGTCCCGCCGAAATAGGCTGTCGAGCCCAGCCGCTGCGCAGTTTCCGTCGCGTCCATGAACGAAATGTGCGGATAGGAGAAGCGGCTGGCCATGATCTCGGCATGCGCCTTGTAGTCGTCGACATAGCGCGGCTTGTGCGCAACCGAGAGCTGGCCCGGCATGTAGTCGATATCGATCTGGTTGGCGGCGGCGAATTCGAGCAGATGCGCCTTCGCCTCCTCGGCGAGGTCGAACAGTGCCTTGGCGCGGGAAAACCCGTACTCGGCCTCCAATTCCTCGGCCCAGGCGCGCTGCCCCGTGCCGAGCTGGCCGCCATTGCGCCCGGAAGCGCCGTCGCCGAAGCGATACGCCTCGATCAAGACCACATTGCTACCAGCCTTGGCCAGATGCACCGCCGCCGACAAGCCGGTGAAACCGCCCCCAACGATAACGACGTCGCAGCTCCGGTCACCGTCCAGCGCCGGATACTCGGGTCGCGGGCCGGCCGTGTCCTCGTACCAGGAACGGCCGGGGGAGATCGGGGATTGGTAGGGCATGATGCTCACGGAGTAGGGCAGTAGGGCAGTAGGGCAGTAGGGGAGTAGGGGAGTAGGGGAGTAGGGTAGGCTATTCCGGGGACAATTTGCGGATCAAAAGCCGCAAGAGCTTCCCCACACTTTCGGTGCTGGCCAACAACGACGCTGTCGCCGCCTGCGAGGCGATGCCAGTCCGCTCAGCGATCAGAAGTTGAGTTTCCAGCTCCTTCAATGATCCCTGGGCGATGCGAAGAAACTGTTGGTAGGATCCTCGAATTTCTCTACCATACCCCTCAGCTATATTTGCCGGCACCGAGCTTGCGGAACGGCGGACTTGGCTGGTCAATCCATAAAGTTCCTCCTTGGGCCATGATTTTGTGGAGCTGTAAACTGCCACAGCAAGATCCATTGCCTGCTGCCAAACAAGCAAGTCCTTGTAAGAGCCTGTCTTTTCGGCCATTCATCCCTACTCCCCTACTCATTGAGCAACAAATACTCCCTCTC
>NZ_JAIUIF010000023.1:0-67954 GCF_020165475.1 Mesorhizobium sp. BR1-1-15 | reverse complement strand
GTGCCGGCACCGGCCTCCACAACCACTTCAAGACCCAGGCCGGCCAGCCGTTTCACCGTATCGGGCGAAGCCGCGACGCGCGGCTCGTTCGCATCGAGCTCACGAGGGATGAAAACCGTCTGTCCCACCGCATGATCCTTTCGGCTGGAACCTGTTTGCGCAAAGTGTCGGCCGGGGCGTCCGGCGACGTCAAAGGCAATGGGGTTTTGGAAAGACTATCGCAGAATGAAGGCGCCGACGGCCATGATCAGGACGAACAGGATAGTCGCCGAGAAGAAGCCGCCCGCGAAGAAACCGAAAGCCATCGCCAGAAGTATGGCGCCGCAGAAGAGTGATCCGTATTTGGCCAGCATGAGGAAGCCCGCATAGGTGCGGTCGTGCTCGGCATAGTCCATCTTCGCGCCCAGTTCGACAGGACCGGTCGGCGTGTGCTCAGCCATAGGAATACCCCTTCGAAGACATCTTTCAGGCACATAGCGAAAAGCCGCGCCGAGAGCAATGGCGCTATTGCCGCATCGCAGCCGACAACTGCCTCAAGGGAAATTTGAAGCAAAGCGCCCCTGCGTTCGGCAGAATCGCCGAACCGCTCCGGCTGCTTGTTTTCGCGCAATCCCGGACGAAGCCGGCTGGCGCGTCAACCGCGCTGTCTTTAGCCGGCGAGGTGCGGAAACAATCCAAGCAGGCCGGCTATGATCAGGTAGAGCGCGACGATGTAGTTCAGCAGCCGTGGCATGACTAGGATCAGCACCCCGGCGATCAGCGAGATAAGCGGCGTGAGCGCGAGCTGGGAAATATGCATGTCGGGGTCCTTTTGGCAGATACGTCGAAATGAAGACGCGGAGCGTCAACGCGCCGCCGTCATCAAAACGCGGATCTGGCCGGAAAGCTCCGGAGCTTTGCAAAATCAGGGGCCTCAGGCGGCCTCACGATAATATTTCGCCGTCGGCACGATAGACAAGGGCGTCAGCCGATTGATGGCCGGATTGGCGAACATCAACCGCTGTTCCATGGGCGTCGACCTGAAGAATGGGAAACGTTCGAGCGTCAGGCGCATATTTTCGCCGGCGGGGATTTCGAACAGGGCGATCCGGGTAAGAACGCCCGGAAACTCCTTAGCCTCGGTCCTCTGCACGGCATTGAAGTAACGAGAATAAAAATTGGAATGCTCGACCTTGACCGGCGTCAGCACAGAGTTCTGGCCAAAATAGAGCGAGGCCACCATGGCAAGCCTGAGTGTCAGAAACGGCAGCACTCCGGGTGCCGGCGCGGCGTCAGGATCGGTTGCGAAGCGGGTTCCGTCGATGAAGGTTTCTCCGCGGGCAAGCCGCTCGATCAGTATTTCCGGATAGGCATCAACGGAGGGCGAATTCGGGTGCTCGATGGAAATGTAATGGAAGCGGATTGTGCTCACCAATTCGCCGTAGCAATAGACACCGAATCGGTAGGAATTGGGTAGATTGTCCCAGCGATCCTCGAACATGCCGCTGGCGAGCGGGCCGCACATACCGGAGCGCAGATAGGACTTATAGCGAAGCCGGTAAATCGCTTCCAAATCCTCGCCCCCGGTAATGAGGCGATAATCGACATGCTCAAGCAGTTGCATCATCGATCGATTCAGCACCGAATCCCCGGCTGTGCTTACCCCGCCAGACGCATTCCTTGTAGCTGTTGCAGCATCCATCGTCTGTCCTCGAATTCGACCTAGGATAGGCTATTCGAGTTGAAATGAGACACAAGCCGAAATTTAGATCTTGTTGATTTACATTCCGTTAACCTTAATGGCCGGGAGTCGCCCGAGAATATCTTACTGAGCAATCGTCCGAGCGATTGCCGCTGAGAGGACGTGGATCATGCCTCCGAATACATCTGCATACTCTGAGGAGGACCCTTTCAGCTGCATTGCGCAAAGGCAAAATCGCGGCGGAACCGTATCCCGACACTGAACGAGTTCGACATCAAAGAGCGTCGTGCGATTCGCAACGCGCGGGGAATCCAATCGAGCGAAGTCGAAAATTACGGCGCTAACGGACCGTCCGTTTACCGGTGCGACGCAGGTCAGCGGCGAATGGCCAGGTGACATTCGACATCGTCTCGATACCCGACGCACTGAGCGCGGCACCGAACAGGAAGCCCTGCACGAGATCCGGTTTCACTTGCAAGGCAAGGATCTTGAGCTGCTCAAAGGTCTCGACGCCTTCGACAGTCACCGAAAGTCCAAGCGGCCGCGACAGATTGACAATGCCCTTCAGCAGCTCCAGCGAACGCTTGCTCTGGGTGACGTCCATCAGGAAGGAGCGATCGATCTTGATCTTGTCGAGCGGCAGCTTATGCAGATAGCTCAGGCTCGAATAGCCGGTACCGAAATCGTCAAGTGCGATGCGCACACCGATCTGCTTCAGTTCCTCGATATATTGACGTGTCAGCGACTTGTCATCGAGCAGCGCAGTTTCGGTGACCTCGATCTCCAGCCGGCCGGCGGCAAGGCCGGAGCTGACCAGAGCGTCGCGAACCTTCTGGATGACGTCCCGGTTGCGGAAATCCTTGGCGGAGAGATTGACCGAGACGCTGGTGTGGTCCGGCCATTTGGCGCATTCGGTGCAGGCTGCCTGCAGCACGAAGGTGCTGATCTCGGAAATGATGCCCATTTCCTCCGCCAGCGGAATGAAGATGCCGGGCGAAATCGGCCCGAGGTCGGGATGGTCCCAGCGGCACAGCGCCTCGCAGCTGGCGATGCGCATCGTGCTCATCGCCACGATCGGCTGGTAGACGACGCGCAGGGCCTTGCCTTCCACCGCGCTGCGCAGATCCGCCTTCATCAGCTGGCGGTTGCGGAACGCAGCGTCCATGGCGGCCTCGAACAGCCGCCAGCCGTTCTTGCCGAGCTCCTTGGCCTTATAGAGCGCCAGGTCCGCCTTGACGATCATGGCGTCGACGTCGGTATCCCTGACCCGCGACAGCACGGCGCCGGCGCTGGCCTGGATGCGCAGCCCGTGGCCGGCGACGTCCACCTCCCCTTGCAACGCTGCAAAGATCTCGTCGATCTGAAGGGTCAGATGGCTTTCATCCTCTATACGGTCGAAGAAAACCATGAATTCGTCGCCGCCGAAGCGGCTGACGGTGATGCCTTGTCCCGCAATGGCGGCAAGACGCTCGGCCACCGCGTAGATCAATCCATCGCCGATCGGATGCCCGAGCGTGTCGTTGACACTCTTGAAATCGTCGAGGTCGAGCACGGCAAGGCCGCAGAGGCGGTCACGGTCGCCTGACGCCATCGCCTCGCCGATCAGTTCGTGGAAATAGGCGCGATTGGGCAGGCCGGTGAGATTGTCATAGCGCGCCATGAAGCGGATCTTGTCTTCCGCCTCGACGCGCGCCGTCACGTCCTCGAAGGTGATGACCCCGAGTTCCTGGCTGCCTTCGCGGGCGGAGAATTCGTAGTGCTGGCCATTGGCGAGCGAAACCAGGACCTTACGGTCGCGGCCCTCGCGCAATGCACGCGTCAGCTGGGCTTCGATGTAGCGGCAGTCCTTTGGGGCCAGCATGCCGCCCACGACGCCGCGCATCAACAGACCATGGATTGACCGCCCAAGCAGAGCATCGGCCGATTTGAGCGACATCAGATGCGCGGCCTCGGCATTGGCGACCGCCACCCGACCGTCCGGGCCAAGCATGACGAGGCCATGCGACATGGTATTGAGCGCGCGATCGAATCTGAGCGCGAGCTTCCTCGCTTCCTTGTGGCCGATGACGGCCGAGAAAAGCACATCGCGGACGTGGTCGGCGCTGTTGATCGTGACGAAAGTCAACGGGATGATCATCAGCCCGAGAATGACCGAAGGCACATCCATGCGCAGCAAAAGTGCAAGTGCTGCCGGACCAATGAAGGTCACGGAAAAAACCCGCACCATAATGGGAGAGCCGTAGTTCCGGCCAACAACCGTCACCAAGGTTGCGATGGCCAGCGACGTCGCGGCCAGTTCGGCAAAGGGATCGGGATAGACATAGATCGATATGAAGCACAGCGCGCCCAACGTGAGGCCCTGCACGCTGCCCTTGAGGATGTAGTTGCGCTCCCACCGATGCGCCTCCTGGACGTCGGCTATTACACCGCCTGCCTTCCGGAAGGCGCGAATGCCGAAATAGCGGTAAAGGCAGATGGACAGCAGAACAAAAGAGAAAGCCAGGAACAACGGATTGTTCGTGCGCAAGTAGATCATTAGTCCGAGGATCCAGTAGCACACGCCACCGATCACCAGCATGTGGGCGTTGTCGAACAACGACCGCACAAACTGGATATAAACATCCGCTGGGATGTTTTCGGTCTTTGTTCTGCCCATGTCGTCGGCCCAACGCTAGGCCTCGTCATCTCACATCCGCCTTAAGAAAGGCTTAGAACAGCGGTTTTGGGCGGCTTGCCGAGGGTGCGCAAAGCAGGACAGACTGGGAGAATTGGGCTTTAGGTAAACAAGGCCATCACTCGGCGGCCTGGAGTTCCGCCTTCGCTGACGTGCCGGACAGGCGCTCGAGCAGCCTTTGGCGCTCGCCGGCCGCCTTTTGAGCGCTGGCTTGCCGAACATGGCCGTAGCCGCGGATGAGTGCCGGCACCGAGACGAGGGCCGTGGCGGCCTCGATGGTGTCCGGCGCCAGCGAGTTGGCGACGCGTTGCAGGTCGGCCTCATATTGCGCCAGCAATTGCCGCTCCATGCGCCGCTCGGCGGTGTAGCCGAACAGGTCGAATGCTGTCCCGCGCAGGCCCTTCATCGCCGCCAGCATGCGAAACCCTTTCATCATCCAGGGACCGAAGCTCGATTTCCTCGGTTTGCCGTCATTGCCGCGACGGCCCAGAACCGGCGGCGCCAGGTGGAATTCGAGTTTTTCGTAACTCTGGAACTGCTTGCCGAGTTCGGCGGCGAAGGAGCCGTCGGTATAGAGCCGCGCCACCTCGTATTCGTCCTTGATCGCCATCAGCTTGAACAGGTTCCTGGCCGCCGCTTCCGTCACGGCGCTCGAACCGGGCGCTGCCTTGGCTTCGGCCGCGCGCAGGGCAGCGATCCTGCCGGCGTAGCGCTTACCATAGGCGGCGTTCTGATAGGCGGAAAGGAAAGCGACCCGGCGGGCAATGACTTCGTCCAGCGTCTGGGCAATGGTGGCGGCTTGGCCGTCCTTGCCCGGCTGGACGAGGCCACGCACGAAGTCCGGCTGATGCGCGGCGCGGCGGCCCCAGCGGAAGGCGGCGATGTTCATCCCCACCGCCTCGCCGTTCAATTCGATCGCCTTTTCGACGGCTTGGGCCGACAGCGGCAGACCGCCATGCTGGAAGGCGAAGCCGAGCATAAACATGTTGGCGCCCAGCGAATTGCCGAACAGGACGGTGGCTGTGCGGGTAGCGTCGAAGAAATGCGCCCTGTCGTCGCCGGCAGCAGTGCGGATCGCCTTCTTCAAGCGCTCGATGGGCAGCGAGAAATCGGCCGAGCGGGCAAACTCGCCCGGCATGATCTCGGCAGTGTTGGCGAGGAAGATGGTGTGGCCCTCGCGCACCGCGGCCAGCACCTTCTTGGCGCCCGACACGACGAGATCGCAGCCGAGCACGAGATCGGCTTTGCCGGCCGAGACACGGATGGCGTGGATGTCATCGGGCGTGCGGGCGATGCGGACATGGGTGAACACCGAACCGCCCTTCTGGGCAAGCCCGGCCATGTCGATCATGCCGCAGCCCTTGCCTTCGAGATGAGCCGCCATGCCGAGCACGGCGCCGACGGTGACGACGCCGGTGCCGCCGACGCCGTCGATGATCGCCGCCCAGCCCTGTTCGCCGAGCGGGAATTCGGCGGCTGCTGGAACGCCGTCGAGCGGATCGGTCTTGCCGGCGATGCCTTCGGCCTTGCGGATCTTGGCGCCATGCACCGTGACGAAGGACGGGCAGAAGCCATTGACGCAGGAAAAATCCTTGTTGCAGCTCGACTGGTCGATCCGGCGCTTGCGGCCGAACTCGGTCTCCACCGGCTGGATGGAGACGCAGTTCGATTGGACGCCGCAGTCGCCGCAGCCCTCGCAGATCAGTTCGTTGATGAAGACCCGCTTGTCGGGATCGGGAAAGGTTCCGCGCTTGCGACGGCGGCGCTTTTCGGCGGCACAGGTCTGGTCGTAGAGCAGGATCGAAACCCCGCTAACGCCGCGCAGCTCGCGCTGGACGAGATCGAGATCGTCGCGGTGATGGATGGTGGCGCCGGCCGGGAACTCGACCTTGCCGGCATATTTGTCGGGTTCGTCGGTGACGACGGCGATGCGCTCGATCCCTTCGGCTCGCACCTGCCTGGCGATCATGTCCACCGTCAGGCCGCCTTCATGCGGCTGGCCGCCGGTCATGGCCACCGCGTCGTTATAGAGTATCTTGTAGGTGACGTTGGCGCCCGACGACAGCGCGAAGCGGATCGCCAGCGTGCCGGAGTGGTTGTAGGTGCCGTCGCCGAGATTCTGGAAAATGTGGTCGCGCTTGGAAAAGGGCGCCTGGCCGACCCACTGCGCCCCCTCGCCACCCATGGCGGTGAAGCCGACAGTATTCCTGTCCATCCACAGTGCCATGAAATGGCAGCCGATGCCGGCCGCGGCGATCGAGCCATCCGGCACCTTGGTCGAGGAATTGTGTGGGCAGCCGGAGCAGAAGAAGGGCGTGCGGGAGCCGATGTCCGACGCGTCTGCGAGCATGGCCTGGAACTGGCGCAGCTTCGCCACCCGCGCTGAAATCTCTTCCGACGGACCGATGGTTTTCACGATCCTTTCGCCAAGGGCAATGGCGATTTCGTTGGGGTCGAGCGCGCCCTTGGCCGGAAACAGCCAGTCGCCGCGCTCGTTCTTCTTGCCGACGATGACGGGCTGCGTGGCGGTGCCGTAGAGGCTCTCGCGAAGCTGCACCTCGATCAGCGAACGCTTCTCCTCGACGACGACGATGGTGTCGAGGCCGCGCGCGAACTCGGCAATGTGCTGGAAATCGAGCGGCCAGGGGCAACCGACTTTGAACAGCCGCACGCCGATGCGGCCGGCGGCCGCCTCGTCGATGCCGATATCCTCGAGCGCCTGGCGGACGTCGAGATAGCTTTTGCCGATGGTGATGATGCCGATCCTGGGATTGCGGCCGCCCGAATAGACGACGCGGTTCAGCCCGTTGGCATGGATGAAGGCCGACGCGGCGGCGCGCTTGTACTCATGCAGCCGCTCCTCCTGGCCGAGCATGTCGATCTCGTGGCGGATGTTGAGGCCGCCGGGCGGCATGTCGAACTCGGGATTAACGATGTTCAGACGCTCGATCGAGGCATCGACCGAGGCCGTCGATTCGATGTTGTCCTTGACGCATTTGATGGCCGCCCATGTGCCGGCGAAGCGCGACATGGCAAAACCGTAGAGCCCGTAATCGATTATCTCCTGGACACCGGCCGGGTTGAGGATCGGCACCATGGCGTCGACGAACAGGAATTCGGTGGCATGCGCGTTGGTCGAGGATTCGGCCATGTGGTCGTCGCCCATCAAAGCGAGCGCACCGCCATGTTTCGACGAGCCGGCCAGATTGGCGTGGCGGAAGACGTCGCCGGAGCGGTCGACCCCCGGACCCTTGCCGTACCAAACCGAAAAAACGCCGTCATGGGTGCCTTCGCCCAGCAGTTCCGTCTGCTGCGATCCCCAGCAGGCGGTAGCGGCGAGTTCCTCGTTAAGGCCGGGCTGGAAGACGATGTCGGCCTGGGCGAGCTGTTTTTTTGCCTTCCACAGCTGCATGTCGAGGCCGCCCAGCGGCGAACCGCGATAGCCGGAGACGAAGCCGGCCGTGTTCAGGCCCGCGCGGCGGTCGCGCTCGCGCTGCATCAGCAGCATGCGGATGACCGCCTGGGCGCCGGACAGGAAGATGCGTTCCTTCCCCAGGTCGAACTTGTCGTCGAGCGCGACGTCGTGCAGCGTCATCAGGCATTTCCTCTGCGGAGGCCGCGCGGGGGCAGGCAGCCAGCGTCGGGATCGGATGACGCATCCTTTCTCCCCTTGCAAGACAGGTCAAACGAAATCGGACGTGCCAGGCAACGCGCAACGAACGATCCGCCGTCATCCCTTGCCCGGTATGAAATCGCCCCGCGAGCAATGTCCGGCGTACGAAAATTTCGCTTGCCTTTCGGCTTGGCGGCGAGCGTCAGGTCCCCTTGGAGCAGTCGGGCTTCGGCTCGCCCGGCAGCTTGCCGTCGGGGTGGCCTACGAGATCGGGATTGGCGGTGTAGAGCTGGTCAATGACGAGCGGCCGGTCGGGCAGGATGGACTGGTCTTCGGTGGACATCAGCGTGGTGTCGATCTTCTGCAGGACCGCGCCGTCGGAACCCTTGATAGCGATGGCGATCGTATAAGGCTTGTTCTTGACGACGCAGGTCAAAGCCGGGCTCTCCAGCGTCACCTTGTCGAGCTTGGGCCAGACCTTCTGCTCGACCACCAACGGCGCGCCGCCGGCCGGATCCTGGAAGCTGGCGACCGCGACCTGGCCCTCTCCCATCGGCCGCAAGGGCCGCAGCGTCACGACATAGGTCGCCCTGGCAAGACGATAGTTGAAGACGAATATCTTGCCCGAAATCTCGAACAACTTGCCTTCACCGTCCTTGCCGGTGTCGCGGCAGGCGCCGAGCGCCATCGCCGCGATCAGCGCCATGCCGAGCAGGGCTGAACGAGAGCTAGTCCTGGACATTGTTGACCTCATTGGCCGCCCTGCGGCGGCGATAGTGGCGGCTTGCCTTCTGGCGGTTGCCGCAGACCGCCATGTCGCACCACAGGCGGCTGGAATTGCGGCTGCGGTCGACGAACAGCCAGGAGCAATTGGGGCAGATCCTGAGCCTGGCGACCGTGTCCTCGCGCAGCAGCGACAGGGCGGAAACCGCCAGTGCCGCTTCGAATGCGATCGGCGTTGCCGGATCGCCGAACGGCTTTCCGGGCGTTGCGATCTCGGTCCGACTGCCGGCAAGACCGTCGGCGCAGGCCGCCAGGAGGCCGGAGAGATGATCGGTAGCGACCGTGCCTTTCGACACCGCGTGGCGAAACAACCGGTCCGTCGCCTCGCGGATCGCCAGCACGACAGGCGCGATTGCAGCCGGCGCGGAGACCGCCAGCCGCCTGCCGCCAAGCTCGGCGGCGCGAAAGCCGCTCGCCGCGTCCGCGAAGTGGGCGATCTCGCGCGGATCGTCAAAACGGTCGAAGGTCCTCTCGGGATCGGCACGCAGCACGACGGTGTTCGCCGTGTCGAGCGCGAGCAGGCCGCCGGTGAAGCGGTGCGGGGTCCAGGATACCGTCATGTCCGAAATCTAACCGATAAATGGCATTTGACAAGTTAGATTCGACGATGCAAGTCTGCCCTGAAGCGGGTATTGCCGCTCTCTGTCTGGAGCGTATCGTCGTCCCAAAACCGCTATGCGCTTTGGGCGATATGCCCCGAGGATTTTCGCATGCTGTATCTGTTCCAGCAGGTCCTGAACGGGCTGCATTCAGGCGCACTCTATGCGCTGCTGGCGTTCGGCTATGTGCTGACCAACGGCATCCTGCACCGCACCAACCTGGCCTATGGCGCGCTGTTCGCCTTTTGCGGACAGACGATGATCCTGACCGCCGCCTTCGGCTACCAGGTGCTGTGGCTGACGCTGACGGCGGCGGTGGTGCTCGGCATCGCAGCGGCTTTCCTCTACGCCGCGCTTATCAGCTGCGTCCTGTCGCGCAGCGTCTTCGAACCGCTGGCCGACCGCTCGCCCAACGCGATCGTGGTGACCACGCTTGGCATCCTGCTGGTTTTGTCGGAAGCAAGCCGCATCGCCGCCGACACGCATGATTTGTGGCTGCCGCCTATGCTGGCGCAACCTGTCGTTTTCGCGCAGAATGCCGGCTTCAAGGCGACATTGACGCTGATCCAGCTGCTCGATTGCGCCGTGGTGCTGGGGGCGGTGGCGCTTGCGGCTTGGGGCTTTGCCCATTCGAATTTCGGCCGGCGCTGGCGCGCCGTCTCCGACGATGCCAAGGCGGCCGCCATGTGCGGCGTCGACGTGCGCGCCGTGTTCCGCCACGCAGTGCTGTTCGGCGGTTTCTGCGCCGCGCTGGCCGGCGTCATGGCCGGCCTCTATTACGGCAATGTCAGTTTCGGTTCCGGCCTCGTCTACGGGCTCAAGATCCTGTTCGTGACGGCGGTCGGCGGCTATCTCTCGCCGCCGCGGGCGGCCCTGGGCGCTGCCGCCTTCGGCATGGCCGAGTCGCTGTGGGCCGGCTATTTCCCGGTGGAATGGCGCGACGCATGGATGTACCTGTTCCTCGTCGCCATGCTGGTGCTGATCGGCGCTGGCCGCGACCAGACCAAGATCGCGTGATCCGCATCAGACTTTGGTTGCATGACGCCTGCCACCGATAAGCCTGTTTCGGCAACGAAACGACCGCCTTAACGCTTTGATTTTGCCCACGAACCCTGCCGGAAGCCGGTTCCGGTTTTCCGAGCCCTGCGCCGCAGCCCTGCGCTTCGTCGGCTTCCTCGTCTCACAACCGCGTTGACAGCGCCGCTCCTGTGTTGACCCGTCCTGCCACGCACGGCATACGGTTAGGCCACAGCGGCGCGGCGTAAAACAACGGGGAGCCGTCGCGCCTCGGACAAAAGGGAGGAATGCATGGCAGGGCTTCTCGCTCTATCCAGGACGATCGACCGTGTGAACGAGTTCATCGGCAAATGGATATCGTGGTTGATCCTGCTGGCAATCCTAGTGAGCGCCGCTAACGCGACCATCCGCAAGGTGTTCGACACCTCGTCGAATGCGTGGCTGGAGCTGCAATGGTACCTGTTCGGCGCCGCCTTCATGCTGGCGGCGGCCTACACGCTGAAGCAGAACGACCATATCCGCATCGACATCGTCTATGGCCTGTTCCCGCGCCGCGTGCAGCACTGGATCGACCTTTTCGGCCATGTCTTTTTCCTGATGCCGTTCGTGACGCTGATGGTGATCTATTTCGTCCCGTATGTGTCGCTGTCGTTCCGCAGCGGCGAAATGTCGAACAATTCCGGCGGGCTGATCATCTGGCCGGCAAAGGCGATCCTGCTGGTCGGCTTCTTCCTGCTAGCGCTGCAGGGCATCTCCGAGATCATCAAGAAGATCGCCATCATGCGCGGCGACATGGACGACCCGACCCCGTTCATATCGGCGCATGAGCAGGCGGAACTCGAAGCCAAGGCACTGGCCGACGAGGTGCGCTCGTGATCGAGTTCATCGCCCAGAACATGGCGCCGATCATGTTCGCCTCGCTGGTCCTCTTCCTGCTGATCGGCTATCCCGTCGCCTTCTCGCTCGCCGCCAACGGACTTTTGTTCTTTTTCATCGGCGTGCTGGTCTCACCCTATTCGGGCGGCTCGATCAATCTCGCCTGGCCGCTGCTGCATGCGTTGCCGGATAATTTCTACGGCAGCCGGGTGATGTCGAACGACACGCTGCTGGCGATCCCTTTCTTCACCTTCATGGGCATCGTGCTCGAGCGATCGGGGATGGCGGAAGACCTGCTCGATACGATCGGCCAGCTGTTCGGGCCGATCCGCGGCGGGCTTGCTTATGCCGTGATCTTCGTCGGCGCGCTGCTGGCCGCGACGACCGGCGTGGTGGCGGCATCGGTCATCGCCATGGGGCTGATCTCGCTGCCGATCATGCTGCGCTACGGCTATGACCGCCGGCTGGCGTCCGGCGTCATCGCCGCGTCCGGAACGCTCGCCCAGATCATCCCGCCGTCGCTGGTGCTGATCGTGCTCGCCGACCAGCTCGGCCGCTCGGTCGGCGACATGTATGCGGGCGCGCTGATCCCCGGCATCGTGCTGACCAGCCTCTACATGCTCTACATCCTGATCATGACGATCGTCCGGCCGAATTCGATGCCGGCGCTGCCGCTGGAAGCACGCACGCTCGGCCATGGCGTCGTGTCGCTGCTGGTGGCGTTGCTGGCGACGGTGGCGATCTCCTACGCGGCCTACCGCTATCTCGCACCGACCCATGGCGACAATGCCGACATCCTCGGCGCCAGCATCGGAGTGGCCGTGATCTATATCGTTGCGATCGCCGATCAGCGCCTGAAAATCAACATGATGTCGCGGCTGGCGCAGCAGGTCGTGATCGTGCTGATCCCGCCATTGGCGTTGATCTTCCTGGTGCTGGGCACCATTTTCCTTGGCATCGCCACTCCAACCGAGGGCGGCGCCATGGGCGCTGTCGGCGCGCTGGCGATGGCGGCGATCAAAGGCCGGCTGTCGCTCGACGTGGTCAAGCAGGCGCTCGCTTCGACGACAAGGCTGTCGTCCTTCGTGCTGTTCATCCTGATCGGCGCGCGCGTCTTCTCCCTCACCTTCTACGGCGTCAACGGCCACATCTGGGTCGAGCATCTCCTGACCTCGCTGCCGGGCGGCGAGGTCGGCTTCCTGATCGGCGTCAACATCCTGGTCTTCGTGCTTGCCTTCTTCCTCGATTTCTTCGAACTGGCCTTCATCATCGTGCCGTTGCTGGCACCGGCCGCCGACAAGCTCGGCATCGACCTGATCTGGTTCGGCGTGCTTCTGGGCGTCAACATGCAGACCAGCTTCATGCATCCACCCTTCGGCTTCGCGCTGTTCTACCTGCGCTCGGTCGCCGCCCGGGTGCCCTATCTCGACCGCTTGACCGGCAAGCAGATCGCGCCGGTGACCACGGGTCAGATCTATTGGGGCGCCGTGCCGTTCGTCTGCATCCAGGTGATCATGATCGGGCTCACCATCGCCTTCCCGCAAATGGTGATGCACTACAAGGGCACAGCGGTCGATTCCGGCACGATCGACTATACGGTGCCGGAGGTGCCGGGACTGACGCCGCTCGGCACGCCGCCGGCCGGGAGCGGCCCCGCACCCGCCACTGGCGCCCCGCCGCCCGCCGCGCCTGCCGCGCCCGACCTGTCGCAACCGCCGAACTTCGGCGACACGGCGCCCGCCAAACCGGCGGCACCACAGCCGGATCTGTCGCAGCCGCCGAATTTCAACTGATGCCGGAGGTCGCAAAACCATGAAAGCGGTACGGCTGGAAGCGGTTGGCAGCATCACGCTGCGCGAGGTCGCCAAGCCGGTTCCCGGGCCTGACGATCTGCTGGTGCGCATCGAGTCCTGCGGCGTCTGCGGCACGGACCGGCATCTCTTCCACGGCGAGTTTCCCTGCCGGCCGCCGGTAACACCCGGACATGAGTTCTCCGGCATCGTCGAGGCAATGGGACATTCCGTGAGCGGCTTCTCGATCGGCGACCGCGTCACCGGCGATCCCAACATCGCCTGCGGACGCTGCCGCCATTGCCATGCCGGCCGCATCAATTTGTGCAGCAATCTCAATGCCATCGGCATCCATCGCGACGGCGGCTTCGCCGACTACGTCGTGTTGCCGCAGAAACAGGCCTTCATCCTGCCCGCGGACTTGAAGCCGACGCACGGCGCCTTCTGCGAGCCTCTCGGCTGCTGCCTGCATGGCGTGGATCTGGCCGAGATCAAGCCCGGCTCCTCGGTCGCCATACTTGGCGGCGGCGTGATCGGCCTGCTCACAGTGCAACTGGCAAGGCTTGCAGGGGCGACGACCATCATCCTGTCGACGCGACAGGCATCACGACGCGCACTGGCCGAGGAGCTCGGCGCGACGGCAACGGTCGACGCAAGCGCCGCCGACGTCATCGATGCCATCTCCGGGCCAGCGGGACTGGTGCCCGGCGGTGTCGACGTGGTGCTCGAATGTGCCGGTGTCCAGGAAACGGTCGAGCAGTCGCTGCGGCTGGCGAGGGCCGGCGGCACGGTCGTCATTGTCGGCGTGGTGCCGCAAGGAATGAAGGCGGCGTTCGAGCCCTTCGATCTTCTGTTTCGCGAGTTGAAGGTTCTCGGCTCCTTCCTCAACCCCTACACGCACCGCCGCGCCGCCGAGCTGATCGCTTCGGGCGCGATCGAGATCGACCGGCTGATCTCCAGGCAGGTGCCGCTGGAAGAGGCCGCCGCGGTAATCGCCAACCCGCCTGCCGCCGGCGAGGTCAAGGTGGTGGTGGTGCCGGACCGAGGCTGAGTGCCGCTGTCGCTTCGAACCCGTTCGACCCCCGGCGCTGCGGCGCAAGTTTCGACGCCTTCGACTATCGATGTTTCCAGCACCGACGCCCAACGAATAAACCCCGGACTACCGAGTCCGGGGTCTTCGAAAGGAGGCAGAAAAACCTTACAGCTTGCCGTTGCGCTGCTGGACCATCATGAAGGTGTCGTAATTGTACTCGGCCACCTGCGCCCAGAGATAGTGCTCCTTACGGAATCCCTTGATCGAGTCCCAGATCTTCTTAAACGGCGCGTTCGAGGCTTCCATTTCGGCGTAGACCTCATTGGCCTTCTCGAAGCAGGCGGACATGATCTCCTGGCTGAACGGACGCAGTTTGGCGCCGCCGGCCACCAGCCGCTTCACCGCCGCAGGATTGAGATAGTCGTATTTCTGCAGCATGTTGGCATCGGCGGCTTGCGCGGCGGTATGCAGCAGCGACTTGTAAGTCGGCGAAAGTTCTTCGTATTTCGCCTTGTTGAACATCAGGTGGACGGTCGGGCCGCCTTCCCACCAGCCTGGATAGTAGTAGTAGGGCGCAACCTTATAGAAGCCGAGCTTCTCGTCGTCATAGGGGCCGACCCATTCGGCTGCGTCAATGGTGCCCTTTTCGAGCGCCGGGTAGATGTCGCCGCCGGCGATCTGCTGCGGCACGACGCCGAGCTTCTGCACAACCTTGCCGGCGAAGCCGCCGATGCGCATCTTGAGGCCGGAAAGGTCGGCCACCGTGTTGATCTCCTTGCGGAACCAGCCGCCCATCTGCACGCCGGTATTGCCGCCAGGCAGGCCGAACAAGCCTTGCGTGGCGAGAAATTCGTTGAACAGGTCGATGCCGCCGCCATGATAGTGCCAGGCATTCATGCCGCGCGCGTTGAGCGAGAACGGAACCGCCGCGCCCAGCGCCCAGGTCGGATCCTTGCCCCAGTAATAATATGCCACCGTGTGGCAGGCCTCGACCGTGCCGGCGGTCGTGGCGTCGGCCGCCTGAAGGCCGGGCACCAGTTCGCCAGCGGCGAAGACTTGGATCTGGAAATTGCCGTCGGTGGCTTCCGAAAGCATCTTTGAGAAGACCTCGGCGCCGCCATAGATCGTGTCGAGCGATTTGGGAAAGGACGACGCCAGCCGCCAGGTCACCTTTGGATTGGACTGGGCTATGGCCGGCGCGGCGAGCGTGGCGGCGGCCGCAGCGGCGCCAACGCCGGTCGTCCCGGCCTTGCGGATGAATGAACGACGATCCATGAAGTCCTCCCTTTTGGATCAACAAACCGACGTGCGGCGCATGCTCGATGTCCCGCACGGCTGGGCGAAACAATACACGGGCAAGGAGTCGAGTCCAGCGTGGCGGCCTGATTTGACGGCGTGTGCGCAGGGCCTTGCAACTATAGTCTAACGGGCCGTTTGGTGGCCCATCCGACGGACCGAAACTTGTCATGGAAAAATGTGCTGGGATCGCCTATTTTGAAGGCAGGATTCCCCGGCCCAGATGGAAAACAAAGCCAAAATGCAGCAGCCGCTCGTCGCCATATCGACCGACGTCCGTCAATTCGACAACTACACCTGGCATGCCGCCCCACAGCAATATCTGGAGGCGGCGATCGCCGGCGCCGGCGTGTTTCCGGTGCTGGTGCCCTCGTTCGGCGATCGGCTCGATTTCGATGAGCTGCTGTCGTCGGTCGACGGCGTCATGCTGACCGGCTCGAAATCCAATGTCGACCCCTCGCTCTATGGCGGCGATGCCAGCGAGGCGAACGGCCCCTATGACCCGGCACGCGACGCCACCACCTTGCCGCTGATTCGCAAAGCGATCGAGCGTGGCGTGCCGCTGCTTGCCATCTGCCGCGGCATCCAGGAGATGAACGTGGCGCTGGGCGGCACGCTGGGCACTGAAATCCAGGAGCGTGAAGGCTCGCTCGACCACCGCGCGCCGGTGAGCGACAATCAGGACGAACGTTTCGCGATTCACCAGACCGTTTCGATCAAGGCGGGCAGTTGCCTGGCCAGTGTGTTTGGGGCCGGCGACATGAAGGTCAACTCTTTGCACCGCCAGGCAATCGGCCGGCTTGGTTCGAAGCTGCAGATCGAAGCCGTGGCCGACGACGGCACCGTCGAGGCGGTCTCTGTAAAGGATGCCCGCGCTTTCGCGGTCGGTGTCCAGTGGCATCCCGAATACTGGGTCAAGTCGGATAGTAACTCGGCCAAGATCTTCCGGGCCTTCGGCGACGCGGTTCGCCTGCATGCGGCTGCCAAGGCCGGCGCCCGCGCGGCGGCGGAGTAATCAGTCGTCGGTGCTCGGGTCCCCGGCGGCCGCCAGCGACAGCAGCGGCAGTGCAGGAGCGTAGGATTCGAATCCGTCGCCATCGGCGACCGCGAAGGTGACGATCGGATCGACGCCGTTGACGCTGAAGGCGACCGTGCCGTCCTCCTGCTCGCGCCAGAATTTCGCCCGCTCGATGCCTGGCATGAGTCGGCTACAGTTCGGAGCCACCGTCAAAAGCGACAGGCCGTCCGAGACGGTGGCGCCGCGTTTGATTGCGCAAACCCCCTCATCACCATTGGCGACCAGCCTGTAGGTGTCGGGCGGCGTGGCCTCTTCAGCGACGCTTTCGCCAGTGCCGCCATGAAACAGCTGAACGCCGCCAAACAGGGCGGCGGCTCCGATCAGTACGGAAAGCGTTTTCATGGTGATCCTCATCCATGCGTACGGACAGGATGAAGAATGATTTCAAAGGGTTAAGCTGACGTTAATAAATATGGCAGCCCGACCTCTCAGCCGCGCGCCTTCACATGCACCGTCTCGGGCACAGGTGTGATCGACCGGCGCTCGCTGAACCAGGACACCAGATTGTCGACGCACAGATCCGCCATGGCGCGACGTGTGTGCTCCGACGCCGAACCGACATGCGGCAACAGACTGGCATTGGTCGCGTCAAGCAGCGCCCGCGGCACGTTCGGTTCGTCGGCGAAGACATCGAGCCCGGCGGCGGCGATAGTGCCCTTGGCGAGGGCTGTCGCAAGCGCCGCCTCGTCGACCGTGCTGCCGCGCCCGATATTGACGAAGACGCCGTTGGCGCCAAGCGCCGACAGTATCTCGGCATCGACCGCCTTTTCCGTCGAGGCGCCGCCCGGGACCACCGAAATCAGCGTGTCGACTGCTTCGGCGAGGCCCTTCAGCGTCGGATGATAGGGGTAGGACAGGCCCTCGACCCGGCGCCGGTTGTGATAGGCGACGGGCAATCCGAACGCCTCCAGCCGGCGGGCAATGGCGAGCCCGATGCGGCCCATGCCGAAAATGCCGGCGCTGCGGCCGCGCAAGGTAAGCCGGCTCAAGGGATAGTTGCCCTTGCGCTGCCAGCTGCCGTCGCGCAGCCAGGCTTCGGCGCGCGGCAGGTCGCGCACGGTGTTGATCAGCAGGCCGATGGCGGTGTCGGCGACCTCCTCGGTCAGCACATCCGGCGTGTTGGTGACCATGATGCCGTGATCGCCAGCGTGGCGGGCATCGACCGAATCGTAGCCAACACCGAAACTGGCGACGATCTCAAGCTTGGGCAATGCATCCATGAAGGCCGCGCTGATGCCGCCGAACGAGGCGATGGCGCGCACGTTGTCACGCATTTCATCGGTGACCAGGGACGGGTCGGCGCGCTCGATCCCGACACGCCTGAATGTCCGGTCGATGCGCTCGACCGCGTGGTCGTTGAAATGCCCCGGCACCAGGATGGCGACGGTTTGCAGTTGCTCGGGCTTTGTCATGCACGCTCCACCGGCTTGCCGGTCGACTGTCGCACATGCAGTTCCGGCTTGATCAGTTCCTGAGAGGGCCGCACCGTCTGCCCGTTCAGCTTGTCGAGCAGGGCGCTGGCGGCGCGGCGGCCAACCTCGCGCTGACCGTTCCACACGGTGGTCAGCGCCGGCGTGGCGATTGCCGCCTCCTCGAGATCGTCGTAGCCGGTGACCGATATGTCCAGGCCGGGCACCAGGCCGGCGCGCGCGATGCCGTTCATCAGGCCGATGGCGACGAGGTCGTTCCAGCAGCAGGCGGCTGTCGGCTTGTCCTTCAGGGCCAGAAACTGTCCGGCGGCCTCGAAGCCAGCCTGCTTGGTGCGCGGGCCGGGGATGCGCCAGGCCGGCCGCACTTCCAGCCCGGCGGCCTCCATGGCGTTGACATAGCCCTGGTAGCGATCGCGGCCGGTCGAGGTCTGGTCGGTGCCGCCGATCATGGCGATGCGCTTGTGGCCGAGCGAGATCAGGTGATTGGTGGCAAGCCCCGTGCCATAGGCATCGTCGCCGCGAAAAACCGGCACGTCGGCGCCCTCGACGGTGCGCGCGATCAGCACCGCCGGCAGGCCGTTTTCCTCGGCCATCAGAATATCCGAGGCCGGAGTACCGATGGCCGGCGACATGATGACGCCGTCGGCACCGAGCTGCAACAGCGTGTCGATGAAAGTGCGCTGCTTCTCGAGCTGGTCGTAGTGATTGGACAGGATGAAGGTCTGGCGGCTGCGGTCGAGCTCGCTTTCGATCGAGCGCAGGATCTCGGCGAAGAACGGGTTCATGATGTCATGCACGACGACACCGACAATGCCCGAACGCGAGGTGCGCAGGCTGGCGGCACGGCGGTTGTAGATGTAACCGATGGCGCGGGCATGTTCCTTGATGCGGTCGCGGGTGCCGCCTGCGACCAGCGGGCTGTCGCGCAGCGCCAGCGATACCGTGGCCGTGGATACACCGAGCGCATCCGCGATCGTCGACAGCTTGATCTTCTGTGCCAGCCTTCCCCTCCCCCGTCGTTTTTTTAAACTGTTTAAAGGCGGCCTTATGCCACCCTTCGAGGCTAAATCAAAGTTTTTTTGCCAGCGCTTCCGCCTCGACGTCCAGCACCGCACGATTGCGCAGGCGCAGCCGGTGCTCGCGATGGACGATGTAGAGACCGCTGGCGACGATGACGGCGGCGCCGACGAGCGTCCAGCGGTCGGGGAACTGCTTGAAGACGATGAGCCCGGAAAGGATCATCCACACCATCTGCGAATAGGGATAGGGGGCGAGCGCGGTGGTGGTGGCCATGCGATAGGCCTGCACCAGAAGCCAATGACCGACGCCGCCAAAGACGCCGAGCATGAGCAGGATGAACCAGTGCCAGCCATCATGCGGCAGGGAAAACGAGAACGGCAGCATGGGCAGGAGCACCACCGCCGGGGCCAGTGCCGAAAACAGGATGAGGCTTTCCGATGTCTCGGTCGCCGACATGCGCCGGGTCATGATCACATAGAAGCAGTTCGACAGCATCGAGCCGAGCGCGAACAGGTGGCCGATGCCGAAAACGCCGACTCCCGGCCTTGTGATGATCAGAACCCCGGCGAACGCGGCCAGGATCGCCAGCCACCGCCGCCAGCCCGCCCATTCGCCAAGCAGCGGGCCGGCAAGTGCGGTGATGACCATCGGCCCGAAGAAATAGATCGATGTCGTCTCGGCCAGTTGCAGGGACCGCAGGGCCAGCACGTTGAAGATGGTCGAGCCGAACAGGAACAGCCCGCGCAGGACATGAGCCGGCAGGTTGGCCGGACGGAACCGCGCCGGTTCACGCCAGCCGCGCAATAGCGCGCCGACCAGCACGACATGCACGGCAAAGCGCACCCAGGCGACGACAAGCGCGGAGACGCCGGCTAGGACGAGGTATTTGCTGCTGGTGTCGAGAAAGGTGAAGAAGACATAGGTGGAAAGCATGCACAGGATCGCCACCGGCGGCGTCGCGCTTTCTGAAGATGTTTGGGGAGCACTCACTTGCAGGCCGGATGGAAAGCTGGGCTGAGGCCCACCTTTTGCGGCAATTGCGGGCGTGCGGCAAGCCAAAAGCGGCTGGCACAACAAGACGCGCCGACAGGCTCAGGCCGGCGCCGTCAGGGATGCATGCGAGCGCCCTTGGTGATCTTGTCGACCGTCTTCTTGTCGGCGCGCAATCCAATGCCGACCACCTTGGCGTCTTCCGGCGCGAATTCGGCGAAGACGGCGCGGTTGGCTGCGTCGAACCCGGTCGAGAACATCTCCTCGACATAGAGCGAGCTCGTTACTCCGCGCTCCAGGGCGCGGCTGTGGATCGCGCCGAGTGTCACCTGGTCGGCGGACAGCACGATGACGGGCTGGATCGACAGCGGATTGTAGACATTGCCGGCGCGGTCACGATAGGGCTCGCCGATGATATCGGGGAACTGCGCGACGACGCCGCTGGTCAGGAATGCGGTGACGTTGAGTTTTTGCCAGACCGGCAGATCATCCCTGAGCACGATTGCAAATTTCGTATCGAACATGAGACAGTGACCATTCGTGGTTATGCCCCTTTCAAGGCGAAAGGAAGCGATGTCGCTCGATCTAGGCAGCCAGGCGTTCCAGGGTCTTGGACGTTTGTGCGCGGAGGCCGCGGAAAACTGCATCATTGCCGCCTGCGATCCTGCCGGTATGGAGCGCATCGAGGCGCGATTCCACGGCAGCGCCTTCGACCTGCATCGCCACGACACCTATGCGATCGGGGTGACGCTGCAAGGCGTGCAGAGCTTTCGCTATCGCGGTGCGGTGCGGCATAGCCTGCCCGGCCAGATCATCGTCCTGCATCCCGACGAACTGCATGATGGCGGCGCCGGAACCGAGGACGGGCTGCGCTACAGGATCCTCTATCTGGAACCGTCACTGATGCTGGACTGCCTCGGCGGCGCATCGCTGCCTTTCGTCAGGCAGGCCGTGGTGGCGGACGAACGCCTGCGCGCGACCTTGCTTTCGGCGCTGGGTCCGCTGGAGGAGGAACTCGATGAGCTGTTCGTCGCCGACTTCCTGGCGCAACTGATGCAAGGGCTCGCCCGCCATGCCGGCCAGCCGGCGAGAGCGGTGCCGGGAACGGCCTGGCGGGCGGCCGCTCTGGCGCGCGACTATCTCACGGAAAACTCTGCCCGGCCCGTGCGATCCGACGAGTTGGAGGCGGTTACCGGGTTCGACCGCTATGCCTTGTCCAAGCATTTCCGCGCCGCTTTCTCCACCAGCCCGCATCGTTTCCTTTTGATGCGCCGGCTTCAGCGCGCGCGACGCATGATCGCCGCCGGCGAGCCGCTGGCACAGATCGCGGCCGAGGCCGGTTTCAGCGACCAAAGCCACTTCAACAGGCAATTCAAGAAGGCATTCGGCATGACGCCGGGACGCTGGTCTTCGCTGATCCGTGGGGCCGCAGCGGCAGCCTGATCACCGCACCGGCGGTCAGTCGTCCGACTCGGCGTCGTCGTCGATCAAGGCCAGTTCTTCGTTCGAAAGATTGGCCTCGATGCGGGCTAGAAATTTGAACAGCGCCTTCTGGTCCTTCTTGTCGAGGCCCTTCAGCGCCTGCTTTTCGGTCTTCTTCACCGATTTTTCGATGGCGCGGATGGTCTCGCGGCCGGTGTCAGTGAGAAAGATATGCGCCTGGCGGGCATCGGCGTCGGAGGCGCGCTTTTGCAGGAAACCCTGTGCCTGCAGCCGATTGATGGTCTTGGTGATGGTGGGCGGGCGCACGCCGAGCCGGCCAGCCAGATTGCCCGGGGTCTGGCCATCCTCGCGGTCGAGCGCCAGCATGATCTGGTCCTGGCCGGCATAGAAGCCATGCGCCAGCAGCCGTGCCGCAAGCGCTGTTCTTGCCAGCCTTGCCGCCGAATGCAGCCGGCTCATTGTCGCAGTCTTGTCCGCCTTGGCCATGGTCATCCCTCTTCGGCCATACCGGTGCGGGCAGCATAGACGCAGCCGGCCGGTTGGCAATCGACGATCAAAAAAGATTCCGGCGCCTGAAACAGCTTTGCCGGCAAGCATTGCGGTACCCGCCGTGGCTAATGCCAGATGATTATTTCAGTTAGATGACAAACGACTTTTCGCGAAAGCGATTGCGGTGGATCGGCCGGCCGTGGTCGTCCACAGGCTCTTTTTGCGCACCGATACCGCATGGCCTGCAGGGCGCCGCCAGCCGCCTAGTTCGACGAGACGCTGACCTATGGATTGGACCGCAGCCATTCGCGGTTTGCCTCGTGCAAAAGCCCGCCGCGCATCCTATATGGAGCCGACAATCCCTTTCGAGGCCGAAATCTTTCAAGGCCCATCCATTCGAGGCAAGCCATGAGCGACGCACAGACGCAGATCCCCGTAACCGTTCTGACCGGCTATCTCGGCGCCGGCAAGACGACGCTGCTCAACCGCATCCTGTCGGAAAACCACGGCAGGCGCTACGCCGTCATCGTCAACGAATTCGGCGAGATCGGCATCGACAACGACCTGATCGTGGAATCCGACGAGGAAATCTACGAGATGAACAATGGCTGCGTCTGCTGCACGGTGCGTGGCGACCTGATCCGTGTGGTCGAAGGCCTGATGCGCCGGCCCGGCCGCTTCGACGCCATCGTGGTGGAGACCACGGGTCTCGCCGATCCGGTGCCGGTGGCGCAGACCTTCTTCATGGACGACGACGTGCGCTCCAAGACGAAGCTCGACGCCGTGGTGGCGCTGGTCGACGCCAAGCACCTGCCGCTCAGGCTGAAGGATTCCAAGGAAGCCGAGGACCAGATCGCCTTCGCCGACGTCGTCGTGCTCAACAAGACCGACCTCGTCACACCAGAAGAACTGGTCAAGGTCGAAGCGACGATCCGCGCCATCAACCCGGCCGCAAGGATCCATCGCACCACCCGCGCCGGCGTGGCGCTGTCGGAAGTGCTCGACCGCGGCGCCTTCGACCTGTCCAGGGCGCTGGAGAACGACCCGCATTTCCTCGAGGCGCATGACGACCACCATGACCATGATCATGACCACGACCATCACCACCACGATCATGACGGGCACGATCATGACCACGATGGGCACCACCATCACGCGCACCCATCCGACATCCATGACGTGACGGTGCAGTCGGTTTCGCTGCGCGGGGGCGAGATGGATCCGAAGAAATTCTTCCCCTGGATCGAGAAGGTCACCCAGATGGAGGGGCCGAACATCCTGCGCCTGAAAGGCATCATCGCCTTGAAGGGCGACGACGAGCGTTACGTCATCCAGGGCGTGCACATGATCATCGAGGGCGACCACCAGCGCGCCTGGAAAGACGGCGAGAAGCATGAGAGCCGGCTGGTGTTCATCGGTCGCGAACTGGACGCCGAACGGCTGAAGAAGAGCTTCGAGGCCTGCCAGGCCGCTTGATTTCCGGACTTTATGGCGGTAGCGCTGCCCGCTCTTCCTTCTCCCCTTGCGGGAGAGGGTGGGGCCGCGCCTGGCGCGCTGGCGGCTCCCGAGACGACCAGCAACAATCTGGAATGGACCTGTCCTACATGCCGACCGTCGCCCCGCTTGATCTCGAAGGCCATTGCCTTGCCGCCGTCTTCCTCGGCGACGTGCCGCATTTCGCGCTGGCCGACGGCACCGTCCATCGGCTCGACAATGGCCACAAGACGGTGCAGGCCAATGACGGGCTGCTCGCGGCCTTCCACGATGCCGCCAATGACCGGCTGCTCACCGGCGGTGAAGACGGCAAGGTGTTTGCGGTGAAAGCGGGCGGCGAGGCCAAGGAATTGGCGAGCGCGGGCAAGAAGTGGGTCACCAGCGTCGCCGCTGGCCCGCAAGGTGCCATCGCCTACGCTACAGGCAAGACCGCCTATGTGCGCTTTGCCGACGGCCACACAAAAGAGTTCGCCCATCCGCGTTCGGTCGAGGGGCTGGCATTTTCGCCCAAGGGCATGCGCTTCGGCGTCGCGCGCTACAATGGCGCGACGCTGCATTTCCCGGCCGCCGAGGGCAAGCCGGTGGAGCTCGAATGGGCCGGCGCCCATACCGGCATCACCTTCTCGCCGGATGGCGCCTTCCTGGTCACCACCATGCAGGAAAACGCGCTGCACGGCTGGAAGCTGGCAGACGGCAAGCACATGCGCATGAGCGGCTATCCCGCGAAGGTCAAAAGCCTGTCATGGAGCGTGAAAGGCAAGTGGCTGGCGAGTTCCGGCGCGCCGGCGGCGATCGTCTGGCCGTTTTCAGGCAACGATGGGCCAATGGGCAAGGCGCCGCTGGAACTCGGTACGCGCGGCAATGCGATGGTGACCTCAGTCGCCTGCCATCCGAGCCAGGACGTCGTCGCCATCGGCTATGAGGACGGCATGGTGATGGCGGTGCGTTTTTCCGACGCCAAGGAAGTGCTGTTGCGTCGCCCCGGCAAGGGCGCCATCACCTCGATGATGTGGGACAGGGAGGAACGGCGCATCGCCTTCGGCAGTGCCGCCGGCGACTGCGGCGTTATCGACATCACCGGTTAGGGGAGTAGGGGAGTAGAGCAATATGGGAGCGGGTTTAGAGCATCCGGGCCGTTGAGCGCCCACTACTCCACTACTGCGCTAAAGAGGGGTTTCATGCACAGCGCCCACACGTCCATTGGCGGCGTCAGCCGCGACCGCATTGCCGCATTGCGGGACGCCGAAGGCGCCAGCTTCCGCAAGGCGCGGCCGAAATCGCAGGCCAAGGCCGGCAACGGCCTGCCTGGCTTCTTCGGCGGGGTGCCGATGCACTGGATGAACGACTGGCCGACGCCGTTTCCGATCCTGGTCCAGAGCGCCAGAGGCGCTACGATCACCGACATCGACGGCAACAGGCTCGACGATTTCTGCCTCGGCGACACCGGATCGATGTTCGGCCACTCGCCGCCGGCGATAGCGCGCGCCATCCGCCGGCAGGCCGGACGCGGCCTGACATACATGCTGCCTTCGGAAGATGCGCTCGCCATCGGACCGCTGCTGCAACAGCGCTTCGGCCTGCCGTTCTGGCAGATCGCCACGACGGCGACCGATGCCAACCGCTTCGCGCTGCGCGTTGCCCGCGCCGTCACCGGGCGAGAAAAGATATTGGTTTTCAACGGCTGTTATCACGGCTCTGTCGACGAGACGATGGTGCGGCTGATCGACGGCAAGCCGGCCAACCGGCCCGGATTGGCCGGAGAATTCCGCGACCTGACCCGCACGGCCAAGGTCATCGAGTTCAACGACGTTGCCGCGCTGGAGGCAGCGCTCAGGGACAAGGATGTCGCCTGCGTCATCGCCGAACCGGTGCTGACCAATTCCTGCATGGTGCTGGCCGATCCCGGTTTCCACGAGGCGCTGCGAAAGCTGACCCGCGCGGCCGGCACGCTGCTTCTGATCGACGAGACGCATACGATCTCGACCGGACCGGGCGGCTATTCCGCGAAATACGGGCTGGAGCCGGACCTGTTCGTGCTAGGCAAGCCGATCGCCGGTGGTGTACCGGCAAGCGTATGGGGCATGAGCGAAGAGGTCGCCTCGCGCTACGCCGACTACAACAGGACGAAAGAGCCGGGTTATTCCGGCATGGGCACGACGCTCTCGGCCAATCCTCTGCAATTCGCCGCGATGCGCGCCGCGCTCGAAGAAGTGATGACGGCCGAGAACTACGACCGCATGGATCATCTGGCGCGACGGCTCGATGCCGGGCTGACCACGGTCATCGACCGCTACCGCCTGCCATGGCATGTCGCCCGCGTCGGCGCCCGCGTCGAATTCATCTGCGCGCCGGGCCCGCTGCGCAATGGGGCGGAGGCGGAGGCCGCGCACGCGCCGGAACTCGAAGCCGCCATCCATGTCGCGCTGGTCAATCGCGGCGTGCTTATCGCGCCCTTCCACAATATGATGCTGATCTCTCCGGCGACCACTGGCGCCCAGGTCAACCGGCTGATCACCGCCTTCGGCGCAGTTGCGGCGGAGCTTGCGGCATGAGACAAGCCACCCAACAGACAGGCGCGCAAGCCAGGCCGGGCTCCATCATGACTTCACCTTCGGGCTCGACGCCCACCGAGGCGCAGGCCTTTCTCGACGCCCATCCTGAGATCGAAGCCTTCGATATCGTGCTGACCGATGCCAACGGCGTCGGCCGTGGCAAGATCGTGCGCCGGCACGAGCTGAAAGCCATCTTCGAAGGCGGCCGGCACATGCCGATCTCGATCCTCGGCCTCGACATCACCGGCGAGGACGTGCACGAGACCGGGCTGATCTGGACCACCGGCGACGGCGATCTGCGCGCCTGGCCGATTCCTGGCACGCTGGTGCCGCTCCACGGGACCAACCCGCCGCGCGGCCAGGTGCTGATGGCGATGTATCATCTCGACGGCGCGCCGATGTCATCGGACCCGCGGCTGGCGCTGGCAAGGCAGGTCGACATATTGGCGTCCAAGGGGCTGTACCCGGCCGGCGCCTTCGAGCTCGAATTTTTTCTCCTCGCCAATGAGCGCGACAGCGACGGCAAGGTGCAGCCGGCGCACGCCGTGCTGGATGGCCGCGTCTCGGGCAAGACCGAGGTCTACTCGGTCGACCATCTGCACGGCATGGAGCCGCTGTTTACCGACATCTATGCCGCGGCCAAGGCACAGGGCATTCCGGCCGAGACCGTGATTTCCGAATATGCGCCCGGCCAGTACGAATTGACGCTGAACTACCGCAAGGATGTGATGCGGGCGGCCGACGACCTCGTCATGCTGAAGCGGCTGGTTCGGGCGCAGGCGCGACGCCATGGCGTCACGGCTTGCTTCATGGCCAAACCGATCGAGAAATATGCCGGCTCCGGCATGCATTTCCACGTCTCGCTGCAGGACAAGGCCGGCCGAAACGTTTTTTCGGAGGCCGGTGGTGAGAGTTGGTCGCTGCCACTGCTGCGCGGGCTGGGCGGCCTGATCCAGACCATGGCGGAATCGATGCTGGTGTTTGCGCCGCACGCCAATTCCTGGCGGCGCTTCGTCTCCCAATCCTATGCACCGGTGGCGCCGACCTGGGGCGTCAACAACCGGTCGGTGGCGCTGCGCGTGCCGGCGGGCGACGCCAGGAACCGGCGCATCGAGCATCGGCCGTCGGGCGTCGACGCCAACCCCTATCTGATCGCGGCAACCGTGCTTGCCGGCATCGTCAAAGGGCTCGACGAAGGCCTCGACCCCGGCCCCGAGACGACCGGAAACGGCTATGAGGCGGCGGTGACGCGCACGACCATGCCGGTCGACTGGCGCGCGGCGATCGAGGCGGCCAGAGCGTCCAGCTTCCTCAAAGGCGCGCTTGGCGAAGACCTGCACCGCACCTTCGTGGCGATCAAGCAGTCCGAATACCTGCGCGTGGCGCGCACGGTCAGCGAGCTGGACTATCACCTCTATCTGCACGAGGTCTGAGCCCTCGGAGGAACCATCGCCCTTCCCGTCCATTTCAGTGTCAGAACCGACAGGACAAGATGATGGCGACCACAGGCCAAACGCATGAAGCGAAGAGGCCGGCCAGGCGCATTTCCGGGCCGTCCGACGAGCCACTGCCAGATGTCACCTCGATCTCGGAGCTGCGTGAGGTAGCGAAGGCTTGCCACCGCTGCCCGCTGTGGCGCGATGCGACGCAGACCGTGTTCGGCGAAGGGCCTGACGACGCCAAGGTGATTTTCGTCGGCGAGCAGCCCGGCGATCAGGAAGATCTCGCCGGCGCTCCCTTCGTTGGCCCGGCCGGCAGGGTGTTCGACGCCATACTGGACGACGCCGGGGTCGACCGCCAGAAAGTCTACGTCACCAATGCGGTCAAGCACTTCAAGTTCGAGCCGCGCGGCAAGCGTCGCATTCATTCCAAGCCGAACGCCGGCGAGATTCAGGCGTGCCGCTGGTGGCTCGACCAGGAATTCGGACTGATCAAACCGAACCTTGCCGTGGCGCTTGGCGCAACGGCGGCATTGTCGCTGCTCGGCAAGGCGGTTCCGGTGACGAAGATGCGCGGCCAGGCGATCGAGCGGGAAGATGGCATGCGTGTGTTCATCACCATCCATCCCTCCTTCATCCTGCGCATCCGTGACCGTGCGGACAAGGAGGCCGAGCGAGAACGGTTCCTTGACGACATGAAGCAGGTGAAGCGGCTGATGGCTGCCTGATCCAAACGATTAGCGAATCAGGATGGCCCTGAGATCGTTGACATTGGTGCCGGTCGGACCGGGCACGAACAGATCGCCGACCGCGTTGAAAGCCGTCCAGGCATTGTTGCCTGCCAGCATCGCCTTGGCGTCGATGCCGGCCGCGCGCATGCGCGCGACCGTGGAACCATCGGCGAAGGCGCCGGCATTGTCCTCCGAGCCGTCGATGCCGTCGGTGTCGGCGGCCAGGGCGTGAATGCCCTTCACATCATTGATGCCGATGGCGAAGGCGAGCAGGAATTCGGAGTTGCGGCCGCCTTTCCCCTTGGCACGCAGCGTCACCGTGGTCTCGCCGCCGGACAGGATCAGCACCGGCTTTGAGAAAGGCCGATTGCGTGTCGCTACTTCGCGCGCGATGGCCGCGTGAACCCCGCCCACCTCGCGGGCTTCGCCTTCGATGGCATCCGAGAGAATGACAGCTTCGATGCCCTGTCGGCTCGCTTCCGCTGCGGCTGCTTCGAGCGACACGCCGGCGGAGGCGATCAGATGCACCTCGTTGCGCGAAAAGCGCTCATCCCCGGGAACTGGTGCATCGGCGGCCGGTGAATTGATATGCGCCATGACCGAGGCCGGCAGGTTCATGCCGTAGGCTGATATCGACGCCAGCGCATCCGCCCGGCTGCCGGTGTCGGGAACGGTCGGGCCGGATGCGACCAGCGCCGGATTGTCACCGGGAATATCGGAGACAACCAGCGACACCATTTTGGCCGGCCAGGCGGCGGCGGCCAGCCGGCCTCCCTTGATGGTGGAAAGATGCTTGCGGATGGTGTTCATCGCCGCGATCGGCGCGCCCGACGCCAGCAGCGCCTCGTTGACGGCGATCTCGTCGGCCAATGTCAGGCCGGTTGCCGGTGACGGCAGCAGCGCCGAACCGCCGCCGGAAATCAGCGCCACCACCAGATCGTCGGCGGTCAGCCCTTGCACCTTCCCGAGCAGCCGCCGCGAAGCCTCGAGCCCGGCGGCGTCCGGCACCGGATGCGCCGCCTCGATGATCTCAATGCGCTCACATTTCGCGCCATAGCCGTAGCGGGTGACGACCAGTCCTTCGATCGGACCGTCCCACGCTTTCTCGAAGGCCGCCGCCATCTGCGCCGAGCCTTTGCCGGCGCCGATCACGATGGTGCGGCCCTTGGGCCTGACCGGCAAATGATAGCGGATGGTCTTTTCCGGATCGGCGGCGGCGACGGCGGCGTTGAAGATGGAAGTGAGGAAGGATTTGGGATCGAGAATGGTCATATCCGGCAGCCAGCAGCGTTTCGCGCATTCTTGCAGAGCTGACGTTGCGCCTCACCCCGACCCTCTCCCCGTGAAGAACGGGCATAGGGGGACAGCCAGCGGTGGAGCGTTTCACTTCCACCCGCAGCAGCGCAGCTGCTGCGAAGGACGGGCAGGCGGATGAGGGGCGGCGCCGATGTCACGATTTTTCTTCCGGCGGCAATACCAGTTCGCGCCTGTCGAGGCCCAAATGATTACACAGCGCATCGACCACCACGCCGTGATCCTCGCGCTCCGGCAACCCGGAGACGGCGATGACGCCGATGACCCCGACACCCTTGACCGTGACGGGAAAGCCGCCGCCGGCCAGCACGTAGTCAGCAATATCCAGGCCCTCGCCGATCTTGAAAGTGCGGTCGGGGCGCTGCTGTTCCAGCACCATGCGGTAAGTGCTTTTCAGGAACCGCTTGACGACGTTGATCTTGCGCCGCGCCCAGTCGGGATTGGAAGCGTTCGAGCCCGGCATGGCGGCGTAGAACAGCGGCCGGTCGAAGGTCCTGATGTCGACTATGACCGGGAGATTCTCGGTGAGCGCCCTGTCGCGGATCGCGGACCCGATACTGAACGCGACCGCCTCGTCGAAGGCGGGAAAGACAAGGACTTCCTCTTGTCTCTTGATCAGAGCGATGTCTTCGGCAACGGCCATGTCGTTCCCCTGTCAACGTCGCCGCACGCTTTGACGGATGGTTGCCGCTGGGTCAAGCCCGGGTCAAGCAAGGAACGCGCCGTCACGTTCTAAATTGCCAGATCGGTTTTTGCCGGCCGACCCGCCACATAGACCTCGCGCACGGCGCGATCATCGCCCAGCGTCTGCAAGAGAAAGAGTTCCTGCGCCAGCGTCTCGACGGTCTCCATCCTGAGCCGCATCGACGACGTCGCCCTGGCATCCAGCACGACGATATCGGCATCGGTGCCTTCCTCCAGCGTGCCGATCCTTTGCGCCACCGACAGCGCCTCGGCGTTGCCGCGCGTGACCTGCCAGAAGGACTGGAACGGGTTCAGCTTCTCGCCGTTCAGCGCGATCACCTTGTAGCCCTCGTCCATGGTGCGCAGCATGGAATAGTTGGTGCCGCCACCGACATCGGTGGCGGCGGCGATGCGGAGGGCTTTATCGCGGGTGCGGTAGCGCTGATAATCGAACAGGCCGGAGCCGAGGAAAAGGTTCGAGGTCGGGCAGAACACGGCTACGGAGCCGCTGTCCGAAAGCGCGTCCGCTTCCCGCTCCGACAGATGGATGCAATGGCCGAGCAGGCTCTTTCTACCCAACAGCCCGTAATGCTCATAGACGTCGGTGTAATCGCGCGACCACGGATAAAGCTCCTGCGTGAAGGCGATCTCGGCATGGTTTTCCGACAGATGCGTCTGGATGTGCAGGTCGGGGTATTCGCGGCATAGCGCGCCGGCCATCTCCATCTGCTCCGGCGACGAGGTGATCGCGAAGCGAGGGGTGATGGCATAAAGCTGCCGGCCCTTGCCGTGCCACTCCTTGATCAGCGCCTTGCTGTCGTCATAGCCCGATTGCGGCGTGTCGAGCACGCCATCGGGCGCGTTGCGGTCCATCATCACCTTGCCGGCGATGTTGAGCATGTTGCGGTCATGCGACTCGGCGAAGAAAGCTTCTGCGGAGGCCTTGTGCACGGAACAGTAGGCGGCAACCGTCGTGGTGCCGTGGCGCACCATCTCGTCGAGGAACAGCCGCGCGACGCGCCGGCCATGCTGCGCATTGGCGAATTTCGTCTCCTCCGGGAAAGTGTAGGCGTTCAGCCAATCGAGCAGTTCGGCGCCGTAGGAGGCGATGATCTGCATCTGCGGGAAATGCACATGGGCATCGATGAAGCCCGGCAGCAGCAGATGCGGCCGGTGATCAATCCTTCTCGCTGTCTCGCCTGCCTTCCTTTCAACATCGACGTAAGCGCCTGCAGCAACGATCCTGCCGTCGCGGATCAGCAGGCCGCCATCCTCCTCGTAGCGCCAGGCGGAATGATCATCGATGCTTTCCGGCCAGCGCGCGAAGGACAGCGTGCGGCCACGCAGAAGCGTCGAGGTCATGCTTATTTCCCCGCGCCTTCGAACCAGGCCACCAGCAGCGCCCGCTCCTTGTCGGTGATCTGGCTGACATTGGCGGGCGGCATGGCATGGCTGCGGCCGGCCTGCAGATAGATCTCGCGGGCATGCTCGGCGATGCCGGCGTCGGTATCCAGCATCACGCCCTTGGGCGCATGGTAGATGCCCTCGTAGACCGGCTCCTGTGAATGGCACATCGAGCAGCGGCCGAGCACGGTGTCGCGCACGGCCGGGAAATGGGCCGAGGCGATATAGACTTGCGCCGAGGCGGACGCCTTTGGTTCGCCGGTCAACACCTTCGGCACGGTGGACAACCAGACGATGATGAGGAACAGGACAAGGGCGCCCAGCCAGGTCCAGTGCGGGTTGCCGGCGCGCTTGTGCACGGTGTTGAAGTAGTGGCGGATCAACACGCCGATGATGAACACCAGGGAGGCGATGATCCAGTTGAACTCAGTGCCGAACGCCAGCGGGTAATGGTTCGACAGCATCAGAAACAGCACCGGCAGCGTCAGGTAATTGTTATGGAGCGAGCGCTGCTTGGCGATCTTGCCGTATTTCGGATCCGGCTTGCGGCCGGCGATGAGGTCGGCGACGACAATCTTCTGGTTGGGGATGATGACCATGAAGACATTGGCCGACATGATCGTGGCGGTGATGGCGCCCAGATGCAGGAAAGCGGCGCGGCCGGTGAACAGATGGGTCAGTCCCCAGGCGATGAACACCAGCACGCAGTAGAGCACCAGCATCAGGCCTGTATCGCTTTTGCCCAGCGGCGAACGGCAGAGCAGGTCATAAACCACCCAGCCGACGCCGATCGTCGCCATCGACAGGACGATGCCGACCGGCACAGACATCGGCAGCACGTTGGGATCGATCAGGAACAGGTCGGCCCCGGCATAGTAGACCACGCACAGCATGGCGAAGCCGGACAGCCAGGTGGCGTAGGATTCCCATTTGAACCAGGTGAGGTGTTCCGGCATCTCGGCCGGCGCGACCAGGTATTTCTGGATGTGATAGAAGCCGCCGCCATGCACCTGCCACTCCTCGCCGAAGGCGCCGGCAGGCATGCCCGGTCGCTGGCGCAAACCGAGATCGAGCGCGACGAAATAGAAGGACGAGCCGATCCAGGCGATGCCGGTGATGACATGCAGCCAGCGCACGGCAAAGCTCAGCCAGTCCCAGAAAATAGCGAAATCCATCATTGAAGTCGTCCCTGCCGATGAAGCGACTTTACGGTGTGGCGCGCAAACGGAAAGAGGCGAGGTGTGCGATGACTTTCAAAAAAAATTGGAAAATACTAGGTTGCTCGCACGCAGCTTGATTGAAAGCCACTGAACCGCATGGCCTATCTCGACAACATCGCCGTCTTCGTCCGCGTCGTCGAGCTCGGCAATCTGTCGGCGGCCGGGCGCGACATGCGCATTTCGCCGGCGGTTGCTTCCAACCGAATCAAGGAGCTGGAGAAGCACCTTGGTGTGCGGCTGTTCAACCGCACGACACGACAATTGATGCCGACCGAGCATGGCACGGTGTTCTACACCGGCGCCAAGCAGGTGCTGGAAGCGATCACCGAGGCGGAGGCCGCGGTTTCGGCCCTTTCCGGTCAGCCGCGCGGCACCATCCGCGTGACCGCGCCGCTCGGCCTCGGCCGCCGCCTGGTCGCCTCGGGTATTCCCGATTTCCACGACAAATATCCTGATATCGAAGTGCGGCTGAGGCTCTCGGATCACAATGTCGATATCATGAAAGAGGGCATCGACGTCGCCTTCCGACTCGGTATCATCGAAGATTCCAGCCTCAGGATGCGCGGCATCATGGAATGCGAGCGGGTGCTGGTGGCGGCACCCAAATATCTGGAGGCGCGCGGAGAGCCGGCCGAGCCGCAGGAACTGATCAGCAGGAAGCACGATTGCCTGATGCTGCGCTATTCCGGCGCGCGCGAATATGTCTGGACCTTGCAGACGCCGAACGGACCGCAGAAATTCGAGGTGCACGGGCCCTATGATACGGACGATGGCGACGTGCTGACCGGCTGGGCGCTGTCGGGGCGCGGCATCATCAACAAGCCGCGCTTCGAGGTCGAGCCGTTCATCCGCGACCGGCGGCTGAGGATCATCCTGGCCGGCACGCCGCCGACGCCGGTGCAGTTCGCCGCCGTCTATCCGCACAAGAAGCTGCAGGACCCGAAGGTGCGCCTGCTGCTGGATTTCATGGCCGAGCGCTGCCAGCGGCTGATCAAGGACATACTGGTCGGCAAGTGAGCGGCTCCTGGCCCAGTCGCAAGGGTTGCCTTGCGCGAAGGCGAACTTAGGTTCGCGGATGCCGCCTCATGGCCGATGGGCTTTGCGCCGACTGACGAGCTAGCCACAATGCATCTCACCGTTTCGCTCAACATTGCCTCCACGGCCGGGCAGGCCGGCGCGCTCACCTTCAGCGACTTGGCCGGCTTCGCGCAGCGGGCGGAAGCGGCCGGGCTGGACATGATTGTTCTCGACGATGCGCCGCCGGGCAGGGCCGGGTCGGGCAACCCGTTCGAAGCGACGACCCTGCTTGCCGCACTGGCGACCGTGACGAGCAGGATCGGGCTGGTCGCCACCGCGTCGATGGTTGCCCACCAGCCCTACAATCTGGCGCGCCGGTTCGCCTCGCTCGATATCATCAGCCACGGTCGCGCCGGATGGAACGCAACGATGGCGCAGGCGCCGAGCGAGGCGGCCAATTTCAGCCGGCCGGATGGATTTTCCAGCGACGAGTTTCGCCGCCGCTCCGAGGAATACATCGGCATCGTCCAGGGCTTGTGGAATGGCTGGGGGGCGGACGCGCTGTTGTTCGACAAAGACAGCGGCCGCTTTCACGATCCCGGAAAAATGCACCAGCTCGACCACAAGGGCGAATTCTTCGCCGTGCGCGGACCGCTGAACGTGGCGCGTTCGCCGCAGGATACGCCGGTTCTGGTCCTGTCCGGCCTGGCGGCAGGCGACCTCGACATTGCCGCGCGCACAGCCGATGTCATCCTGCTGGACGAAAGGCAGGCAGCGCGGCGCAAGGCACGCCATGACGAATTCAGGCGCCGCGTTTCCGCGTCCGGGCGCGAACCGGATGCCGTGAGAATATTGGCTGACATATCCCTCGCCGCCAACGGCGTCGCCGGGCTGGCCGACAGGATGGAGGAAGAATTCCGGGCGAACAATTGCGACGGATTCAACATCCGGCTGTCCGCGCACATTTCAGCGCTCGACGATTTCACCAATCGCGTTCTGCCGGAGCTGCGGCGGCGCGGCGTGATTCGACAGAGCCATGGGGGCACAACGCTGCGCTCGCATCTGGGACTCAGCGGCGGAGGCGACCGATGACCGCGCGCCAGATGAAGCTCGGCGTCTTTCTGTGGGCGACGGGCCACCATATCGCCGCCTGGCGGCATCCCCAGGCCCATGTGAAGGCCGGGATCGACATCGATCATTACGTCGCGCTGGCGCGCACGGCGGAAGCGGCGAAATTCGACCTGTTGTTCTGCGAGGATGCGGCCGGCCTGCGCGAAGCCGATGTCAGCATCGCCAGCCAGACCTCGCGTTCGATCGGCTTCGAGCCGATCAGCCTGCTTTCCGCACTCGCTGTCCAGACCAGCCGCATCGGCCTCGTCTCCACGGCTTCGACCAGCTACAACGAGCCTTACGGGCTGGCACGAACCTTCCTTTCGCTCGACCAGCTGAGCGGCGGGCGCGCCGGCTGGAACCTGGTCACGTCGGCCAGCCCGATCGAGGCCGCCAACTTCGGCGCAACGGGTCTCAGACCCCACGCCGATCGTTATGAACGGGCACGAGAATTCGCCGAAGTCGTCACCAGGCTTTGGCACGGCAAGCTCGGCGCCTCCGGCCATGACGGCCAGAGCTTTTCGGTGTGCGATCCACTCGATTTGCCGCGTTCGCCGCAGGGCGCCCCGGTCATGGTTCAGGCCGGCGCCTCGGATGTCGGCCGCGATCTCGCCGCTCGCACCGCCGATGTGGTGTTCACCGCCGCGCAGACTTTCGCGGAAGCGAAGGCTTTCTACGACGATCTCAAGGGCCGTCTGGCGGCCTATGGACGCGAACCGGACGACATCAAGATCATGCCCGGCGTCGCCCCGGTGGTGGCGGAAACCGAAGCGGAAGCGCGGGCGAAATACGAGGAGCTGCAGGAGCTGATCCCCGATGACGTCGGCGTAGCGCTGCTGTCCAGCTATCTCAGCATCTCCGATCTTCGGCGCTATCCGCTCGACGGGCCGCTGCCCGAATTGCCGGAGAGCGAAGGCATGAAAAGCCGGCAGGCCCTGGTCATCGAGCAATCGCGCCGCGACGGCCTTTCCATCCGCCAGCTTGCCCGCCATTTCGCTGGCGCACGCGGCCATTGGCGCATCGTCGGGACCGCGGTGCAGATCGCAGACGAACTCCAGGCCCGGTTCGAGGGCGGTGCGGCGGACGGCTTCAACGTCATGCCGTCATATTTCCCCGGCGAACTCGATGCCTTCGCCACCCTGGTCGTGCCGGAGCTGCAGCGGCGCGGCCTGTTTCGTAGGGATTATGAGGGCCGCACACTGCGCGATCATCTGGGCTTGAAGCAACCGGTATAGCCGCGACGTGACCTTACCCGGCCGTCGTCCTATCATGCGGCACCTGGTGCTCGGCATTTGCCGCGGCGCCGTGATTGACCAGCGCCGTCATGATCTCGGCGGCCGCTAGCGCGGCAATGACGGATGGGCGCTTGTCTTTCACGGCATCACCGCCAATTGGGGAAACGAGGCGGGCAAACTGCGCTTCCGTGCCCTCAGCCGACTTCAGGAACCAATTCCTGAATGTCGCTTTCTTGGTCTTCGAGCCGATCATGCCGACATAGGCGGTGTCATCACGCTTCAGGGCTTCGGCGACAATCAGGAAGTCCAGCGCATGATCATGGGTGAGGATGGCGAAGGCGCTGCCTGCAGGCGCGTTGCGCACCTCGGCTTCAGGCATCGGGGTCAGCCGCGTCTCGATGGCTTGCGGCATTCCGTCTAGCGCGTCGGCCCGTGTTTCGATGACAACGGCACGCACAGGGAGAAGCGCTACCGCGGAGGCCAGCGCCTGCCCGACGTGGCCGCCGCCGAAGATGTAGACATAAGGCAGTTCAGCCTGCTCGATTTCCGCGGCCGAAATCAGCTCCTGCGCCAACGTCGCATCGACGAGGCGGATCGACACCTCGACGCGCCCGCCGCAGCATTGGCCGATCTCCGGACCGAGCGCCACGTCGAGGATCACGCGGGCGTCGGGGCGGGTCTCTTCACCCTCCCCCTTGTGGATAGGGTTGGACGACGTCGTCGTCGAGGGATCTGTGAACGCCGCTCCCCCGCCCCGTTTCGCTGACGCCGCTTCGCGGCGTCCGCTCGCCGACCCTCCCCGCAAGGAGGAGGGTAAAGAGCCCAGCATCTGCCGTGCCTTGTCGATGGCCATATATTCCAGTTGGCCGCCGCCGATCGTGCCCGATGTCGCTGCTTGCGAGACGAGCATGAAGGCGCCCTTCTCGCGCGGCGTCGAGCCCTTCGTCGCCGCGACCTCGACGAGCGCGACCCGGCCGGTTTGGCCAAGAAAGGCTTTCAGGCTTTGCACAGTCGTGTTCATTTTTTACATTCCCTGTCGGGAAATATAGGCCTTTTCGGCCTGTTTTGCACGTTTTGCCGGAGTCAGGTCTTCGCCTCTTTCTTCAGCCGCTCGATCGCCATCAGCACGCGTTCCGGTGTCGCAGGCGCATCGAGACGTGGACAGATCCTGTGGTCGGCGACGCTTGCCACCGCGTCGGACAGGGCATGCAGCACCGACATGCCGAGCGGGAAGGGCGGCTCGCCGACCGCCTTGGAGCGATGGATCGTCGGCTCACCGGCCTCCGGCCAATCGGCCAGTGTCACGTTGAAGATCTTAGGCCGGTCCGACGCCAGCGGGATCTTATAGGTCGAGGGCGCATGCGTGCGCAGCCGGCCCTTGTCATCCCACCACAGTTCCTCGGTCGTCAGCCAGCCCATGCCCTGGATAAAGCCGCCCTCGACCTGGCCGAGGTCGATGGCGCGGTTCAGCGAGCGGCCCGTCTCGTGCAGGATGTCGGTGCGTTCGACCATGTATTCGCCGGTCAGCGTGTCGACCGAGACTTCCGAGCAGGAGGCGCCATAGGCGAAATAATAGAAAGGACGGCCCTCGCCCTTGTCGCGGTCCCAGTGGATCTTCGGCGTCTTGTAAAAGCCGGCCGCCGAAAGCTGGATGCGGGCCATATAGGCCTGCTTGACGAGGTCGGCGAAAGGTATCTCCTGGTTGCCGATTCGCACCCTGTTGGGCAGGAACAGCACCTGGTCGCGTGGCACCTGGTATTTCTCGGCGGCGAAATCGGTCAGCCGGTCCTTGATCTGGCGGGCGCCATTCTGCGCCGCCATTCCATTGAGGTCGGTGCCGGACGACGCGGCGGTGGCCGAGGTGTTCGGCACCTTGCCGGTGGTCGTCGCGGTGATCTTCACCTGGTCGAGATCGATCTGGAACTCTTGCGCCACCACTTGCGCCACCTTGACGTTGAGGCCCTGCCCCATCTCGGTGCCGCCATGGTTCAGATGCACCGAACCGTCGGTGTAGACATGCACCAGCGCGCCGGCCTGATTGTAATGCGTGGCGGTAAACGAGATGCCGAATTTGACCGGCGTCAGCGCCAAGCCCCGCTTGATGAAGCGGCTGTTGTTGTTGAAGGCCGAGATCTCGCGCCGGCGCCTTGCATAGCTGGCGCTTTCTTCCAGTTCCCCAACGATGCGGTGGATGATGTTGTCCTCGACCACCTGATGGTAGGGCGTGACGTTGCGGTCGGCGGTGCCGTAGAAATTCCGCTTGCGGATCTCGAGCGGGTCCTTGCCGACGGCGAACGCCACCTCGTCGATGATACGCTCGGCGCCGACCATGCCTTGAGGGCCGCCGAAGCCGCGAAAGGCGGTGTTCGAGACCGTGTTGGTGTAGAGCGGCGCCGACTGTGCATGCACAGCCGGCCAGAAATAGGTATTGTCGCAGTGGAACAGCGCGCGGTCGGTGACCGGCCCGGAAAGGTCCGCAGAAAAGCCGCAGCGCGCCGCGAACATGAAGTTGACGCCGAGAATATTGCCCTCATCGTCGAAGCCGGCCTCGTAGTCGATGAGGAAATCGTGCCGCTTGCCGGTGGCGATCATGTCGTCATCGCGATCGGGCCGGATTTTCACTGCCCGATGATGCTTCTTGGCGGCGATCGCGGCCAGCGCTGCAAACTGGTTGCCCTGCGTTTCCTTGCCGCCGAAGCCGCCCCCCATGCGACGCATTTCCACGGTAATGGCGTTGCTCGGCACGCCGAGTGCATGACCAACCATGTGCTGGACTTCGCTCGGATGCTGGGTCGAGGAATAGATAGTGACATCCTGATCCTCGCCCGGAACCGCCATCGCGATATGGCCTTCGAGGTAGAAATGCTCCTGGCCGCCGACGCGCATTTTTCCTTTCAGCCGGCGGGGGGCCTGACGGATCGCAGCAGCCGCGTCGCCGCGCTTCAGCGTCAGAGGCGGCGTGACGAGTTTGTCCCTGGTCGGATCGAGCGCGCCGATGTCGGTGACGAAAGGCAATTCCTCGTATTCGACCCTTGCCAGCCTGGTGGCGCGCCGCGCCTGCTCGCGCGTCTCGGCAATCACGCAAAAGATCGGCTGGCCGAAAAACTGTACCTCGCCGTCGGCGAGTACCGGCTCGTCATGGCGCCCGGTCGGCGAAATGTCGTTCTCGCCCGGCACATCCTTTGCCGTGAGCACGTCGATCACGCCGGGGGCGGCGCGCGCCGCCGACAGGTCCATTTTGGCGATGGTGGCATGCGTGGCCGTGGCCAAGCCGAGGCAGCCATGCAGCGTGCCCGCCGGTTCGGGCATATCATCGATGTAAACGGCGCTGCCGCTGACATGCTTGTGCGCGGAATCATGGCGCTGGTCTGTGGCGACGCCGCCGACGATCTTTTCGGCCTTTAAATTGGCGCTGGCGTGCTTGTTCATCATGCCGCCACGTTGCGCGACACCTGGAATGGTGCCCTGGTGCCGGTGGTTTCGACAAAGAAACGCAACAACAAGTTTTTCGCCGCCAAAGCCCGATATTCAGCGCTCGCCCGCATGTCGGTGAGCGGCGTGAAATCCGTTGCGTATTCGGCCATCGCAGCCTCGACTGTTTCTTCGGTCCAGGGCTTGCTGAGCAGTGCCTTCTCGACGTTCGCAGCCCGCTTCGGCGTCGCCGCCATGCCGCCATAGGCGATGCGGATATCGGCCACGGTGCCGTCCCTGGCCAAGGTCAGAAAAAACGCGCCGAGGGCGGCGGTGATATCCTCGTCGCGGCGCTTGGTGATCTTGTAGACGCCGAACTTCGTTTCGTTTGCCGGAACCGGCACATGCACGGCCTCGACGAACTCGCCGGCCTGCCGGTCCTGCTTGCCATAAGCGATGAAGAAATCCTCGAGCGGGATCGTGCGCCGCTTGCTTCCACGGCGCAGCGTCAGCCGCGCGCCGAGCGCGATGAATGGCGGCGGTGTGTCGCCGATCGGCGAGCCATTGGCGATGTTGCCGCCGATCGTGCCCATGTTGCGCACCTGTTCGCCGCCGATGCGATCGAACAATGGCCCGAGCGCCGGGATGCGTTTCGACAGCATCGCGAAGGCATCGGAATAGGTGACGCCGGCGCCGATCGAGATCACGTCCTTGTCCTCGGCAATGGCGCACAGCCCGTCGAGATTGCCGATGAAGATGACAGGCGAAATATCGCGCATGTGCTTGGTCACCCAGAGACCGACATCGGTCGAGCCGGCGACGATGGTGGCGCCCGGTTCCTTGTCGAGCACGGCGGCGAAATCGTCAACGTCAGCCGGCACGACGAGCCGCGCCTTGCCGGCGCCGATCTCGATCCGTGCCCCGTCGCCCATCGCCTCGAGTCTGGCCATGATCGACTGACGCTCCAGCGCAAGCGGATCCTTCTGTGCTTTGCCGTAGCTGGAGATGGCGCGGGCCGCGCGCATGATCGCCTCATAGCCGGTGCAGCGGCAGAGATTGCCCTGCAAGGCCTTTTCGATGGCCGCGTCCGACGGTTCCGGTGATTTCATCCACAAGCCGTAAAGCGACATGACGAAACCTGGCGTGCAGAAGCCGCATTGCGAACCGTGGAAATCCACCATCGCCTGCTGCACCGGGTGCAACTGGCCCGGCGTTCCACGGAGATGCTCGACCGTCACGACATGGGTGCCGTCCAACGAACCCAGAAAGCGGATGCAGGCGTTGACACTTTCATAGACCAGTTCGCCGGCGGAAAGCCTGCCGACCAGCACGGTGCAAGCGCCGCAATCGCCCTCTGCGCAGCCTTCCTTGGTGCCGCGCAGCGATCGGTCGAGCCGCAGCCAGTCAAGCAAGGTCGCGTCAGGCGCCACGGATGACAGCACGACATCCCTGCCGTTGAGGATAAAACGAATATCGTTACGGATCTTGACCTCGGCCACGTCTCAGCTCCCCCTGTAAGTCGAATAGCCATAGGGCGAGACGAGCAGCGGCACATGATAGTGCACGGCATCCGCCATGCCAAAGCGGATCGGCACGGTGTCGAGGAAGGCCGGCTCGGGCAGTTTCGTTCCCTGGCGCCGCAGATAGTCACCAGCGGCGAAAACCAGCTCGTATTCGCCGGTCTGGAAATCCGCGTCGGCCAAAAGCGGTGCGTCGCAACGGCCGTCGGCGTTGGTGGCGACCGTCTTCAGATGCGTCCTGGCCGAGCCATCGATCCGGTAGAGCGCGATCGACAATCCCGCCGCGGGCTTGCCGGTTGCCGTATCCAGGACATGGGTCGTCAGACACCCGCCATCGATTTTCGACGTTTCTGCCATTGTCCGCCTCCCATTCCAATACGAACAAACCGGCCGGTACAGCCAAACATTGCTGATGAATTGTGCGCCAATTAAAGGCGATGCATAAGTCCCGGTCGAGCGGAGTGCGACAAAAACACTTTCAAAAATTTTCGGGGGAATGCGAGAAGCACCCTTTCGATATCCTGATCATACTTCGGGCGATGCCCCGTGGGAGGGACGATGCGTTACACCAGAGACATGCGCGGCTACGGAGCCAATCCGCCGGATCCCAAATGGCCCGGTGGCGCGCATGTGGCCGTGCAATTTGTCGTCAATTACGAAGAAGGCGGCGAGAACTGCGTCCTGCATGGCGACAAGGCTTCGGAAGCCTTCCTGTCGGAAATCGTCGGCGCGGCTCCCTGGGCGGGCCAACGCCATTGGAACATGGAATCGATCTACGAGTATGGGGCGCGGGCAGGCTTCTGGCGGCTGCTTCGCCTGTTCACCGAGGCCGAGGTGCCAGTGACCTGTTACGGCGTCGCCACGGCACTCGCCCGCTCGCCCGATCAGGTGACGGCGATGCAGGATGCCGGCTGGGAGATCGCCTCGCACGGACTGAAATGGATCGACTACCGCGACCACAGCGCCGAGGACGAGCGCCGCGACCTCAAGGAGGCGATCCGGCTGCACTACGAAGTGACAGGCGCGCGCCCGACGGGCTGGTACACCGGCCGGACGTCGGTCAACACCGTGCGGCTGGTGGCGGAGGAAGGCGGCTTCGACTACGTCTCCGACACTTATGACGACGAGCTGCCCTACTGGTTCGCGGATGACGGGACCGACAGGCCACAGCTCATCATCCCCTACACGCTCGATGCCAACGACATGCGCTTCGCCACGCCGCAGGGCTTCAACTCGGGCGACCAGTTCTTCGCCTATCTGAAGGACAGTTTCGACACGCTCTATGCCGAAGGCAAGGCTGGGCGGCCGCGCATGATGAATATCGGCCTGCACTGTCGCCTCGTCGGGCGGCCGGGGCGGGTGGCGGCGCTGAAGCGCTTCGTCGACTATGTGAAGTCGCACGACAAGGTCTGGCTGGCGCGGCGTATCGACATCGCCAGGCATTGGCGCGAGACCCATCCATACAAGCAGCCGGTGCTGCGCCCTTCGAGGATGGAATTCGAGGCCTTCGTGCATGCTTTCGGCGGCGTTTTCGAACATTCGCCGTGGATAGCCGAGCGCGCTTACGAGCTGGAACTTGGCCCGGCGCACGACAGCGCCGGCGGCCTGCACAATGCGCTCTGCCGCGTTTTCCGCGCCGCAAGCGAAACGGAGCGGCTGGGCGTGCTCAACGCCCATCCAGACCTTGCCGGCAAGCTGGCAAGGGCCAGGCGGCTGACGGCGGAATCAGCCAGGGAACAGGCTTCGGCCGGCCTCGATGAGCTGACCGACAAAGAGCGCGAGCTGTTTTCCAAGCTTAACGCCGCCTACGTCACCACCTTCGGTTTCCCGTTCATCGTCGCGGTGAAGGGCAAGACCAGGCAAGAAATCCTGGCGGAGTTCGAAAGGCGCATCGGCAACAGCCGCGGCGTCGAATTCGAGACCGCCTGCAAACAGGTCGAGCGCATCGCGCTCTTCCGCCTCAAGGACATGCTTCCGCAATAGGTTTGAACCCATGGATACGATCAGGATGCCCGAGCGAACCTATTATGCTCCACATGGCGGCCATTCCGGCCAGAGTGAGCTTCTGACCGGCCGCGCCGTCTTCACCGAGGCCTATGCCGTCATCCCCAAGGGCGTGATGCAGGACATCGTCACCAGCGCCCTGCCATTCTGGGACAAGACCCGCGTCTGGATATTGTCGAGGCCGCTGTCGGGCTTTGCCGAGACGTTTTCGCAGTACATCGTCGAGATCGCGCCCGGCGGTGGCAGCGACCGGCCGGAACCCGATGCCGGCGCCGAGGGCGCCTTGTTCGTGGTCGAAGGCGAACTGACCGTCCTGCTTGCCGGCGAAAGACATGTCTTGCGGCCGGGCGGCTTCGCCTTCCTGCCGCCGTCGAGCGGCTGGACTGTTCGCAACGAAAGCAATGCGGCTGTCCGCTTTCACTGGATACGCAAGGCTTATGAGTCCGTCAGCGGCCTCGAGGTCCCGCAAGCCTTCTTCACCAACGAGCAGGACATCGGGCCGACGCCGATGCCCGGTACCGACGGCCGTTGGGCGACGACGCGCTTCGTCGATCCGGCCGACATGCGCCATGACATGCACATGACCATCGTCACCCTCGAACCGGGCGCGGTCATTCCCTTTGCCGAGACCCATGTCATGGAGCACGGGCTCTATGTCCTGGAAGGCAAGGCCGTCTACCGGCTCAACCAGGACTGGGTCGAGGTGGAGGCCGGCGACTATATGTGGCTGCGCGCCTTCTGTCCGCAGGCCTGCTATGCCGGCGGACCGGGAAAATTCCGCTATCTGCTCTACAAGGACGTCAACCGGCACGCCAAGCTCGGCAGTGCCGGGATCGCAGGGCGTGCGCCGTGACCCGCATCGTCGCGCGGCCGCTGACCCGCGAGGGCTTTGCCCCGTTCGGCGATGTCATCGACATGGGCGGCGACAACCACTACCCGATCAACGGCGGCAAGGCCGAGCGCTACCATGATCTGGCGACCGCCGAGGCCGTGGGGCCGAATGCGCGCGTGCTGATCTCGATGGTGCGCGGCACGCCTTACGAATTGCCGCTGGCGCTGACCATGGTCGAGCGTCACCCGCTCGGCAGCCAGGCCTTTATCCCGCTGTCGCCACGACCGTTCCTGGTCGTCGTCTGTCATGACGGCAAGGACGGTCCGGCCGAGCCGCATGCCTTCATCACCAAGCCAGGGCAAGGCATCAATTATTCACGCAATCTATGGCACGGCGTACTGACGCCATTGGGTGAGCCGCAGGATTTCCTGATCGTCGACCGTGGCGGCGACGGCTCCAATCTCGAAGAATTCCATTTTTCGCACACCTACGAGATTCATCTCCCCGACGAGATCCTTTGATGACCGACATTTCGCTGATCGACCGCCTGCTCGACGTCATCGAGCACGACATCGTGCCGAAGACGCAGGAAGGCGTCGCCCATGGCAACAAGCTGTTCGGCGCGGCGATCCTGAAGAAAGGCGACCGCTCGCTGGTGCTGGCCGAAACCAACAACGAGATCGAAAACCCGCTCTGGCATGGCGAAGTGCACTGCCTGAAACGCTTCTACGAAATGCCCAAAGCCGAACGTGTCGACACCAAGGAGGCCATCTTCCTGGCCACGCACGAGCCCTGTTCGCTCTGCCTGTCGGCGATCACCTGGACCGGTTTCGACAATTTCTACTATCTGTTCAGCCACGAGGATTCGCGCGACAGTTTTGCCATCCCGCACGATCTGAAAATCCTGAAAGAGGTCTTCACCCTCGATCCCGGCGGTTACAATGCCGAGAACGCCTATTGGAAGAGCTTTTCGATCCGCAGGCTGGTGCGGGCGCTGCCCGAGGCGGAACGCGGGCGGCTGGAGGCGCGCATCGGCAAGATTGCAGCACTTTATGAAGCGCTCTCTGGCGACTACCAGGCGAACAAGGCCGAGAACGACATTCCGCTGAACTGAGGGCACCAAGCAGCGGCACAGGTCGCATATTCCGCTGCTCCAGTCGCGAATGGCGATTGAAACTTGCCGCGCCGCGAGGCGTTATGCGCGCCATGAAAACCGTCACCGAGTTTCCCCGCAAGGTCGTCGAATTCCCTGATATGGACATCGTCATGCCGGATGGCTGCCGGCTGTCGGCGCGGGTGTGGATGCCGGAAGATGCCGGCGACGATCCGGTGCCTGTCATCCTCGAGCACCTGCCCTACCGCAAGCGCGACGGCACCATCTTTCGCGACCAGCTGACGCATCCCTATTTCGCCGGCCACGGCTATGCCTCGATCCGTGTCGACATGCGCGGCAATGGCGATTCCGAAGGGCTGATGGACGACGAATATTCCGAGCAGGAATTGCAGGATGCCTGCGACGTCATCGCCTGGGCGGCCGCCCAACCCTGGTGCAACGGCAATGTCGGCATGATGGGCATTTCCTGGGGCGGCTTCAACTGCCTGCAGGTGGCAGCCATGCAGCCGCCGGCGCTCAAGGCGGTGATCAGCCTGTGCTCGACCGTTGATCGCTATGCCGACGACATCCACTACAAGGGCGGCTGCCTGCTGCTGGAAAATTTCGGCTGGGCCTCGACAATGCTGTCCTATTCGTCACGGCCGCCGGACCCGCTGCTGGCGGGCGACAACAGATGGCGCGACCTGTGGCTCAGCCGGCTGGAGAACCAGTCGTTCCTTTTGCCACTCTGGCTTGGCCACCAGCACCGCGACGCCTACTGGAAACGGGGATCGATCTGCGAGGATTTCTCCGCCGTCAAGGCCGCGGTGCTGTCGATCGGCGGCTGGCATGACGGTTACCGCAACACCATCTCGCATCTCGTCGCCAACATCGAGGCGCCGGTCAAAGGCATTGTCGGCCCTTGGATCCACAAATACCCGCATTATGCCGGGCCCCAGCCGGCAATCGGCTTCCTGCAGGAAGCGCTGCGCTGGTGGGACCGCTGGCTGAAGGGTATCGAGACCGGCGTCGAGGCCGACCCGGCCTACCGCGCCTATGTGATGGACAGCGTGCGGCCAGCGCGCTGGCATCCGGAACGGCCGGGCCGCTGGGTGGCGGAGCGGCAGTGGCCGTCGCCCGACATAAAGACCCAAACGATCGACCTGATCCCGGCGGGCGGTAAATCCGTCATCATCGCTTCGCCGCAAAGCTGCGGGCTGGCCGGCGGTGAGTATTTCCCGTTCACCTTCGGCCCGGAATTGCCGGGCGACCAGCGTCCCGACGACGCGCTGTCGGTGTGTTTCGACCAGCCGGAACTCGCCGAGGCGACCGACGTCGTCGGCGCACCGGAAGTCGAGGTCCGGTTATCCTGCGACCGCCCGCAGGCCAACATCGCGGTGCGGCTTTGCGACGTGCATCCCGATGGCGCCTCCGAACTGATCTCCTATGGCGTGCTCAACCTGACGCATCGCCTCTCGCACGAATTCCCGCAAGCGCTTGTCCCCGGCGAGAGCGTTTCGGCACGCGTCGTGCTCGACCAGTGCGCCTATCGCGTGCCGGCCGGCCACCATTTGCGCATAGCCGTCTCGAACGCCTATTGGCCCATGATCTGGCCCTCGCCGGAGCCGGTCCGCCTGAGCCTGTCGGCGGCGACGCTGAAGCTGCCGCTGCGCCCGCTGGCGACGGGCGACGAGGTCACGTTCGCCGCGCCGGAGGCTGCTCCCCCCTGGGCAACCGAGACGATCCGCCCGGCCAATTCGGAACGCCGCGTCGACCGCGACGAGAAGACCGGCATCGTCACGCTTTCCATAGAAGACGATTTCGGCGAGGTGCGCGATCTTGCACATGGCCTGGCGAACGGCAGCATCGCCCGCGAGACCTGGACGATCCATCCGGACGATCCGTTGTCGGCTGGGGGACGGACGCATTGGACGCAAACCCTGTCGCGAAGCGGATGGTCGGTGCGCACCGAAACATCGGCCGAAATACGCTCGGACGCCAAAAACTTCATCGTAAGCGCCCGAATTGAAGCTTACGAAGGCGAAAAACTCGTCTTCGAACGCGATTTTGAACAGGCGGTTCCGCGCTCGCTTGTTTGAGCGGCAAGGCATTGGTCCAATTGCGACGTGCCATTTACGCCACGGCATGTCGCATTCGGTCTTGCTTACCGCTTTCCCTTGCGGTCATTATTCCCCTCACAAGAAACAAGAAAACGACCACTAAGGTCGAACCAACAGAGTGAGGAACTCAAAATGTCAAACGAACTGGAATTCCTTAGCCGACGCGTCGCCTCAGGCAAGCTCAGCCGTCGTGATTTTCTCGGCCGGGCGGCAGCGCTCGGCGTCACCGCGACCTTCGCCAACTCACTGCTTTCGAGCGCGGCGCGCGCAGCCGGCCCGGTCAAGGGCGGCACGCTCAAGGCAGGCCTGGTTGGCGGCGAGTCCACCAACAGCCTGGATCCAGCCCTGTTCATGACGCAGGTGCCGTTCGCCTTCGGCAAGATGTGGGGCGAACTGATCGTCGAGCTTTCCCCAGAGGGCAAGCTCGAGAACCGCATCGCCGAGGAGATCGGCTCGTCCGACGATGCCAAGGTCTGGACACTGAAGATCCGCGACGGCGTCGAATTCCACAATGGCAAGACGGTGACCGCCGAAGACGTCGCCGCCACGCTCGAGCGTCATTCGGACGAGAAGTCGAAGTCCGGCGCGCTCGGCTACATGAAAGGCATCGAAAGCATCAAGGCCAGCGGCAAGGAAGTGGTGCTGACGCTGAAGGAGGCCAATGCCGATCTGCCCTACCTGCTCAGCGACTACCACCTGATCGTCCAGCCCAATGGAGGCAAGGACAAGGCCGATGCCGGCATCTCGGCGGGCCCTTACAAGGTCACCACCAACGAGCCCGGCGTGCGCCATGGCGGCGAGCGCTTCGCCAATTACTGGCAGGGCGACAAGATGGGCCATGCCGACCAGATCGAGATCATCGTCATCAACGACGCTACGGCCCGTACGGCCGCCCTGCAGGGCGGCCAGGTCAACATGGTCAACCGCGTCGAGCCGAAGATCGTCGACCTGATCAAACGCGTGCCGGGCGTCACCATCCGCAACCATGCGGGACCGGGCCACTACGTCTTCATCATGCACTGCAATACGGCGCCGTTCGACAACAACGACCTTAGGATGGCGCTGAAGCTGGCGATCGACCGCGAAGAAATGCTGAAGAAGGTGCTGCGCGGTTACGGTTCGCTCGGCAATGATTTCCCGATCAATGCCGCCTACCCGCTGTTCACCGAGATCGAGCAGCGCACATACGATCCGGACAAGGCCAAGTTCCACTACAAGAAGTCGGGGCATGACGGCGCGGTGCTGCTCAGGACCTCCGACGTCGCCTTTCCCGGCGCCGTCGACGCGTCCCAGCTTTTCCAGCAGAGCGCGGCCAAGGCCGGCATCCAGATCGAGCTCAAGCGCGAGCCGGGCGACGGCTACTGGAACGAGGTCTGGAACAAGCAGCCCTTCTGCGCCTCCTATTGGGGCGGACGCTCGACCCAGGACCAGATGTACTCGACCGCCTACCTGTCGACCGCCGACTGGAACGACACGCGTTTCAAGCGCCCGGATTTCGACAAGATGGTGCTGGCGGCGCGCGCCGAGCTGGACGAGGCCAAGCGCAAGGCGATGTATCACGACATGGCCGTCATGGTGCGCGACGAAGGCGGCCTGATCCTGCCGATGTTCAACCAGTTCATCGACGCCACCGGCGCCAAGGTGGGCGGCTGGGTGGACGATCCGCACCAGGAGTTGATGAATGGCTATGCCCTGGCAAAGTGCTGGCTCGAAGCCTGAGCCGGCCTTGCCCAGATGTCCTCACCCATCGTGAAACTGGTGGCCCAGCGCGTCGCGCTGGGCATCCTCCTTTTGTTGGCCGTCTCGGTCCTGATCTTCGCCGGCACACAGATCCTGCCCGGCGACGTCGCGCAAGCCATCCTAGGGCAGTCGGCGACACCGGAATCGCTCGCCAATCTGCGTGAGCAGCTTGGGCTCAACGATCCGGCCTATATCAGGTATTTCCGCTGGCTCGGCGGCGTTTTGACCGGCGATCTCGGGACCGCCATGTCGAGCGGACAGGATATCGCGACATCGATCAAGGGCCGGCTGTGGAACACGCTTTTCCTCGCCTTCTGGGCGGCGATCGTGGCCATTCCACTGGCCATAACGCTTGGCCTGATCGCGGTGCGCTACCGCAATGGCTGGGTCGACAAGCTGATCTCGGGACTGGCGCTCGCCTCGACCTCCTTCCCGGAATTCTTCATCGGCTACTTGCTGGTCTTCTACTTCGCGGTTCAGCATCAGTGGTTCCCCGCCATCTCGACCGTCTATGACGGCATGCCTTTCGGTGAACGCATGCAGGCGATCGCGCTGCCGGCGGCGGCGCTGACGCTGGTGGTGCTTGCCCATATGATGCGCATGACGCGCGCTGCGATCCTAAACGTCATGCAATCGGCCTATGTGGAGACCGCCGAGCTCAAGGGGCTCTCGGCTTTCGCGGTCATCCGCAAACATGCCTTCCCGAACGCCATCGCGCCGATCATCAACGTGGTCATGCTCAACCTCGCCTATCTGATCGTCGGCGTGGTCGTGGTCGAAGTGATCTTCGTCTATCCCGGCATGGGGCAGTATCTGGTCGATCACGTCACCAAGCGCGACGTGCCGGTGGTGCAGGCGGTCGGACTGATCTTCGCCGCCGTCTATATCGGCCTAAACATCATCGCTGATATAGCGGCAATCGTCGCCAATCCGCGCCTGAGGCATCCCAAATGAAGAGGGCGGGCATGCTCGACATCAAACGCATCCCCGTGCCCGCGCTGGTCGGCCTGGTGCTGACGGCCCTGTTCGTGCTGGCGGCCATCTTCGCGCCGTGGCTTGCGCCGCACGGCAATGGCGAGATCGTCGGCGACGTCTGGGAGCCGATGTCGGCGGCGCATTGGCTGGGCACCGACAACCTTGGCCGCGATCTGCTGTCGCGCATGATCTATGGTGCGCGCATCACCCTTTTCATCGCAGTGCTCGCCACGGCGTTGTCCTTCTCGCTTGGCGCCATTCTCGGCTTTTCGGCGGCGGTGTTCGGCGGCTGGTTCGACACGCTGCTGTCGCGCCTCGTCGATCTTCTGATGTCGATCCCGACGCTGATCATGGGCCTTGTCGTGCTCTCGGTGCTGCCGACAAACCTGGTGACGCTGATCCTGGTGATGGGCATTCTTGACTCGACCCGCGTCTACCGCCTGTCGCGCGCGGTGGCCGTCGACATCAACGTCATGGATTATGTCGAAGCCGCCAAGCTGCGCGGCGAAGGCAGCACCTGGATCATCTTCCGCGAGATCCTGCCCAATGCGCTGTCGCCGCTGGTCTCGGAACTCGGCCTGCGCTTCATCTATGCCGTGCTGTTCCTGTCGACGCTCTCCTTTCTTGGCCTCGGCGTACAGCCGCCGGATGCCGACTGGGGCGGCATGGTCAAGGAAAACAAGGACGGCATCGTCTTCGGCATTGCCGCGGCGCTCATACCGGCGGCCGCGATCGCGGCGCTTGCGATCTCGGTCAATCTCGTCGCCGACTGGGTGCTCAACCGCACGACAAGCCTGAAAGGAGGACGCGGATGATGGCCGACAGCAAAGCGAAATCCAGCCCGCTCCTCGATATCCGCAACCTGCGCATCGAGGCCATGGTCTACCCACCGGGCGAAGCGCCAAAGACCATCACGCTCGTCCATGACGTCTCGCTGACCCTGGAAAAGGGCAAGGTGCTCGGCCTGATCGGCGAATCCGGTGCCGGCAAGTCGACCATCGGCCTGTCTTCGATGGGTTATGGGCGCGGCGGCGTGCGCATCACCGGCGGCGAGGTGCTCCTCAACGGCCGCGACATCCTCAAGGGCGGCAAGGAAGGTTTCCGCAGGCTGCGCGGCCGCGAGGTCTGCTATGTCGCGCAGTCGGCGGCAGCGGCGTTCAACCCGGCGCACAGGCTGATGGACCAGGTTGTCGAAGCCACCCTCCTGCACGGCAGGGCGACGCGCGCGGAGGCCGAGAAACGCGCCGTCGCGCTGTTCAAGAAGCTGAGCCTGCCCAATCCCGAAACCATCGGCGAGCGTTTCCCGCACCAGGTCTCCGGAGGCCAGCTGCAGCGTGTGATGACGGCGATGGCGCTGTGCTCGGAACCGGACCTGATCGTCTTCGACGAGCCGACGACGGCGCTCGACGTGACGACGCAGATCGACGTGCTGTCGGCGATCAAGGACGCCATCCGCGACACGCATGTGGCCGCGCTCTACATCACCCACGACCTCGCCGTCGTCGCCCAGGTGTCGGACGAGATCATGGTGCTGCGCCATGGCCGGCTGGTCGAATGGGGCGGCACCCGCCAGATCATCAAGGAGCCGCGCCAGGAGTACACCAACGCTCTGGTGTCAGTGCACGAGATCGAACACGCCGAGCAGAAACCCGGCGTCTCGCCATTCCTGTCCGTGAAGAACGTCACCGCCGCGTATGGCGGCGGTCATGTCAAGGTGCTGAAGAACGTCTCCGTCGATATCTATCCCGGCCAGACGCTGGCGGTGGTCGGCGAGTCCGGCTCCGGCAAGTCGACGCTGGCGCGCGCCATCACAGGGCTCCTGCCGCCCGAACAGGGCACGGTGACCTTCGACGGGCGCCCGCTTGCCAACCGACTTGCCGACCGGCCGAAGGAGGATCTGCGGCAGCTGCAGATGATCTACCAGATGGCCGACGTGGCCATGAACCCGCGCCAGACCGTCGGCACCATCATCGGCCGGCCGCTGGAGTTCTATTTCGGCATGCGGGGACGTGAGCGCGACCGGCGCGTTGCCGAATTGCTCGACGAGATCGAGATGGGCAAAGGCTTCCTCGACCGCTATCCGGCGGAGCTGTCGGGCGGCCAGAAGCAGCGCGTCTGCATCGCCCGCTCGCTCGCCGCCAAACCGAAGCTGATCATCTGCGACGAGGTGACCTCGGCGCTCGACCCGCTGGTGGCCAACGGCATTCTCAAGCTTTTGTTGAACCTGCAGCAGCACGAGAAGGTCGCATATCTCTTCATTACCCACGACCTTGCGACGGTAAGGTCGATCGCCGATTCGATCGCGGTGATGTATCGCGGCGAGGTGGTCCGTTACGGTTCCAAAAGCAAGGTGCTCACACCGCCTTTCGATGCCTATACCGACCTCCTGCTGTCCTCGGTTCCGGAAATGGAGATCGGCTGGCTGGAAAAGGCGATCAAGGGGCGACGCATGGCGAGCGCCGGGAACTAGCCAGCGGTTCGCCAGTCAAGGAGATGACGAACGTCATCCGGATGCAACACTGGAGGGCCAGACGTCCTTCGGACGGCATAGCCTGTGTGCGGTTGTTTCAAAAAGGGGTAGGACATGAAGACTGAACTCGATCATCTCGCTGAACTCGCTGGCCAAGGCCGGATATCGCGGCGTGACTTTCTCGGCCGCACCGCGGCGCTGGGCATGTCGGCGGCGCTGGCAACGACGCTGGCCGGGAAAGCCTTCGCGCAGATGCCGGTCAAGGGCGGCATTCTCAAGGCCGGCCTGCAGGGCGGCGAATCGACCAACAGCCTCGATCCGGCGCTGAACCTCAGCCAAGTCACCTTCAGCTTCGGCAAGCAGTGGGGCGAATATCTGGTTCGCCTCACCCCCGACAACAGGTTGGTCAACCTGATCGCCGAGGACATCGGCGCTTCCCCGGATGCCAAGACCTGGACGATCAAGATCCGTGACGGCATCGAGTTCCACAATGGCAAGACGGTCGGCGCGGAGGATGTCGCGGCCACCATCGAGCGCCACGCCGACGAGAAGTCGAAGTCGGGCGCACTCGGCATTCTCAAAAACATCAAGGGCATCAAGGCCAACGGCAAGGAGGTCGTCGTCACGCTTGCCGACGCCGATGCCGACTTCCCCTATCTGATGGCCGACTATCATCTCGTCATCCAGCCCAATGGCGGCAAGGACAATCCGAACGCGGGCATCAGCGCCGGCCCCTATAAGGTGACCGTCAACCAGCCCGGCGTGCGCCACGGCGGCGAGCGCTTCGCCAATTACTGGCAGGGCGACAAGGCGGGCCATGCCGACCAGGTCGAGATCGTCGTCATCAACGATGCGACGGCGCGGCTGGCGGCCCTGCAAGGCGGCCAGGTGCACATGATCAATCGCGTCGAGCCGAAGGTGGTCGATCTCGTCAAGCGCATCCCCGGCGTCAGCATCGAGAACGTTTCGGGCAAGGGCTATTACCCGTTCAACATGTTCTGCGACACCGCGCCCTTCGACAACGGCGATCTCAGGATGGCGCTCAAGCTCGCCATGGACCGCGACGAGATGCTGGAAAAGATCCTGCGCGGCTACGGTTCGGTCGGCAATGACTTCCCGATCAACGAGTCCTATCCGCTGTTTTCGGCCATCGAACAGCGCAAATTCGACCCGGAAAAGGCTGCGGCGCTCTACAAGAAGTCGGGCCACAGCGGCTCGATCCTGCTGCGCACCTCCGACGTCGCCTTCCCCGGGGCCGTCGATGCGGCACAGCTCTATCAGCAGAGCGCCGCCAAGGCAGGCATCAAGATCGAGATCAAGCGCGAGCCTGGCGACGGCTATTGGTCGGAGGTCTGGAACAAGCAGCCTTTCTCGCTGTCTTACTGGGGCGGGCGTGCCACGCAGGACCAGATGTATTCCACCGGCTATGTGTCGAACGCCGACTGGAACGACACGCGTTTCAAGCGGCCCGAGTTCGACAAGATGCTGTTTGCAGCGCGCGGCGAGCTCGACCAGGACAAGCGCAAGGCGATCTATCACGACATGGCCGTGCTGATGCGCGACGAAGGCGGATTGATCGTGCCTTTCTTCAACCAGTTCATCGACGCCGCCACCAACAAGATCGGCGGCTTCGCCAAGAGCCCGATCGGCGAGATGATGGACGGCTACGCGCTCGCCGAATGCTGGCTGAACGCCTGACATCAAGTTCCCGCCGAAGCGCCGCGTGTCCGTGCGACACGCGGCGTGCTCGTTCCCCCGACCATCGCATGGAGCAGCTCGTGGCGCTCAAGACCAAACTGTTGCTGATCATCCTCGACGGCGTGCCTTACCGGAACTGGCGCCGGCTGATGGGCAACCTCGAAGGCTGGGTGCAGTCGGGCGAAGCGCGGGTATGGAGGATGCGCTCGGTGCTGCCGTCGACCTCGGCCTGCTGTTATGCTTCGATCCACACCGGGGTGCCGCCGCAGGCGCATGGCATTCTTTCCAACGAGAACCGCTTCCGCGTCAGCCGGCCCGACATCTTCTCGGAGGTCACCAGGGCCGGGGGAATAACCGGCGCGGTCACCCACTCCTACTGGTCGGAGTTCTTCCGTTCCTACCCGTTCGACCTCGTCGAGGACATGGAGTATGACGAGCCGGGCGGGCCGATCACGCATGGCCGCTTCCACACCATGACCGGCTACAACGCGCGCAACCAGATGACGCCGAGCGACGTCGACCTGTTCGCCACGCTGACCATGCTGAGCAGCCGCCACGGCATCGACTACGGCATCCTGCACACTTGCACGCTGGACTCGATGGGCCACCGTTTCGGCCATGACTGTCACGAGATGGACCATGCCTGCTACGCGATGGACGGCATGCTGGCCGCTTTCCTGCCGCGCTGGCGCGACGCCGGCTATGAAGTGATCGTCACCGCCGATCACGGCCAGACCGACCGCGGCCACCATGGCGGCCGCGATGACGAGATGCAGGATTTCGCGCTGTATTATTTCGGCGGCGGCAACGGACCAGATGCCGACACGCTGCTCGACCAATTGCAGCTGGCGCCAACGGTTCTAAGCCGGCTGGGGGTGGCGATACCCGAGACGATGAAGGCGAAGCCCTTCCTGAGCTAGCTTCCCCTTCACCCACTGGCAAGGCTCATCTTCTTCGGTTAGCCTCCGCAAATTCCTTGGCGGAGGATGAACCTTTTTGAGCCGATCAGCGACAGAGCAGGCAGGAGCCAGGCGGCTCGATCGGTCATGACCGGCGCGATGGAGACCGATCGCGCGCTTGTCGAGCGGGTCGCGAAGGGCGACCGGGCCGCCGTGCGGCTCCTGTTCATGCGCCACCACGCGCGGATATACCGCTTCGTGGCGCGCCAGACGGGATCGGAAATGATGGCTGACGACATCGCGAACGAGGTGTTCCTCGAACTGTGGCGCCAGGCGCCGGGTTTCGAGGGACGTTCCGAAGTCTCGACATGGCTGCTCGGCATCGCCCGCTTCAAGGCGCTGTCCCTGTTGCGCAAGAAAAAGGAAGACTGGATCGACGACGAGGCCGCAGCCGCGGTGCCCGACGGCGCCGATACGCCCGAGATCGTTGCCATGAAGGAGGACAAGAGCACTGCCTTGCGCCGCTTCATCGATGCCTTGCCGCGCGAGCATCGCGTGGTCATCGATCTCGCCTATTATCAGGGGCAATCGGTGACCGAGATCGGCGAGGTGCTCGACATCCCGGTCGCGACCGTCAAGACCCGCATGTTTTATGCCCGCAAGAAACTCGGCGAAGCCCTCAAGGCCGCCGGTTACGACAGGGGGTGGCCATGAGCGCCGCTGAAAAGATGTCGCGCCGCGACGAAATGGAAACGTTGCTGCCGTTCTACCTGAACGGTTCGCTGGAAGGCTCGGAACTGGAGGCCGTCGAGGAATGGCTGGCCAGCGATCCGACGGCGATGGCCGCCCTTGGCGAGGCGGAGGCTGAATTCTCCAGCACCGCGGCCGCCAATGAGGCGATCCGTCCGCCGGCCGACGCGCTGAGCCGCTTTTCCAGGGCGCTCGATGCGGAGGCTGGCCCGGCGCGCGCCGCCGCCGGTTCGTCCTGGCTGGCGCAGGCCTGGGGCCGTTTCATGGCGCTGCCGGTCGGCGTCGCCTGGGCGGCGGCCGCGGCTCTGCTGGCGCTGGTCATGGTGCAGTCGTTCGTGCAGCCCGGCGGCAAGGACGGCAATTTCGAGATCGCGGGCGCGCAGGACGAGATGGCGAAGATGCCGTTCGCCCTGGTCAAGTTCAAGCCCGACGCGAAAATGTCCGACATCGCCGCCTTTCTCGGCAGCAGCGGCCTGAAGATCCTGGACGGACCGACCGCCGGGGGCGTGTTCCGGCTCGGCATTCCGGCCGCCAACGCGGCCGACTACACCAGGCAACTCGGCCTTGTTGCCGCCCAGCCTTTCACCGACACCGTGATCGAGGGAAGGAAACCGGCCGATGGCGGCTGAGGCGGTCATCCGATTTGCGGCAATTCTTGCGGCAGCGATGACGATCGCCACCGGGCCTGCGTCGGCGCAGGGCAACGACGCCAATGCCAACCGGGGAAAGATCGACTGCCGCAACGGCACCGATGCGGCGGGCGCCGACTGTGGCAAGGACGGCAAGAGCATCAGTGACGGCGCGGCCGGTGCCGTGTTTCTTCCCGCCCTGATCGTCGACCTGTTCCCCAATCCGGCCGCTCCCGCGGCACCGGTGCCGACGCCACGGCCGGACCCGGCGGCGCCGCCCGCCGGCACGCAGGCCGGACTGCCTTCGGGCGGGCCGATCGTCTCGCCAAGCGATCTCATCGCCGTTCAGCCGCCACGCGCCGTGGCCGGCGATTTCGTGCCCGACGAGGTGCTGGTGACCGTCGATGGCGATGCGGGCGCCGTGCAGCAGATCGCCGCTTCCTTCGGCCTCGATGTGCGCTCGCAGCGGCAATCATTTTTGCTCGGCACCACGCTTGTGCGCTTCGGCATTCCCGACGGTCGCCCCGTCGGCGTGGTGCTGGCGCAGCTTGCCGCCGACAGCCGCACGCAGCGGCGTGAGCCCAACCATATCTATTCGCTTCAGCAGGCGGCGGGCATCGTCAACTATGCGTTCGAGCGCATCGCGCTCGACGCCAACCATGCGAGCGGCGAGAACGTCCGCGTCGCGGTAATCGATACCGGCGTCGACGACACCAATCCGACGCTGGCCGGGGTCATCGCCGGCCAGTTCGACGCCATGCCCGACGTGCCGGTCGAAAAGCGCGACCACGGCACCTCAATCGACGGGCTGATCGCCGGCGTCGGCGCGCTCAAGGGCATGGCGCCCGGCGCCAGGATCTATCACGCACGTGCCTTCGAAGGCGGCAAGTCGACAATGGACGTCATCCTCGCTGCGCTCGACTGGGCGGCCGAGCAGGACGTGCGCATCATCAATATGAGTTTCGTCGGTCCGAAGAACGACCTGCTCGGCATCGCCTGCCGCAATGCACGCGCGCTCGGCATGGTTCTTGTCGCCGCCGCCGGCAACAACGGGCCCAAGGCGCCCTATGGCTACCCGGCCGCCTTCGACGGCGTCATCGCGGTAACCGCCACCGACGCCAGGGATGGGCTAATGCCGCAGGCCAATCGCGGCGCCTATGTCTTCATCTCGGCGCCGGGCGTCGAGATGGTGGCGCCGAGCGGAGCCGGCTCGGATGTCGTCACCGGCACATCGTTCGCCGCCGCGATCGTCTCGGGCGCCATTGCCAATCTCATCCACGCCGCGCCGGACCGCTCGGCCGACGCCATCGAAAAGGCGCTGGCCGCAACGGCCCGGGATCTCGGTTCGAAAGGGCGGGACGATGACTTCGGCTACGGGCTGCTGGACATCAAGGCCGCCGAGACGGCGAAGGAATGATCCTTGGCAACATGCTCCTAAATCCAGTCGGCTATTTGCGATGGCCGAGACGGGACGAATGCTGGACTAAACATCTAGAGGGCCGGACCCAACCGAACGGCGCTTCCATCATAGAAGCGTGACAGCCGAAAGCGGCTGAGATCATGCCCACTCGTGTTACCCTGTATCAGGTCGGAAACGACGCGACCGATTCCAGGTCCGATACCGAAGCCGTGACCACTCATTCCCGTGGCCACGAAAAGACCGACGACCGCCCGGGCGTGATCCACGACGGGGACGACATCGGGCATGGCGTCAATCATGCCTCCCCAGCCTGCCTTCAAGCGAACTGTTTCGAACTGTGGAAAAAGGCGTCTGAAATTGCGCTTTACAGAACGGAGGCCGGAGCGTTCAGCGGCCGGGTTGAGCACCCGCATTCTTTCGAAAGGACTCCGGGAATCCGGGGTCCAATCGCGCGGGGTCGACCAGCTATCAGGGTAACCCGATGGAGCGTACGGAAAGTAGCGGGTTCCGAGCGGATTGGCCATGAGGGCGGAAAGATACTTGGTGGCGTGCCGGAATGCGTCAGGCCCCAGGTAAAGCAAATTACTACCTCCCGGGGCGAGCGTGTATCCGCCATCCTGTCGGCGCCTGAAAGCGATGTGTTCGTCCGCTGCCGCACCTGCATAGATTTCAGGCATAGGCTCCGTTGCGGCTACGGTTACCCTGACGCTGAGTTGGGGGATGGAGACGCCATGTCTTCTCAGGAACAGGGACGACCAGGCGCCGCCCGCGACCAGTACGCTGGAGCTTTCAATGTATCCCGCCTCGGTCCACACTCCTCTGATCCTGCCGGCTGAGATTTCGAGGGTTCGCGCTGCGCAATTCTCTATGATCTTGGCGCCTTTTCGGACGGCAAGACGAGCAAGCGCAGGTACCGCCAACCAAGGCTCCGCGCGCATGTCGGAGGGCGTCGTCATCGCGCCCTTGAACTTGCGCGACATGCCCTTGATGAGTTTCGCGGTTTCGTCCGCGTCCAGGAGGCGAGTGTCGAGCCCATGGATGGCGGCGATCTTCATGAACTCTTCGAAACCGGCCATGTCCTTGTCGGAGTTCGCCAGATAGGTCACACCTGTCTGGTCCAGCCCGATGTCTTCGCCGCATTCCTCAGCCAGTTGCCGCCATAGGCGAAAAGCCTCGATGACAATTGGCAGTTCATCTGCGTCGCGCCCCTGCTTTCGAATCCAGCCCCAGTTTCGGGACGATTGTTCGGCCGCAACGCGGCCTTTTTCCAGCAGCGTGACCGGAATGTTCCGCTCCGCCAGGAAAAGAGCCGTCGTTACGCCGATAATGCCGCCACCAATGATGACCACCTCCGAACGCTTCGGCGGTGGGCCAGGATGTTGGATTGGATCCTTTTCGGAGAACGGGAATATGGGCAAATTGGGCATCCAGGAGGGCTGGTTGATGGCTTCGGCTTTACTGGTTGCCACCCTCTAAAAGCCAAAGCAAGCGCGGTGCAGGCAGACCACTATCCATGACACTGCAATCGATCTTCCGGCAACGCCCGCAAGCGGTCGAACTCGGCCCCTCGGAGCGATTGGCTCTAACCCTAGGCAGGCGCTCCGGCAACCGACCCCCTGATCACCAGGTCGACCGGCCAGACCTCGCCGCGCGGGCCCTCCTCCAGGCCCGATATCCGTGCGGCCAGACGCTCGGCGATGCGGGCGCCGGCGAGCCGGATCGAGGAGCGCGTCGTCGACAGCGGTACGGAGAAATTCTCCGGCTTCAGCCATGGGAAGACGTCGTCATGTGCAATTAATGAGATGTCGCCGGGGATGCTCAGGCCGAGGTCGCGCACGGCGCGCACGACGCCGAGCGCCATGATCAGGCTGGAGCAGGCGATCGCGGTCGGCGCGCCGTCCTGTTCGAGCAGGCGCCGGGCGGCGCGATAGCCGTTCTCCTCGGTCATGGCAACGGAGCAGACATGGCGGTCGCCCAAGGTCAGGCCGCTCGCGGCGAGCGCCCGGCGCACGCCTCGCTCGCGATGCACGGCGAAGGTTTCGCGGTCATCGCCATTGATCAGCGCCAGCCGCCGGTGGCCGAGCTGGACGAGCAGTCGCGCCGCCTCGTAAAAGGCGCCCTCATTGTCGATGTCGAGATAGGGATAGTCGAAATCGAAACCTTCGCTGCGGCCATGGATGATGAAGGGTATACCGAGCGTGTTGACCAGCGCCACACGCCGGTCGGCCGGCGTCGGCGAGGAGATGTAGACGGCGTCGACCTGGCGGTTGGCGACGATGCGCCGGTAAGTCGTCTCCTGGTCGTCGGCGTCGGCGGGAGACAGCACCAGATCGAGCTCGTGCGAGCGCGCATAATCGCCAAGGCCGGACAGGAATTCGACGAAGTGCGGGTCGATGTCGACGGCAGCACCCGTCGGCAAGACATAGCCGATCATTCCGGACTTGCCGGTCGCAAGCCGGCGTGCGCTCGGATTGGGGCGATAGCCATGGCGCTTGGCGGCGTCCATGACGCGCCGGCGCGTCTCTTCGTTGACCTCGGGATAGCCGTTCAGCGCCCGGCTTACCGTGGTCTGCGAAAGCGCCAGCATGTGCGCGAGTTGCTTCAGGTTCACGAGAGGGCTCCATGCCTCAAAGCGCTTTCAAATTGAATCGACCCAAGCCCTGCGGCAGGCCCGTCATATCATGGCGACCATAGGCAGGCTTGGTGCAGGTTTGAAACATAAATTGCTGCTGCACTGCCAAAAAAGCATGCTGCAGCGCGATTTTCCAGGCGCCAGACTCCGGAACTAAATCGATTAAGTTACCACGCCTCTTGACTTCTGGACGATTCAATGGCGAGATCGAAATAGCCAAAGCGCTTTGGAAGACTCTTCGAAAGGTTGCGGTTCCTTTCCGACTGAGTCACAGTCCTGCGGCGTCGGCGGGCGGAATGGAGGTTCCGTCCGGTGTTTGTGACCCACTGGGAGGGAATACCGATGAAGAAAATGCTTTTGCTGGGCGCCGCGCTTGCCGTGCTCGCCCTCGGCGCGCCCGCGCAGGCCGAGCTGAAATTCAAGCCGGGCGAGGACAAGCGTTTCAACTGGGCAAACTACGAAGAGCTCAAGAAAATCGACCTCAAGGGGGAGACCCTGTCGATCTTCGGGCCATGGCGCGGCGAGGACGAGACCCTGGTGCGCGGCGTACTCGATTATTTCTCGGAAGCCACCGGCGCCGAGATCAAATATTCCTCCTCGGAAAATTACGAGCAGCAGATCGTCATCGACACGCAGGCCGGCAGCCCGCCCAACATCGCCGTTCTGCCGCAACCCGGCCTGATCCAGGACCTTGCTTCCAAGGGTCTCTTGACGCCGCTCGGCGACGATACCGCCAAATGGGTCAAGGACAATTACGGCGCCGGCCAGTCATGGGTCGACCTCGGCACCTTCAAGGACAAGGACGGCAAGCCGGGCTTCTTCGCCTTCCCCTACAAGGCCGACGTGAAGTCGCTGGTCTGGTACTCGCCGGACAATTTCGAGGAAGCCGGCTACAAGGTGCCGAAGACGCAGGAAGAACTCGCCGATCTCCAGAAGAAGATTATCGCCGACGGCGGCACGCCGTGGTGCATCGGGCTCGGCTCGGGCGGCGCCACCGGCTGGCCGGCGACGGACTGGGTGGAAGACCTGATGCTGCGCACGCAGTCTCCGGAAACCTACGACAAATGGGTGAAGAACGAGATCCCGTTCAACGACCCGGCCGTGGTCAATGCAATCGACATCTTCGGCAAGATCGCGACCGACGACAAGATGGTGGATGGCGGCGCCAAGGCGGTCGCGGCCACAGATTTCCGCGACAGCCCCAAGGGCCTCTTCGCGGTGCCGCCGAAGTGCTACCTGCACCATCAGGCGTCGTTCATCCCGACCTTCTTCCCCGAAGGCACGAAAATCGGCCAGGACGCGGATTTCTTCTACTTCCCGCCCTATGCCTCCAAGCCCGAACTCGGCACTCCCGTGCTCGGCGCCGGAACGCTGGCGATGATCACCAAGGACTCGAAGGCCGCCCGCGCGTTCATCGAATTCCTGAAGATGCCGCTGGCCCATGAGATCTGGATGGCCGAAGGCGGTTTCGTGACGCCGTTCAAGGCGGTCAACAAGGATGCCTATGCCAGCGATGCGCTGCGCAAGCAGGGCGAGATCCTGGCCAACGCCTCGACTTTCCGCTTCGACGGGTCGGACCTGATGCCGGGCAAGATCGGCGCCGGCGCCTTCTGGACCGGCATGATCGACCTGGTCGGCGGCAAGTCGGCGCAGGACGTCGCCACCGACATCCAGAAGAGCTGGGACGCGATCAAGTAAGAGCCGCGTCTGCGGAGGCCTCGGCCTCCACCTCCCGAGCGGATCCGGGCCAACCGGCCCGGATCCGACCGGCCCCATCGCAACATCCCAGCCCGGCCAACCGGGACGGATCAGGTTCCAGTCTTGACAGCGTAGACATTCCGGCATGCGGCGGGCACGGAGCCACACGCTTCCCTGCCTGCTCGCGCTCAACAACGAGATCGGCGCGCGGCGCAATCGCAAGGATCGTTTCCATCCTGGCGGGTCGTGCAGGGAGAGGGACCCATGGCGGCTCAGATTTTCTCGGCCATATTCGTCATCATCATCGGCGTCGGCGGCTGCGTCGCCTATTTCTGGGGCGCCAACAAACTGCTCGACGTCACCTTTCCCTCGCGCGGCGTCTCGGGTGCCGCCGCCGTCGACAATCTGCGCCGGCAAGGGCTGATCCGGCCCTGGCTGTTCGTCGGTCCGGCGATGATCATCCTGACCATCTATCTCATCTATCCGGTGGTCGAGACGCTGCGGCTGTCCTTCCTCGATCGCGGCGGCGCCAATTTCGTCGGCCTGGCCAATTATCAATGGGCTTTCGGCGACCGCGAGTTTCGCAATTCGATCCTCAACAATGTGCTCTGGCTGGCCGTAGTGCCCGCCGCCTGTACCTTCCTTGGCCTGATCATCGCCGTGCTTACCGACAAGATCTGGTGGGGCACGATCGCCAAGAGCCTGATCTTCCTGCCGCTGGCGATCTCGTTCGTCGGCGCCAGCGTCATCTGGAAATTCATCTATGAGTATCGCGGCGAAGGCCAGACGCAGATCGGCATCCTGAACGCCATCATCCAGCATTTCGGCGGCCAGCCGCAGGTCTGGATATCGCTGCCGTTCTGGAACAATTTCTTCCTGATGGTGATCCTGATCTGGATCCAGACCGGCTTTGCCATGGTCATCCTGTCTTCGGCGCTGCGCGGCATTCCGGAAGAGACGCTGGAAGCCGCCGTCATCGACGGTGCCAATCCGTTCCAGATCTTCTGGAAAATCATGGTGCCGCAGATCTGGGGCACCATCGCCGTGGTCTGGACCACAATCACCATCCTGGTGCTCAAGGTATTCGACATCGTCCTGACCATGACCAACGGCCAATGGAACAGCCAGGTGCTGGCCAATCTGATGTTCGACTGGATGTTCCGTGGCGGCGGTGATTTCGGCCGCGGCGCGACAATCGCCATCATCATCATGATCGCGGTCATTCCGATCATGGTCTGGAACATACGCCAGGCCAACAAAGAGACGGGAGGACATTGAGATGACCGTCGCGACCGGAAACTCCTTCGCCAGCCGCTTCGGCGTTCACATCGCCGTCCTGGTCTTCGTTGCGATCTGGACCATGCCGACGCTCGGCATCCTGGTATCGTCGCTGCGCGACAAGGACCAGATCATCGCCTCGGGCTGGTGGAACTCGTTCGCCAGTTCGACCCAGACCGAAGCTGGACGGCTGCCGCCCGCCTCGGCGCAGGTCGAGAAGGACGGCAAGTTCGTCCTCCAGGGCAACATTTTCGGCGATGGCGCCAAGCGCGAGATCAGCGCCTTCGGCGTCAAGTCGGCGGCACCGACGCAATATCCGGCCGGCACATCGGCCGATCTCGGCGACGGCGTTACCTTGCAGCTCAATGCCGACGGCAGCTTCGTCATGACCTCGCCCAAGGCGTTCGAGGGCGACCGCGGCCAGCGCGTCTACTATGCCTCCTCGGCGCCGCCGAAATTCACCACCGACAATTACAGGACCGTGCTGTTTTCGGAAGGCATCGGCCGCTCCTTCATGAACTCGCTGACCGTCACTATCCCGGCGACCGTCATCCCGATCCTGATCGCCGCCTTTGCGGCTTACGCTCTGGCCTGGATGCGCTTTCCCGGGCGCGCGCTTCTGATCGCGGTCATCATCGGCCTGCTGGTGGTGCCGCTGCAGATGTCGCTGATCCCGCTGTTGAAGCTCTATAACGGCGTCGGCGCCTTCTTCGGCGTGCCCTCCAAGACCTATCTCGGCATCTGGCTGGCGCATACCGGCTTCGGACTGCCCTTCGCCATCTACCTCTTGCGGAGCTACATTGCCGGCCTGCCGCGCGAGATCATGGAATCGGCGCGCATCGACGGCGCCAGCGATTTCGAGATATTCGTCAAGATCGTGCTGCCGCTGTCATTTCCCGTGCTGGCGTCCTTCGCCATCTTCCAGTTCCTGTGGGTATGGAACGATCTCCTGGTGGCGATGGTTTTCCTTGGCACGGAGGCGGATCAGATCGTGCTGACCGCCAAGCTCAATGCCTTGCTCGGCTCGCGTGGCGGCGACTGGGAGATCCTGACGACGTCGGCTTTCGTGACCATCATCGTGCCGCTGATCGTGTTCTTCTCTTTGCAGCGCTATTTCGTCCGCGGGCTGCTCGCAGGCTCGGTGAAAGGAGGCTGAAACCATGCAATCCGCTTTGAAAGCCAGTTCGAGGCCCGATCTCGCCGTCGATAGCGACTGGTGGCGAGGTGCCGTGATCTACCAGATCTATCCGCGCAGCTACCAGGACTCGAATGGCGACGGCATCGGCGACCTCAAGGGAATCATCGGGCGGCTGCCCTATATCGCCGCGCTCGGCGCGGACGCCATCTGGATCTCGCCCTTCTTCAAATCGCCGATGAAGGATTTCGGCTACGACGTCTCGGATTACTGCGACGTCGACCCGATGTTCGGCACGCTGGCCGATTTCGACGCGCTGACGGCGGAGGCGCACAGGCTGGGGCTGAAGGTGATGATCGACGAGGTGCTGTCGCACACCGCCGACATCCATCCCTGGTTCAGGGAAAGCCGATCGAACCGCAGTAATCCGAAAGCCGACTGGTACGTCTGGGCCGATCCCAGGCCGGACGGCACGCCGCCCAACAACTGGCTGTCGATCTTCGGCGGATCGGCCTGGCAATGGGACACCAGCCGCCAGCAATATTACCTGCACAACTTTCTCGCGGAACAGCCGGACCTCAATTTCCACAACGGCGAAGTCCAGGACGCGCTGCTCGACGTGACCCGCTTCTGGCTGGAGCGCGGTGTCGACGGGTTCCGCCTCGACACCATCAATTTCTACTTCCACAGCCAGGGGCTGGAAAACAACCCGCCGCTGCCGCCGGAGCAGCGCAACGACCAGACCGCACCCGCGGTCAATCCCTACAACTACCAAGACCACATCTACGACAAGAGCCGTCCGGAGAACCTCGGCTTCCTCGAACGCTTCCGCGCCCTGCTCGACGAATATCCGGCAACGGCCGCGGTCGGCGAGGTCGGCGATTCACAGCGCGGACTGGACGTTGTCGCGGCCTATACAGCCGGCGGCAAGCGCGTGCACATGTGCTATTCCTTCGACTTCCTGGCGCCGGAAAAGATCAGCGCCGCCAAGGTCCGTTCGGTGCTGGAAACCTTTGGCAAGGTTGCCAGCGACGGCTGGTCGTGTTGGGCCTTCTCCAACCATGACGTGATGCGCCCGGCCTCGCGCTGGGCCGCCAACGAAGCCGACCCGACCGCGTATCTCAAGGTTATCTCGGCATTGCTGATGTCCTTGCGCGGCTCGGTCTGCATCTATCAGGGCGAGGAACTGGGGCTCGGCGAAGCCGAATTGCGGTTCGAGGATCTGCAAGATCCCTACGGCATCCGTTTCTGGCCGGAATTCAAGGGTCGCGACGGCTGCCGCACGCCGATGGTGTGGGACGGCAGCGCCAGGAATGGCGGCTTCTCCCAGGCAAAGCCGTGGCTGCCGGTGCCGGCCAAGCACCTGTCGCAAGCCGTCAATGTCCAGCAAGGCGACGAGCATTCGCTGCTCGAACACTACCGGCGCTTTCTCGGCTTCCGCCGCGCCCATCCGGCGCTGGCCAAGGGCGATATCAGTTTCATCGAGAGCCAGGGCGACACTGTCGCCTTCACGCGCCGCGCCGGTAACGAGCAGATCGTCTGCGTCTTCAACCTGGGATCCGGGCCGGCGGAGGTTGACCTTGGCGGTCGATCGCTGCAACCTTTGCCCGGACACGGATTTTCGGGACAACAGAGCTCCGGCTCCATCCGCCTCGGCGGCTACGGCGCCTGGTTCGGGCGCATCGACTGAATTCTAGGGACCACTGGAGGGAAACATGGCCGATGTCACGCTGAGGCAAGTGAAGAAATCATACGGCAATCTCAACATTCTGCACGGCATCGACCTCGACATCAAATCGGGCGAGTTCATCGTCTTCGTCGGGCCGTCGGGTTGCGGCAAGTCGACATTGCTGCGCTCGATCGCAGGGCTCGAGGAGATCACCTCGGGCGAGCTCAGAATAGCCGGCGAGGTGGTCAACGACGTGCCGCCGTCGAAACGCGGCATCGCCATGGTGTTCCAGTCCTACGCGCTCTATCCGCATATGACGGTCTACGACAACATGGCGTTCTCGATGAAGATCGGGAAGGAAAGCAAGGCCGAGATAGACAAGCGCGTGCGCCAGGCGGCAGAGATCCTGCAGCTGACCAACTATCTCGACCGCCTGCCCAAGGCGATGTCGGGAGGCCAGCGCCAGCGCGTGGCCATCGGGCGCGCCATCGTGCGCAACCCGAAAGTGTTCCTGTTCGACGAACCGCTGTCGAACCTCGACGCCGCGCTACGCGTCGCCACCCGCATCGAGATCGCCAAGCTCAAGGAATCGATGCCCAACACCACCATGATCTATGTCACCCACGACCAGGTCGAGGCGATGACGCTGGCCGACCGCATCGTGGTGCTGAAGGAGGGCCATATCGAGCAGGTCGGCACGCCGATGGAACTCTACAAGAAACCCGGCAATCTGTTCGTTGCTCAGTTCATCGGCTCGCCGGCCATGAACATCCTGCCGGCGACCATCGACAAATCGGGCAATCCGACCGTCATCAGTCATGTCGGCGGCCGCAAGGCTACGGTGCCGATCGCGACGCCGGCCTCGGCCAAGGGCGCGTCGGTGAGCTTCGGCGTGCGGCCGGAGGACCTGACGATCGCCGGCGGCACGGACTATCTGTTCGAAGGAACGGTGGATTATGTCGAGCAGCTCGGCGAGGTGCAACTCGTCTATGTCGACATCGGCCGCGCCGACCTGCCGCTGGTGACCAAGCTGCCGGGCAATGTCGAGGTCAAGCGCGGGGCGACGCTGCGGCTGAGCGCCGACGCCGGAGACCTTCATATCTTCGACGCGGATGGCCGATCCTTCGCGCTGCACGAGACGGAAGCGAAAGCGGCCTGAGAGCAGGCCATGAATTAATTGCCGGTCACGCAAAAAAGGAGCGGCGGGCCAAGCCCCCCGCTCCTGTTTGGTGTCAGCTTCGGCTGTTAGTGGCCGAAGAGATTCCGGTCACTGCCCTGAGGGGCGGACTTGTGTTCATCGCCCGACGAATTGAGCAGCTTGTAGACCGGCGAGCCGCTGTCGCGGATCGAAGCCGTGTGCGCATTGTCGACCGAGGTGACGGCAGGCTGGTTGGCGCCATTGGAGCCATAGTTGTCGCTGCTGGCAAAAGCGCTGCCCGAAACGGCCAGGACGGCGGCGGCAGCAAGGATGATCTTTTTCATTTCAAGTCTCCTGAATTCTCAAATTCCACCGCAGAGGCGGGCTTGCCCGCCATCTGCTGCAGGATCGGCTGTTAGTTGTTGCCGAAGAGGTTACGGTCGGCACCCTGAACAGGTGCCTGGGCAGCCGGAGCCGACGTCTTGGTCGAAGCGGTGTATGAGCTGTCCGTCGAAGTGGCCGCGGGCTGGTTGGCGCCATTGGAGCCATAGTTGTCGCTGCCGGCGAAAGCGCTGCCCGACACCACCAGAACGGCGGCGGCAGCAAGGATGATCTTCTTCATTTCAAGTCTCCTGAATTTTCGAATTACGCCAGGACGGCGGAAGGCCCGCCGTCAACTGGAGATCGGCTGTTAGTTGTTGCCGAAGAGGTTATGGTCGGCACCCTGAACAGGTGGCTGGGCAGCCGGAGCCGGCGTCTTGGTCGAAGCGGTGTATGAGCTGTCCGTCGAAGTGGCCGCGGGCTGGTTGGCGCCATTGGAGCCATAGTTGT
>NZ_JAIUIF010000022.1:0-79318 GCF_020165475.1 Mesorhizobium sp. BR1-1-15 | reverse complement strand
GCCCTTCGACGAGGGCGTTGGTGGCCAGCGTGGTCGACATCGAGACGAGCTTGATCGCGCTGGGCTCGATGACTGCCTCGGACAAAACAGCGTCTGCGGCGCCGGCGATGCCCTCGGCAAGATCGTGCCGCGTGGTCAGCGACTTGGCCTTGGCCACGATGCCTGTGGATTCCGACCACAGCACGGCATCGGTGTACGTGCCGCCAGTGTCAATGCCCAGATAAAGTGGCGACGGCTGGAGCGCATATGCGTTCATTTTGATCAGTCACCCGACCCAGGTTCCGGCGAAAAATATTTCGCGAGCTTGTCCGCTTCGCCGTCGAACGCCTTGGCGTCGGCGGGTGGATCGCGCTTGATCGCAATATTGGGCCACGCAGACGCATACTCGGCGTTCAGCGCGAGCCAATCGTCGAGACCAGGCTCGGTATCGGGAAAAATGGCCTTCGCCGGGCATTCCGGCTCGCAGACGCCGCAGTCGATGCATTCATCGGGATGGATGACGAGCATGTTCTCGCCTTCGTAGAAGCAGTCCACCGGGCAGACTTCCACGCAGTCCATGTATTTGCATTTGATGCAATTGTCGGTGACCACGAATGTCATTCGGTGGCCTTCAGACCAAGCCGTAGGTCATATCGAGGGGAATGCGATGGTCATCGATAGCCCGCACGCCAGCGGTGTTTTCAGCCAGGACGATCGAGGCTTTCCGCTCCTGCTCCGACAGATACGTTCCCCACAGGGTGACCACGCCGTTGTTCACGATCACGTCCGAACTCGAGGGCCACGATTCGGATCGCAAGGCATCGACAATCTCCATCCTGATGCTGCTGTCGTCATGCAAGGCCGGAGCGCGCCACCCTTTCCTGGCAATGACCAGCGCTCGCACCAGATTAGCGCGGCTGACGATCCCAACCACCTGCCCGTCGCGCAGCACTGGGGCACGCTTGATCCGATTATGCTCAAGCAGGGTTGCGATCTCGGCGACTGGCGTACTCTCGACCACCGTCGCAACCTGCTGTGTCATGACGTCGATCACATGATCGGAATGAGACTTGACATAGCCTTCCGCCTGAACCGCGTTGTTGGTGAACAAATGAAGCCACCAGGAACAGCCCTGCGGCGCTGTTCCGATCTCCGCCCGGCGGATCAGGTCCCCTTCACTGACGATGCCCAGCAGCGCACCTCGATCAATCACCGGCACGGCGCTGATCCCGTGCGACAGAAGAATACCGGCGACCTCGTCCACCGTACTGTCAGGCCCTACCGCGATGACCGGCGACGTCATGACGTCTTTGGCGATCAGCATTTCGTTCTCCTTCACCGGTCTGCAGGCGGCAGTACCGGCGGCAAGGTCGTTCCTGAGCCTTGCCCGTTGCCAGCATGGAGATGGATCGCGCGACAAAACTCCCTTGCATGGAAAGCGTAAGCTTCCAGATCGGCCGGATCGCCAGCGAACAGCCCCATGTCCTCGGCTTTGTGGAAGAACCAGGGAGCGGGCAAACCAGGATCGAGCGCGTTCACGGCAACAGCCGCAAGCAATGGCAGGCCTTCGTCCGCATCGTCGTCCATCAGTTGTTCGAGTGCACCCCGGATCACGCCTGTTGCTTCCGAACCAACCATGCTCTCGGCCAGTCTTGCATAGGTGATCGGCAGCCGGGTCCGTGCTTGCAGGAGCAGTTCCTCGCGCAGCCGCGTTTTGAGAGCATTGTCATCCACGGGTACGATTGGGATGCCGTCATCTGCGTCAGGGCGATTGGCAGATACCATTCGACCGACGACATGACGCCGAATGTCCGGGCCAGAAAGGATCCTGCCGAAATCGTGTTCAAGCCTGTCCATTATTGTCATTGCCGAGCCCAAGGTGCCCTTCGCGCGATATCGCCAAACAGTCCCCTAGCGTTGAGACCTGCTGGCTGGCACCCAATCTGTCGTTTCGCTACGCACGAGCTTCACTCATCCTTATCTGTAAGACAAACGAAATTTATTGCCGCTTCAGCACAATTATTTTGCATCATGATTCGATCGCGGTGAGGGGCGCAACCCTTTCCTTTTCGGATTCGATATGCATTTTACGGACGCGGCCGTCGCACTCCCAGCGTCCTGGGTTTCAGCAGGCGGCAATTCGCTCCCAAAGCGATCCAGAAGGAGATTTTGAGGATGATCACTGGTGCTCAATGCCGTGCCGCTCGCGCACTGGTCGAATGGACCCGTGAAAAGCTCGCCGGCAATTCAGGCGTGGATGCGCTGGTCATCGAAGAATTCGAGCGCCGGATCAACCTTCCTGACCGAGATATCTGCGACACGCTGCAAACCGCGCTTGAAAGCGCCGGCGCCGTTTTCATTGCCGAGAACGGCGGCGGTATCGGCGTTCGCCTGAAGCTCAACCGCTCGGAAGTCAAGCGGATCGGCGTTCTGGAGAATGAAGGCGGCATTGTCGGAACAGATGCCGTTCCATAAGCAAGACCTTCGGGGCCCAATGAATTCATGGTCGCAGCCCGTCGCTGGACAATTCAGGATCGGCATCGGCTTGATAGTGCACACAAGGGAGATGGCTCTCATGACAGTTATCTGGGACGATCTCACCAACGAGGAGCAGACGGCACTCAAGCGAATGAACCGCGGACCCTACCCATCTCTATCGAAAGCCTTGGCCGAACGTCTTGTCTTTCTCGGACTGGCTGAAGAAAGACCCAGCGGGACCGGAATAAACCGGGCCGGAAGAGAGCTGGTGATAAGAACGTTGCTTGGCGCTCGCTCTGACTAAGTTTAGGATTGATAGCCGCCAGACTGCACCGAGGTGGCTGACTTGACTTCCCGGATTGCTTCACCAACTATGGTCCTATGAACGCCGCAGTCAGAATCCGTCGCGATTTTCTTTTCCGGGTTTGCCCCATAGCGGGAATGTAGCCCCCGGCTCGGCTGCCATGCGCGCCCCGAGCCGAGGGGCGGTGTGTTTGCCCACACATGGGATGGTTCCGCAGGGCCTCAAGCCTCCGGAGCATCGGCGTTCCATCGAGATTTTCACGAATTGGCCCGATTCCGGCACCCTCCGTGGCGGCTGGTCCGAGCGGAAGCATGAGTATTCAAATGCAAGACAACACGAAAACCCGGCGCAAGCCGAACATCCGCATCTCACAGTCAGACCATGCGCGTCTGTCGGCGGTTGCGAGCACCGTGGCCGCGCGCAATCCGGAGGCCTCCGATGAACTGCTCGCCGAACTCGAGCGGGCACGTATAGTCGCCGATGGTTCGGTCTCCGCCGGCACCGTCCAGATGGGTTCGACGGTGACATTCAAGCCCGATACTGGCAATGCCAAGACAGTCACGCTGGTTTTTCCTGGCGACGCGGATATCTCCGAAGGCAAGGTTTCAGTCCTCACGCCGATCGGCACGGCCCTGATCGGCCTCTCGGCCGAACAGTCGATCATGTGGACCGCGCGCGATGGGCGCCGGCACAAACTGTCGGTGCTTGCCGTAGGCCAACCCGCTGCGGACGGCGATGCAGTCGATCGGCGCGCACCAGCGTCTTCGGCGATCCCGGCAGACGCCTAGACATGGGCGTTTCCATCCGTCTCCTCAATCACGCAGGCAGCCTGATCGCGGGAGTGTGACCCCTGCGCCGGCCTGTTCTGGTCCGGCACAGGGGGTAGCTTCCACATCCGATCAAATGCTTGACGCCGGAACCCTTTCACGGGTCCGTCTTGGAGACGCACCATGCCCACTATCGATAGCTGCCAACTGACCACCAAGGACTTCACGATTCTTGAAGTGATGCAAGAGCGCCATCCCCGCGGCGATGCCTTGTCCGTTGTCCTTCAACGGAAGATTTCGAGCGCAATTGTGATGTTTCGAGAAGACATTCCGCCAACGGTCGTGACGCTCAGCACCCGAGTGACCTATCGTGTAAACGACGGCCCTGCCGAGACCCGCATCGTCGCACATGACGAGATGCGCGGTCTGGTTGGCATGCTTTTGCCGATCACCAACCCGCGCGGCCTGGCGCTGCTTGGTCTGGCCGAAGGTCAGTCCATGTCCATTCCGACCGCGCAGGGCGGCCATGAAACGCTGACTGTGCATGAAGTGGTCTACCAGCCGGAAGCGGCAAGGCGGGAGAGATTGGAGCTGGCGGGGGATGCAGCGCCGGACCCGTGGCGACCGAACGGACCGGTTTTGCGCGTCGCCCATCACTCTGATGAGTCACAACCCAAAGCGGAAAACAGCGTCATGGCGGCTTTCAACGACGGGTTCGACGACCCGGGGCCGTCGGCCGCCTGAGGCCTCGACTATCCAGAACGCTGGGAAAGCGGGTAGACAAGCGTTCCGTCGAGCCTTGCCTCCACACCGTCGGTGAGCTTCGCCGGCTCGACCTTGTCATGGCCCATCAGATGAAAAACGGCCTCGCCACGACTGATCAGATAGTCCGCGACGATTCTTCTGTGGCAACGCCACCAAAGCGTTTCCGAGCACATGATGGCGCACCGCTGCTGCCTGCCAAGGGACACAAGCCGCTCCAGACCGCCATGAAACTCCGCTGACAGCGCGTAGTCGGCGTAGTTGTGAAAACTCTGGTTGAGCCAGAATGCGTTGAGCGTCGGTGGAATGGCGTGCGCCCTGCCGCGCAGGCCGCCAAGCTCGGCAATATGCTCATATCCGATCGCGAAATCCGCAAGGCTGTCCGGCAGCGTTTCGCTGTTGAATTGCGGATTCGCCCGCGATCGCCGCATGGTCCTTATGTCGACCACGAGCGTAATCTCGCCAACCCGCAACAGGGCGACGAATTCGGCGATCGACCGGGTCGAGTGGCCGATGGTGTGGAACGGATAAGGCATGTTCGATCAATCCATGGCGGTGGATTTCTTTCCGGCCGCATGATCAGTGATTTGGAACTGACAGAACACGGTCATTTCACCACCTGCTTCAATCCACGTAGCGCCTCCTGTACGTCGGTTCGCGACGCGCTTGCATCCGGATAGACTGCATAGGCCGGATAGGTGAATTCCGGCGCGCCCTCCACGACCTCCAGCTGCCCGGCCTCGATATGGGGCGCTGCCGCGCCCCTACGGAAATAGCCCATTCCGCCGGCGCGCAGAATGTAGCTCAGCCCAAGCGGACCAAGGCCGACCATTAATCCCGGCTCGCCGAAGGCAGAGGAACTGGCGCCATGTTGGGCCGCAAACAGCGGCCCCCAATCGACATAGACATAGTCCCTTGAGGCGTCCAACTCTGAGTCTCTGTCCGTGCTCCGAACCAAGACGAGCTGCTCCTCCACGAGGAGCTCCACCCTGAAGCCTGGCAGCAGCTTCGGCGCATAGAGCACCGCGATGTCGAGAACGCCAGTCCTGAGCTGCTCGAGGAGCTGGTCCGGCACGCCGACCTGGGCTTGGATGGCGATTTCCGGCCTGGCCTTCTTCATCCAGACCAGCCAATCGAGCAGCAGCGGGTTCCACAGGCTGAGCTCCCCGCCCAGGGCAACGACGCTTGTCCGTCCCGATGGGATGGCGAGCTGGTGGCGTGCTCGTTCCCAGATTTGCACGAATGATTGCGCGAACCGCTCGAACTCCCGGCCCGCCTGCGTCAACTGCGCACCATTGCGATTGCGGACAAAGAGCTGACGTCCGAGCTCTTCCTCCAACGTGCGTATCCGCGCGCTGACAGTGGTCTGGGTGACGTGGAGTCGGTCGGCAGCTCTCAGAAAGCTGCCGGAATGGACGATTTCCAAAAACGTGCGCGCGCGGTCGATGTCCATGCTGGTTCCCGATTAGTGCAATAATCTTGCATCAATACAGCATTTAATTCCGTTTGCCTTCCTGTTTTACGCAGCGCAACGTCCACGTAGGCGAGGGTCTCCGCTGTAACGGATATGGAGCGTGCGATGTCTGATCAGGAGGATGTTTGTCCGGAGACGAGAGAATACGCCTCTCCACCATGCTTTATGCATGAGCTTGTCCCGGGGTACGGCACTGAGCCGGCCGTTCAGGACGCATGGCCCGATGTCTGTCGATGGCGCAAGGCGGAACGCAAGCGTCTAATCGATGAGCGTCTCGCGATCGACGCCGAGGAACGCAATGCGAGGTCTTTACGCATCGCTTCCGTTCTCGACCTGGCCGTCGGTCGGGTGAGCGGGCGGATCGTCAGCGGCTATTGGCCGTTCCGCGGTGAGCCCGACCTCCGCAACTGGGCGATAAAGGTGATCGAGCGCGGCGGGCGGATTGCGCTTCCAGTCGTCATCAAGAAAGGCTGGCCGCTGGAGTTTCGCATCTGGGGGCCGGGAGACCCGCTCGAACGCGGAGTCTGGAATATTCTTGTCCCCTCTCATGGACCTGCCGTCCAACCGGATGTGGTCATCGCGCCCGTTGTCGGTTTGACGACGCTAACTATCGCCTGGGTTATGGCGGCGGCTTCTTCGACCGGACCCTGGCCGCGGCGCCCAGGCGGCCTCTCGTCGTCGGCGTCGGTTACGCCCGTAGCAGGATCCGAACCATCTATCCGCAGCCGCACGACATTCCGATGGATGCGATCGTCACGGATGAATGAAAGAGCGCAGGCAAGACCTAGCCCCGTGTGACGGCGGATCGCAGGTGCCGTCCATGGTTGAGGCCGTCTTGCCTGCCGGAAGAGGAGAGCAGGAAGCACATCATGTCCAATCCAGCCTCGACCTTGGATGATCACAAGCCCCGGTTTCTCGTCCGATGGCTGTTCTCGACCAACCACAAGGATATCGGGACGCTTTACCTGCTGTTCTCGATCATGGCAGGCGTCTTCGGTACGGCGCTTTCCGTGTTGATCCGCATGGAGTTGCAGGAACCGGGTTTGCAGATATTTGGCGATCCGGGCGTCTACAATGTCGTCGTCAGTGCCCATGGGCTGGTCATGATCTTTTTCGTGCTCATGCCGGCGCTGATTGGTGGCTTCGGCAACTGGATGGTGCCGATCATGATTGGCGCACCCGACATGGCTTTCCCCCGCTTGAACAACATCTCGTTCTGGCTGCTGGTGGTGTCATTCATCCTCTTCATCACCTCGATGTTCGTTCCGGGAGCGCCCGGTACGCTCGGCCATGGCGGCGGCTGGACGCTCTATCCGCCTTATTCGACGGATGGCCAGCCAGGTCCCGCCGTCGACCTCGTTATTCTGTCTATCCACCTTTCGGGGGCCTCCTCGATCCTCGGCGCGATCAACTTCATCACGACCATCTTCAACATGCGCGCACCCGGCATGACCATGCACAAGATGCCTCTGTTCGCCTGGTCGATGCTGGTCACCGCCTTCATGCTTCTCATGTCGCTGCCGGTGCTCGCCGGCGCGGTCACCATGCTGTTGACCGATCGCAATTTCGGGACGACCTTCTTTTCGCCGTCCGGCGGCGGTGATCCGATCCTCTACCAGCATCTGTTCTGGTTCTTCGGCCATCCCGAAGTCTACATCATGATCCTGCCTGGCTTCGGCATCATCAGCCACGTCATCTCAACCTTCGCCAAGAAGCCGATCTTCGGCTATCTCGGCATGGCCTATGCAATGGTGGCAATCGGCGCGATCGGCTTTGTCGTCTGGGCGCATCATATGTATACGACCGGCCTGTCGGTCGACACGCAGCGCTACTTCGCCTTCGCATCGATGGTCATCGCCGTTCCAACCGGCGTGAAGGTGTTTTCGTGGCTGGCGACCATGTGGGGAGGATCGATAGAGTTCAAGACACCCATGATGTGGGCTCTCGGCTTCGTCCTGCTGTTCACCATTGGTGGCGTCACTGGCATCATGGTTGCGAACCCCGGTATCGATCGCGTGTACCACGACACTTATTTCGTGATCGCTCACTTCCACTATGTGCTGTCTTTGGGGGCGGTCTTCGCGATCTTTGCCGGCTTCTACTACTGGTTCCCGAAGATGACCGGCTACATGTACAGCGAAACGCTCGGCAAGCTGCATTTCTGGCTGATGTTCATCGGCGTCAACCTCGTCTTTTTCCCGCAGCATTTTCTGGGCATGGCCGGCATGCCGCGACGTTACGCCGACTATCCCGATGCTTTTGCCGGCTGGAATTTCGTCTCGTCGATCGGTTCCTACATCTCAACGGCCGGGCTCGTCGTTTTCTTCATCGCGGTTGCCGAGGCCTTCAGCCGCAGACGCCCAGCAAGCGCCAATCCTTGGGGCGAAGGGGCGACCACGCTGGAATGGCAACTGCCATCGCCGCCGCCCTTCCATCAATGGGAGAAGCTGCCGCGCGTTGCCTGAAATTCAGCTCCGGTTCCGAACCGGCGCCTGCTTCGACATTCTGTCGGGAGAACGTCATGAACGAAACCACAGATCCAAACAACCAGATCCTGCTCGTGGCGATCATAGCGTTTTATTGGGCATTGCTGGGCAGTTGGGGCCAAACTCTGCCGCGCTCGGGCAACGACAAGGCCAAGCAGGACGATGCGCCGACAGAGCAGCGAACCGGCAGTATCGACGATATATCCTATACGGACACACGCTTGGATGCGATCCGAGAGATCGACCCAACTTTCGACCTTGCCGCGTTTCTGACCGGTGCCAATATGGCTTATGAAGCTATCCTGCGCGCGTATGCGGACAGCGACATCCCAACGTTGAAGCGTCTCGTCGGGCCGGAAGTGCTCGATATCTTCGGACGAGCGATTGCCGGCCGCCGGGATCGGGGGGAGATGCTGCAACTCACCTTCATTGGCACGAAGGAAGCAAAGGTCGTCGACGCTCTTGCGGAGAACGGCACCGCTGAGATTGCCGTTCGCTTCGTTTCCGACGTGGTCAGCGTTACACGCTCGGCCAACGATGCGATCGTCGCCGGCGATCCCCAGCAGATCGTTGAGGTGATCGATACGTGGACGTTCGCCTGTGACACCCCGTCAACAAAGCGCAATTGGATGTTGATAGCCACGGAAGGCGAGTAACGAGTGCATGCTCATCCGATGCCTGCCTGACAGCCTTGTCAGGTCAACCCGGAGCGCTCGAGCCGCGCGGAATTTCAGCTTTTGACAATGTGCATCCACGATTTGTGTATCACGATCAAATCGGCATGACCGGTTCAGTCGATCATTCTCAAGCCGCGAGCGGGTAGCACCGCCAAAGATCCACTCCCTGAACCTGCTGTAGCCTCAGGCGCCGGATATGGTCAGATCCGCATGCATCGCATCGGCCACATCAGCGATTGATCCACCATCAGATCTTTCCGGAAACACGTCAGCCTTCGCCCTTACGCCGTGGCTCGAAAGGAAGGCGACGATATTGTTCAGGCTGTTCCAGGTTTCATCGGTCGCGGCATCCTCGATCGTGATTATACCAGCCTCCTGAGCCATTTGAAAAAGGGGCACGGCATCGGTAACCGCGCGCTTGGCTTCACGCCTATCCTTCCATCCGACAAGAATCTTGTTGATGCGGAAATTTTCCTGGCTGGTCGAGGCGACGAAGACAGGCCGTCCTGCCTGAAGGATCAGGCTACCGAGGTCGGGTGGAACGACGAAAATTGCCAGAAGAGGCGCCCTCGGGCGACGCTGCGACGATGCCGGCTTGGCCAAGGGGAAAACGTCAACAGACACCCTGCCGCGCAACGCGGCTTCACAACGCGACAACCCTCAAAGCCGGAGGTCTACCTGCACAGTTTCAAAAAAGTCGATGATGAACGATGGTTGTGGTGAGAAGTACGCCGGCCGACGTGATCGTGAATGTCCTCCCTACTCGAACATGATCCGAGCGGTGCCTCTTTTGGCAATCAACAGTCTCCGAGCCTCTTGGATCCGCTCAGCCTGTTGTTTGGAATAGGGACCCATTGGCCGAGTCTTTTCATCGCCGCGACGGACCCTGCAGTACCAGCGGCCCCTGTCCGAAAAGATTTCGACCGAGGTCGGCGCCTCATCGGACGCTTCCCTGGCCACACCGGTAGCGAACTTGACGATCTTTGAATGAACCGCGTCCAATCCGTTGGTGGTGCTCGGTTCCTGTTGCACTGTGGACATAAGTCGAACTCCTTTCAGTCACAGCGACGCACCGCTGCGCCATACGGGTTGCGCTCTCTACGGATCGCGGTGCCCAAGAGCGCTTGCTACCTTGCCATTTGGCGCTCCATTTCCATCTCCGCCCCTAGACTTTCGATGTCACGGAAGATCGAAGCGACAGCCAGCGTGCGCCCTTCGCGCTTGAAGCGCAGCAGGCAGTCCCTGGCACCGATGTCTCCATCGACAGCAATCTCGTCCCATTGCCCGGCATGGCCGACATAGTTGATGGGAACGTCGTAGTGCTGGCTCCAGAAGAACGGCACGGCCGCGAATTTCTCGCGATGGCCGAGCATGTTCAGGGCCGCGGTTTGCCCCTGCCTCTCTGCAACCACCCAATGCTCGACCCGAATGTTCTCGCCAGTGTGAGGATCCGGCCACCGCGCAATGTCGCCGGCCGCGAATATGTCCGGTGCGCTCGTCTCCAGAAAGGCATTTACGGCGACGCCGCGGTCAAGAGTGAGCCCCGCCCTTTCGGCAAGCCCGGTCCGCGGACGCACGCCGACGCCGGCGACGACGAAATCCGCCGCCAACATGTTGCCACTGCTTAGTTTCACTTTGTTGCCGTCGATGCTGCTCGCGGTGTCCTCGAGATGGAACACGACTCCATGCTCCTCATGGAGTGCGCGGATGAAGTCACCCATTTGCGGACCGAGGGCCCGTTCCATGGGTCGTTTATCCGGCGCCACGACATGAACTTCGATATTGCGCGCGCGCAGCGCTGCGGCAACTTCCAAGCCAATGAAACTGGCGCCAAGCACGATGGCGCGGCGCGCAGTCGTGGCTCGCTCGATGATCACCTTGCAATCTGCAAGCGAGCGCAGCGTGTGAACATGTGGCTGATCCGCGCCGGGGATGGAGAGGCGCACCGGTTCGGCCCCCGTGGCAAGTAGCAGTCTATCGTAAGGAATCCTGCTTCCGTCAGCCAGAATGACCTCGCGAGAACGCAGGTCGATATCGACGGCCTTCGTATCGAGACGCAGGTCGATGTTGTTTTTTGAATAGAATTTCTGGCCGCGCAGCGGAATCCAATCCTCCGGAGCCTTCCCTGCGAGGTAGTCCTTGGAGAGATTCGGCCGGTCGACGGGCGGCGCATGGTCGTCGCTGATCATGACGATGCTGCCCTGGTACTGCTCTCGCCGCAGCATTTCGGCCGCCGCGAAACCGGCCGCGCCGCCGCCGACAATGACGACTTTCTCGGGGACCCCGCCCGCGCTTCCGCCGCGCGGCTTCGGCGCCGTCCGTTTGAGTTTCTCGCCCACGAATATCCGCCCATCGCGCTGTTCCACCGACCAGCAAGCGAGTGGATTGAAGGCAGGCGCTCGCAAGGCCTCGCCTGTGCGCAGATCGAAGCAAGCGTGGTGCCACGGACATCGAATGGAATCCGACACCACAAGACCGTCACCGAGCGGCCCGCCGTAATGTGTGCATGTCGCGCCGATGGCGAAGATCTCGGCCCCGCGGCGCACCAGCAACACCTGCTCGTCGCCGCAATGGCCGACAAGCTTTCCGCCATCGGGAAGGTCGGACAGCGCGATCCCCTGGACCAGATCCGGTCCGTTTGATTTGGTATCAGCTTCAGCCATATTCTCGTCCTTGGCGATCCGTGTCAAAACCGCTCGTGCGGCGAGGCGGCACACTGCTTCGGGGTACCTTCTGCCTGGCTAGTGCGCCTTCAGATTCTCAGCATTATCCGCGCCGACATTCCGACTGCGTCATGTACTGGGCTGAGTGGCTCAGACCGCAGTCTCCCGCTCTCGCGGACATCATGCAAACGAATTTAATCGATAGTTGAGTGCAGTTTTCATGATGGCTTTCCCTCCGCGATTCCACTGCGCACAACTACAAGATCGCCTGCCCAGTCTTTCCCCAGTCGGCAAGAAACGACTTGAGGCCCTTGTCGGTGAGTGGATGTCTGGCGAGGTTTCTGAGTATCGCTGGTGGTACGGTCGCGACATCCGCGCCTGCGATCGCCGCCTGTTTGACATGGAGTGGAGTGCGAATTGAGGACGCCAGGATTTCCGTCGTGAAGGATTTGCCGTTGTCGTAGATCGCACTTCAGGTTCGGGAGCGACTCCGGCTGGCACGGTCATCTGATGAGGCGTTGGCGACTCTCGAAACTGAGCCACATCGGGAATTCCCCGCCAATTTAGATACTTCCGGCCTCGGGCCTGGGGTGATGTCCAGGCAGTTCGGAAATGCCTAGGATTAAGGGCTCGTCATTCGCCGCTTGGTCGGACAGACCCATTTCTGGTGCGGCATCACGGCGTCTTGCCACGCAATAAGATAGATTGACAATATATCTTATATAGAGGATCACATCGAAGAGCGAACCAAGGCTTCAGCCAGCTTGCGTCGGAGAAAACAGGAGCTTCGGAATGACCGCGAACGGTCGAAGCAAGAGAACAATCGTGGTCGACGGCGTGCCATTGCCCAACATACTCGACGAGGCAATGATCCGCGGTGTAGTCCACGGGTTTTATGACGAAATTCGCCGTGATGACCTTCTCGGTCCCATTTTCCACGATCGGATCGAGCCAGATAAATGGCCGCAGCATCTGGCGAAGATGTGTGACTTCTGGTCCGCTACTCTACTTCGGACATCCCGATACGACGGCAGGCCACTGCCGCCGCACCTGGTCATAGCCGGCCTCGGCGCGGCGCATTTCCGTCGCTGGCTAATATTGTTTCGGACAACGGTGCGTCGCATTTGCCCGGCCGAGGTGGCGACGCTTTTTATGGATCGCGCGCTGCGAATTGCTCACAGTTTCCGTCTCGCGATCGCCTTCAACCGCGGCGAGACCACGATCGGCATCGAACCTATCGTCGAGAGAGACTTGTGATGCACGACCGGTTTGTGAGTGGTTCCTACAATGCACAGCGATCGACAGGGAGCCGTGATTCATGCGGCTGACCAGCTTTTCGGATTATGCATTGCGGATGCTGATGTACACTGCCGCCGCCGGTAGCCGGCTTATAACGATCGAGGAGGTTGCCCGCACCTTCAACGTGTCGAAGACGCATCTGAACAAGGTCGCCAACACCCTGACCCGTGGCGGCTATATGAAGGCAATCCGCGGCCGTTCCGGTGGTCTCATTCTCGGGCGCCGGCCTGAGATGATCCGGATTGGCGATGTCGTGCGGTTAACCGAGCCGGATTTCGCGCTGGTCGAATGTTTCGCGACCGGAAACCTATGTGTGCTAACCGCCTCCTGCAAGCTTTCAGGCATGTTTGACGAAGCGACAGCCTCCTTCCTGAACGTCCTTGACCGCTACACGCTCGCCGACATCACACTGATGCCCGAAGACTTCCTCGGCGGTCAGATACCACCCGTTCGCACCGGGGCGACACGCAAGACCGTATAATGTTGCGCGGCTTCGACGCGCGCTGTTTTTGCTCGGATGTGAGATGGGCCATGGCTGAACCAAAGAAGAATGATCAACAGGTCACAAAGGACATTGATTCTGATATCGACCCGGACAACACTCTGCTGCCGATGCTTATCGGTGGGCTTGTCCTGATAGTTATCGGAGCGATCATCGTGATGATGTTTGTGTAGTTTCGCAACGATGGCGTGTGACTTTATCGGCCCGGCTGTTGACTGGGCGCCTGCAACCCCAATTGCGATTTGGCGGATGGAGAACTGTCGGCCGAGGAGGGGAAGTACAGAGCGCGCGACCGGCGGGCGCTTGGACAGCGCATAGCCGGCGACGATGAGCTGCAGGAGGTATATCGTCGTCTGCGCCAGCCCGGCCCCGATGATCCGGCAGAGCCGATCTCCACGGCCGAGATGCGGCGCAAGCGCCTGCTGCTCACCCCGCGGAGACGTACGTCGTCATTGAGTTCAGAACTTGCATTCCGCTTCGTTAAACTACCATTTCGCACTGCTCTTGTTCCGAGCCCCTCATGACGTCGGCGTACCGTTTTGGGTTGAAGTGCAGATAGAGAAACGCTGTGACGGTCACGCAGCCGAGATGCATGATCCATCCGCTGCTGAAGCTCCCGCTCCAGCCATGCAGGAGCGCGGTGGCGAATGGACCAAGCGCGGCGATCAGAAAACCGCCGCCCTGCATCAGCGCAGCCAGCGCGCCCGCCTGCTCCGGGCGCGGCAGATGATCGAGCGCCGTGACGATTGCAAGCGAGAAGCTTCCGCCAAGACCGGCCCCGCATATCCCCACCCACAGAAGGGGCGACAGTGCGGGAAAAACCGCAAGTCCGGCAAAGCCCGCCGCCTGCAGCAGCAGCGTCAGCCAGAGCCAGGGACGGCGGTCGATGCCTCGACGCGCCAGGACAGGCAGCACCAGGGCCGAAGCCGCCTGGCAAATGGCCATCACGGCCACAAGATTGCCGCTGGCGGCACTGCTCCATCCTTGCGCCTGGTAGTAGGGCGCAAGCCAGGCGACCATAGAGGAATAGCCGGAGTTGACCAGGCCGAAGGCCGCCATCAGAACCCAGGTCCGTGGGCGGCGAAGCAGAAAACCGGTCAAGGCGCGATCGGGTCTTGAAGCCTTGGCGTCGGACAGGACGCGGAATGCCGCGCACAGCGCAATGGCGGCGGGAGCCGCGAGCCAGGCAAGGGCTGCCCGCCAGTCGTATCCGTTGTTGACGAGCAGGGGCGCCAGACGTGCGCCGAGCGCCCCACCGCCCATGATCATGCAGGAATAGAGGCCGGTCACGGCGGGTGTGCTGGTCGGGAACTTTGCCTTGATGATCCCCGGAAACGCGGCCTGGATGAAGGCCACCCCCGCCCCGCAAAGTGCCGCCGTCAGGATCAACGACAGGCCGCCGGGCACGACAAGCCTGAGCAGCGAGCCCGCTGTCAGCACCGTTAGCGCCGCGAGCAGGCCCCGGCGCGTTCCGACGGCCGCCTGGATGCCCGGTGCAACGAACGCACCGAGGCCCATCAGCAGCATCGGCAACAGCGTCAGCATGGCCAGGCTGCCATAGCCCATCCCGGTGTCGGCCACGATATCGGCCAATATCGGTCCCGGCGCCGTCAGAAAGGGACGCAGGTTGATCCCGATTAGCACGACGAGGGCAAGCAGGGTCCATTGCCTGTCGGTTGCAGGCTGCGCGGTCATCGACATTTTCGCGCTGTTCATCTGGCGCCCGCTTGCACCAGCAGGGTTATCATCTGCGCATAGCCGTTCCTGCGCGCGTGCCGCAGCGGTGTCGCCCCGTCCTTGTCGGCGAGATTGACGTTGGCGCCGGCCTCGATCAGCCGCCTCACGATCTCGACATGACGCTGCCCGCCATCGCCGAGGATGATGGCCTCCAGCAACGCGGTCCAGCCGAGCTTGTTGACGTGATCGACATCAATACCGGCATCGATCAGCGCGCCGACGGTCTCGACATGTCCGCGTTCGGCAGCCGGAATGAGCGCGGTACCGCCATAGCGATTGGTGCTCTTCAGGTCGGCGCCGTGCGCAAGCGTCATCTTCAGGATATCGAGATGCCCGCGTGCGCCGGCGTAGAGATATGGACTATCCTGGATATCGTCCTTGGCGTTGACGTCCGCGCCAGCCTCGATGAGAGTCCTGGCAGCGCTGACCTTGTTGCCGTGGGTCGCGACGAGAAGAGCCGTGCGGCCGTTCTCGTCGCGCGCGTCGATCCGGGCCCCCTCGGAAACAAGCATCTTGATCATGGAGACATCGTCATTTGCCGCAGCCGAGTGAAGCCTTGTCTCATTCATGTTCTGCCCCAACGCTATCAATGGAATGCAGGCGACGATGACGCCCAGCAAAAGTCTGCGCTTGACCATCGGCATCAGCCCCCCGACACGCTGTGCGTGGAAGCCGAGCGGGTTGCTGCGGCGAGCGAAGCCGTCATGCTCCGCCGAGAGGTGGCGAAAGCATCCTGCCTGGGATGAAGTTCCAGGCCGACGAGCAATTCCGCGAGCCTGACAGCCGCCGACACCCCTTCGACGACCGGGACACCGTGAAGGCTGGCCAGTCGCCGCGCCATATCCGACATGCCGGCGCAGCCAAGCACGATGGCGTCGGCGCGATCGACCCGCAGCGCCTCCTGGATTTCTTCGCTGATGATCGACAAGGCTGCCTCGCCATTCGCTTCCAGCGCCAGGACGGGAATGCCGCTCGCCCGCACGGTGGCGAATGGCGAAAGGCCGTAGCGAACCAGATTGTCCTCGAGAATAGGAACGGAAACCGGCAAGGTGGTAATCACCGTGAAGCGCCTCGCCACGATGCTGGCGACGCGGGCGGCGGCCTCGCCTATGCCGATAACGGGCTTGCGCGTCAGCATCCGCGCGGCGTCGAGCCCGGTGTCGTCGAAGCAGGCGATGATATAGGCCTCCACGGCGTCACTGCGCTCGGCCCGTTCGATCCGGTCGAGAAGACCCGGGACCGCCTTCGCGCCATCGATCGGGCCTTCGATGGAAGCCGGGCCGCTGTCGTTCTGCATTGCGATGATTTCGGTGCCGGCCTGCGCGGTTAGCCGCGCCGCGACGGCGATGGATCCCGTCATCGACACGGTCGAATTGGGATTGATGATGCCGATGCGTACCATGCGAAAATTCCTATAGCCGCCGTCCGATGGAACGTGCATCGCTGCCGTTCCGCATCGCTGATGGGGCTGTCTCGATATTGAAGCCTATTCGATCAGATCCGTGTCGCGGCTGTGCCGCCAGAACCGGTCCGGGGTCCTGAGCAGATCGCGCAGACCCAGCCGCTCGATCATCAGTTCCGTCTCCCGCTGCGCGGCATCGAGCACGGCATCCTGATCGATATGAACCGGCTTGCGGTCGCGCAACAGCACGCGTCCGCCGACCAGCACGGTGTGGACATCGTTGCCGTTGGCAAAATAGGTGACACGGAATTCCGGCATGTTGGCCGGGTAGAGATGCGGGCGCCGCAGGTCGACAAGAATGACGTCGGCCTTCTTGCCGGGCTCCAGCGATCCGACCTGATGGTCGAGGCCCAGGACACGCGCGCCGTCGATGGTGCACATCTCCAGGGCCTTGCCCGGCGGAAGCCAGCTCGGATCGTGGAAATGAGTGCGATGATAGTGCATGCATTGCTGCATGTGACGGAACATGTCCGCGGAGCGGTCCGGCGCGGTCGCATCGGAGCCGATGGCCACCACGACGCCAGCGTCGAGAAGTTCCGTGACCGGGCAGCGCGCGAGAATGGCGGCCACGGCGCTCGGATTGTGCACGATGCTCGTGCCGGTTTCGGCGCAGATCGCTATTTCTTCGTCAGTCAGGGCGGTCGCATGCGACAGCAGTGTGCGCGGCCCCAGAATGCCGATCTCCCCGGCGATCTTCACGCTGCCCTTGGTATGACCATCCTGGGTGAAGATCAGGCCGCGCTGTTCGGCGATCTGCCTGACCTTGCGCGATTGCGCGATGGCGTCCCCTGCCCCGGGACCATCGAGATGTTCCTGATGCATGGTCGGCGTCAGCAGGGCGAGATGCAGACGATCCTCGTGGGTGCCGTGCCAGCGGTCGGCCAGCTTTTGCGAGGTGGCAAGCTGCTGGTCGAACGACACCGGATAATCGGTACGGCTGGCGCCCTTCCAACGTGCATAAGTCAGGGGGTGCGGCGGGCGCGTGGTGCCGACGGCGACCACTGAGCGCGTGCCGATGCCAAGCACGCCTTCCATATGGGCGTTGCCATAGGCCGGATCGTCGGTGCGCATGACCGAATCGCCGCCGCCAAGCAAGGACACGCCGGTCGTCACGCCGAAACGCAGGCGTTCCAGCGCGGCAAGCTGCGCCTCCGCATGCCAGAATTCCGGCGTCGAACCCACCGTATAGGCACCTTGGCATGCCCTGTACCAGAGGTCGCTGCGGCCGCCGCCCATCGTCTTGATCAGCCCGTGCCCGGCATGGGCGTGGCTGTCGACGAAGCCTGGCATGACGGCCATGCCGCGGGCGTCGATCGTCTCGCGCGCCGGATGGTCCCGCGCCACGTCTTGCGAAGCGCCGACGGCCACGATGCGGTCTCCCTCGATGGCTACGGCGCCATCGGGAATGATCCGCCGATCGGGATCGACAGCGATGACGGTGCCGTTTCTGATCAGAATGTCTGCCATCACAGGCTCGCTTCTCTTTTTTCGCTGCAAAGGATGCGGTCGAGCGAAGGCGCGAGGCGCAGGAGTTCGCGCGTGTATTCGTGAGTGGGCGCGGAGAACAATGTTTCGGTATCCGCGAGTTCGACGATCTCGCCGCCTTTCATCACGGCGACCCGGTCGCACATCTGCCGTATCACCGCGAGGTCGTGGCTGATGAACAGCATCGACAGCCCGGCAAGATCTCGTAGGTCCTTCAACAGGTTGAGAATTTGCGCCTGCACCGACACGTCGAGCGCCGAGGTCGGCTCGTCGCAGATCAGCAGCGATGGCCGGGGGCCGAGCGCCCTCGCAATCGCGATGCGCTGGCGCTGGCCGCCTGAAAAGGCATGGGCGAACCGAGAGCCGGCCTGCGCCGGCAGGCCCACCGCCTCGAGCAATGTCTCGGCGTCCAGCCGCGCTTCCGCTGCGCTGGAGGCAAGCTTGTAGAACAGGATTGGCTCCGCGATCGCCGAATTGATCCGCAGCCTTGGATTGAGGGCCGAATACGGGTCCTGGAACACCATCTGGAGTGACTGGCGCACGGTCTTGTCGCGACGGGCGGCCAATGCCGTGCCCTGAAACTCTATGGTTCCCGAACTCTGCGTCACGAGACCGGCAATGGTGTTGGCGACCGTGGTCTTGCCGCAACCGGACTCGCCGACAAGCCCGAAGATTTCGCCGCGGCGCACCTCGAAGGAGACGTCCTTCACGGCCTTGAAGACCGATGCCTTGCGGCCCGGGATGAACGAGCGCTGGCCGTATTCCACGCAAAGATTGCGTACCGTCAGCGCGGTTTCGCCGTTGCGCCCCGCAGCGGTGCCGGTGTTCTTGGAGCGCACGGCTTCGCGCGCCTCCAGTGTTGTCTTCGTTTCCTCGCTTGGGACCGGCAAACGGTCAAGGCGAATGTCGATCGGCGGAACAGCGGCGATCAGCGTGCGCGCGTAAGGTGCCTTGGGCGCCGTCAGCACATCGTGTGTCAATCCACTCTCGACCACGCAACCGTTCTGCATGATCGTGACCCGGTCGGCAATTTCCGCAACCACGCCCATATTGTGGGTAACCAGCAGGACGCCGACGCGGCGATCATCGGCAAGTTCGCGGATCAACTTGAGGATTTGCGCTTGCACCGACACGTCGAGCGCCGTCGTCGGCTCGTCGGCGACGATCAGCCTTGGGTCGCAGGCAAGTGCGGTGGCGATGACGACACGCTGGCGTTGGCCGCCCGACAATTGATGCGGATAATTGCCCAGCCGGCGTTCCGGCTCGGGAATGCCAACGGCTCTCATCAATTCGAGCGCGCGGGCCCTGGCTTCGCGGCGCCCGATCTTCAGATGCGCCAGCATGCCTTCGCACAACTGGCTTTCCACGGTGAAAAGCGGGTTCAGGCTTGTCATCGGATCCTGAAAGATCGCGCCGACGTCACGGCCTGGAATGATCCCCTTGGTGCGACCGGTTCGGATGTCGATCGGCTTGCCCGCTATGGTGATGGTGCCGGAAGCAATCCTGCCGGGAGCCTGCAACAAGCCCATCAGCGCATTGCCGACGGTGGTTTTTCCCGCACCGGATTCTCCCACCAGCGCATGTATCTCGCCGGGCCGGATCGTCAGGTCGATGTCGTCGACGGCAGCGAGAATGCTGCCGTTGGCAAGCGGATATTCGACCCGCAGATTCCTGATGTCGAGTGCGTGTGGCGTTGTGTTTTCCATCAGTTCGCCATCAGTTTGGGGTTGAAGCGATCGCGCAGGTAATCGCCGATTATGTTGACTGCCAGAACCAGGACGACTAGCACGACGGCGGGCATAACGGCGATCCACCACAGGCCAGAGAACAGGAACTCGTTGCCGATGCGGATCAGCGTGCCGAGCGAGGGATAGGTGGCCGGCATGCCGGCGCCGAGGAACGACAGGGTCGCCTCGGTCAGGATCGCGCCCGCCAGATTGATGGTGGCGATCACCATGACGGAGCTCATCACGTTGGGCAGGATGTGCCGCATCATGATGCGGCGGGACGGAAGACCGATGACCTTGGCGGCTCGTACATAGTCGCGGGAAATTTCCACCATGCTGGAGGCCCGCACAGTGCGGGCATATTGCACCCATTCGTTGACGGCGATCGCGAAGATCAGGATGACCGGTGCCCAGCTCGAGACCGTATCGGCGCTCAATTGCGCGCGGGCTATGCCGCTGATCAGAAGCGCGACGAGGATCGTCGGAAAGCTCACCAGAACATCGGCGATCCGCATCACGATGCTGTCGATGATACCGCCGAAATAGCCGGCTATCGATCCCAGCGTGACGCCTATGGCAGCGGCCAACAATACCGCCCCGGCGCCGATCAGCATCGATATGCGCAGGCCGAAGAGGATGACCGAGACCAGATCGCGTCCCTGATTGTCGGTGCCCAGCAGGAAGCGCGGATCGCCACCGTCCATGAACACGGGCGGGATTTCCATGTCGATCAGCGAATATGAGGAGACATCGCGCGGATCGATGGGTGCGATCAACGGAGCGAAGATCACCAGCACCAGCATGGTCACCAGGATCAAGCCAGCGATCATGACCGAGATGGGAGGAAGCCTGCGAGACAGAGATACCTGCGTTGCCATCATTTTGTCCTCAGCCGCGGATCGATCAATGCGTAGAGCATGTCGACGACCATGTTGATCACGACGAACAGGAAGCCGACGAACAGCAGATAGGCCGCGAGGACGGGGATGTCCGGATAGCCGACGGCGTTGGTGAAAAGCAGCCCCATGCCCGGCCACTGAAAGACGGTTTCGGTGACAATGGCGAAGGCGATGAGTTGTCCGATCTGCAGCCCGGTGACGGTCACGACCGGCATCAAGGCATTGCGCAGCGCCAGACGGCCGTAGATGTAGCGGCGGGGCAGACCGCGCGCGAAGGCGAAGCGGACATAGTCCGAAGAGAGCACGTCGATCATCTCGGAGCGCACGAGGCGCATGATCAGCGTCAACTGGAACAGCGCCAGTGTGATCGAAGGCAGGATCAGCGATTTGAGGCCGGAGGCCGTCAGGAAGCCTGTCTTCCAGAAGCCGAGATCGACAAGCTCGCCACGCCCCGAGGACGGCAGCCAGCGCAGACTGACGGCGAAGATCAGGATGAGCAGCAGGCCGGTGACGAATGTCGGCATGGATATCCCGACGAGGGTCAGCGACTGGATCAGCCGCGACAGAAAGCCGTTCGGCTTCAGGGCGCAGAGAACCCCCGTCGGGATGCCGATGAACAGCGACAGGAGGGTCGCGACCACGACCAGTTCCAGCGTTGCGGGAAGCCTGGTCAACAGCAGGCTGACGACAGGCTCCTGGTAGCGAAAGCTGGTGCCGAGGTCGCCATGAAGCGCGCGCCCGACGAATTCGAGGAACTGTACGAAAAGTGGCCTGTCGAGTCCGAGAGCGACGCGCAAGGCATCCTTCTCAGCCTGGCTCGCGCCTTCGCGCACCATCGTGGCGACCGGATCGCCGACGAAACGGAACATGATGAAGGCGATGGCGGTTACGGCAACCATCACGAGGATGGCCTGCAACAGCCGCACCGATAGAATCCGGATCATCAGGAAAAACCTTTCAAGAAGCGCGGATCGAGACAGGCGGGGCTTGCGCCACCGCTGGAGCAGCTCGCGATCCACCACGGATAGCAGGCGCTCCAACCGAGTCAGGCGTGTCCGCGAAAGCTCCCTCGCAAGCGCGGGCACGCCTTACCGGCGCATTTTCCTAGTTCATATGCGCGAACCAGGGACGCACATACTCGTCGGGGAATTGCGGCATGTCGACCTTGTCGCTCATCGCCCAGGCGACCGGCTGCTGGTGCAGCGGCAGATAGAGGGCCTCATCATGCGTGATCTTGAAGGCCGCCTTCAGCATATCCACCCGCTTGGCCTCGTCCAGTTCGGTCGATGCCGAACGGGCCAATTCGTCGATCTTGGCGTTGGAAAGCCCGTTGGGGTTGCTGCCGCCATAATTGCCGTCATTGGTCGCCAGCAAGGCTTGCAGCACGCTGTAGCCATCCATCGGCGGTAGCGAGGCCCATCCGAGCATATAGATATCGAGATCGCCCTTATCCATTCGAGGGAAATAGGTCGTCTTGCTTTCGACGTGCACGTCGGCCTCGACGCCGATCTTGGCCCACATCGACGCGATTGCCAGGCAGATCTGTTCGTCGGCGATGTAGCGGTCGTTGGAACAGGCCAGTCCAACCTTGAAGCCGTCGGGATAGCCGGCTTCCGCCAGCATGGATTTCGCCTTCGCGACATCATAGTCCAGCGGTACGTCGATCGACTGATCGTAGCCGGTGACCTGTGGCGCGACCAGCGTGCCGGAGGTGCGCGACTTTCCGCGCATCAAACGCTTCTGGATCGTGTTCAAGTCGACCGCGTGCCAAAGCGCCTGGCGCACTTTCACGTTCAGCAGCGGATTGGGCTTGCCGGGCGCTGCATGAAGCTCCGGCCGGAAGCTGAAGCCGAGAAAGATCTCGCGCAGCGACGGGTTCTCGACAACCTTCAGGCCGGCGGTGTTGGCGACCCGGTCGATGTCCTGCAACGGAACCGGCGCGATCATGTCGAGTTCGCCCGAAAGCAGCGCCGCGACGCGCGTGGCGTTCGAAGCGATCGGGCGGAATTCCACCCCCGTCAGATTGTGCTGCGGCTTGTCCCACCATTCCTTGTTGACGGCGAAGACCGAGCGCGAGTCCGGCTCGTAGCTGACCAGCTTGAACGCGCCGGTGCCATTGGCATGATTGCTGGCGTAGGTGACGACCCCCGTCGAGGCATTGCCGGGCTTGAGGGCATTGTGCTCCTCCATCCATGGCTTGCTCATCATGTAGATGGCGACGAGATCGTTCAGGAGCAGCGGATAGGGTCCGCGCAGGATCAGGTCGACCGTGTAGTCGTCAACCTTCTCGACGCCGGTTACGGCGGAGAGGTTTTCTCGGTTGCGCGCGCCGGGATCGATCTGACGTTGGATGGTGGCGACGACATCATCGGCATTGAAGGGTTGACCTTCGTGGAACTTGACGCCCTGCCGCAGCTTGAAGCGCCAGCGCGTCGGCGAGACGATCTCCCAGGAGGTCGCAAGCGCAGGCTCGATAGCCATTTCCTTGTTGCGGCGCACCAGCCCGTCGAACACCATGTTCTGGACGCTCTGGGTAAAACTGTCGACCTGGGCATTCGGATCGTACGAAATGACGTCGCCGGCCGATGACCAGCGCAGTGTCTGTGCAAGCGAAGGCGCTGTCACCGACATCACCATCGCAAGTCCGGCGAGCAGGACCCTAACGCATTTTCTCATTCTCTTCTCCCATTTGTATACGAAGTTTCCGATATATTGGATACCATTTATCCCCATTGATATCGTACACACATTGTGCACAATATCAAGGCAGGCATGTTCGATTTCGTTTCTCATGTGCAAAACCGCTCAAGTGACCGTTCCGAAAAGGGATTCCGAATGACCCAGGCCTTGCTGATAGAAAACGGTGTCATCGTCACCATGGATGCGGGGCGCCGGATTTTCTCGAGGGGTCATGTCCTGGTGGAGGATGGCCGGATCGTCACCGCCGGCGACGGCGCGGCCCCCGCCACAGATCATAAGGTGGCGCGCATCGATGCTTCGGGAATGGTTGTCATGCCGGGTCTCGTCGACACGCACGCGCATGCGGGTCACATGCTGACCAAAGGCCTGGGAGACGATTCCGAAGCCTGGATGACTATCGCGGGGCGTATCTATGCAGAGGCGTCGGATACGGAATTCTGGGCAGCCGAGGCCACATTGTCGGCCCTTGAGCGCATAAAATGCGGAACGACCACCGCTGCCCTGCTGTTTGGCGGCGGGCCGGACATCATGCGCACCGAGGCGCCGGGGGCAGCACGGGCACATCTTGCCGCCATCGCCGAAATGGGAGTGCGCGAGATACTCGCCGTCGGGCCGAACCGGCCGACCTCGTCCCATGTCTATCGGGACCACGCATACGTTCCGTCTGTCGAAATCACCATTTCGCCGGAAACCCAGTTGGCAGTGTGCGCGGAAATCATCGATGATTGGGCTGGTCGCGATGGCCGGGTGCGGATTGCGGTCTCTCTCCCGGTGTTCACTCGGCGCGAACTTGACGAACAAACGGTATACAATCTGTCCCGCAATGCTCGCGACCTTGCTCGCGCAAAAAACGTGCTGTTCATCCAGGATGGCCATCGCGACGGTTCCATCGCCGCCAATGCGGAACGGCTCGATCTGTTCGACGAGCATTCGCTGCTGGCGCACTGCATCGAACTGACCGAGGCAGACATCGCCGCGCTGAAACGCAGCCACGCCAAGGTGGCGCATAATCCAAGTGCTCTGATGTCGGTCTCGGGCCGTTGTCCGGCGACGGAACTGATGGAAAGGGGTGTCACCGTGTCGCTCGGCACCGACGCGGCGGCGCCCGATCGCTCTTTCGACATGTTCCGCAACATGTTCCAGGCGCACCGCTATCATGCCCGGCACTTCAGGAACGATGCGGTCCTGCCGCCGATGCAATTGCTGGAGATGGCGACCATCGAGGGCGCGCGTGCCCTGTCGATGGAGAACGAAATCGGCTCGCTGGACCCGGGCAAGCGCGCCGACATCATCCTGGTCAACATGCGCCAGCCGCATCTGTGGCCGCCGGCACACCCCGCGCAGCGGCTGGCACGCTTCGCCAACGGCGCGGATGTTGACACGACGATCGTCGACGGGCGTGTCCTCATGCGCGGACGCCGCCTCGTCGATCACGATGAAGACGCCATTCTGGATCGCGCCGAAGGAGCCTTCCATCTGATGATGAAACGCGCCGGGCTGGCATAGGCCGAGTTCCGGGGCGCAAACAGGGAGACCCAGATGACCGAAGACCTTCTCATTCGCAATGTCAGGCCCTTGGGCGGCGCTGTCACGGACCTCTACATTCGCGACGGTCGGTTCGCGCACGCAACCAGCGGGAAAGCGGCGCATGAAATCGACGGGCTTGGACAGGTTGCCCTGCCCGGCCTGGTCGAGGCGCACACGCATCTCGATAAGACGCTTGTCGGCATGGACTGGTTTCAGAACCGTGTGGGACCCACGCGCAACGACAGGATCCTGGCCGACAGGAAGGCCAAGCGGGAACTCGGCATCGATGCGCGCAGGCAATCGGCGCGTCAGATCGTGCAGACGCTGGCTTTCGGCGTGACGCATATCCGCAGCCATGTCGATGTGGATACGGAAATCGGCATTACCAACATCGAGGGTGTCGTTGCAACGCGCGAAGCCTTCAAGGGATTGGTCGACGTGCAGGTCGTCGCCTTCCCGCAAAGCGGCATGCTGGGACGCGAAGGCACGCAGGCGCTGATGGAGGACGCATTGAAGGCGGGGGCCGATATTGTCGGCGGCATCGACCCGGCAACGATCGAGCGGGATCCGGTTCGCCACCTGGACGCAATCTTCGCGCTCGCGGATCGATACGGCAAGCCGGTCGACATTCATCTGCACGAACCGGGAGAATTGGGCGCCTTCTGCCTTGAGCTGATCGTCGAACGGACCAAGGCGCTCTCCCTTCAGGGCCGCGTCATGGTGAGCCATGCCTATTGTCTCGGCATGCTGGACACGCATAGGCAGCACACGTTGATCGACGCGCTGGCGGCTGAAGACATCGCCGTCATGACGGTCGGCAGCCCATCCGCGCCGGCGGTTCCGCTGCGCATGATGCGCCAGTCCGGCCTCGTCGTGGCATCCGGTTCCGACGGCATCCAGGGCACCTGGGAGCCATGGGGCAATGGCGACATGCTGGAGCGGGCCAAATATCTTGCGCAGCGCAACGGCATGACCAACGATGCCGATCTGGAAGAGACGGCGCGCGTTTGCACCTTTGGCGGCGCGCAAGGTATCGGCCTGACGGATTATGGGCTTTCGCCCGGTTGCCACGGCGATGTCGTGCTGGTTTGCGCGCGGACCCTGGCGGAAGCCGTGGCCCTGACCCCACGGAAGCGCACGGTCATCCGCGGCGGCCGCGTGCTCGTGCGTGACGGTGCGCTGGCCGGAGATCTGCCCGATGTCGCATAGTCGTCGGACGAACCAGCGTGACGACGGACCTGTCCTGCTCACCGCGCGATGGGTTGTCGGCCACCGGGACGGGCGCCATGTCCTTCTGGAGAATGGCGAGGTCGTCCATGAGAACGGCAGGATCGTCTTCGTCGGCCATCGCTACGGCGGGCCTGTAAAGCGGCGGATCGATCATGGCAGGGCGCTGATCGGCCCGGGTTTCATCGATCTGGATGCGCTTTCGGACCTGGATACGGGCGTGCTCGGCCTCGATCATCAACCCGGCTGGAAGAAGGGCCGCGTCTGGCCGCGCGACTATGTGGAAGCCGGGCCGGTCGAAATGCTGGCGCGCGAGGAGCTGGCGTTTCAAAAACACTATGCCTTCGCGCAACTCATCCGCAACGGCATCACTACTGCATTGCCGATCGCATCGCTGTTTTATCGTGCATGGAACGAGACATCGGACGAATTCGCATCCGCCGCCGAAAGCGCCGCAGAGTTGGGCCTTCGCGTCTATCTCGGGCCTGCCTTTCGCGCCGGCCATTCCGTCATCGAGGTGGATGGCGGCATCGTCGTCGAGGTGGACGAAGAGCGCGGCGCGGAGGGTCTGGACGATGCCGTTGCCTTTTGCCTGGAGCACGAAGGACGCTTCGGCGGATTGGTGCGAACCATGCTTGCACCGGACCGTGTCGAGTTCTGGACCGCCGACCTGTTGCGCAGGACCGCCAATGCCGCGCGAGACCTCGGCGTGCCGGTCCGTCTGCATTGCTGCCAGTCTTCATTCGAGATCGAGACAGTGCGTCGCCGGTTCGGCACGACATCCGCCCGCTGGCTCCAGGACATCCGCTTTCTCAGCGAAAGAGCGTTGTTGCCGCATGGCACCCACGCCGACGGCGATGATCTCGAAATCATCGCCGGTTCGGGTGCCACATTGGTGCATTGCCCGCTGGTGATGGCGCGGCATGGCGCGGCGCTCGACAATTTCGCCCGCCTTCGCGGCCAGGGTCTGCGCATCGGCATGGGCACGGACACCTGGCCACCCGACATGGTGCAGAACATGCAGGTCGGCCTGATGCTCGGCCGCGTCATGGCGGGCAATCTGGAGACGCCGAAATCAGCCGATCTCTATGACGCGGCAACGATTGGCGGCGCCGACGCGCTCGGCCGGTCGGACCTGGGACGTTTGCAGGCGGGAGCAGCCGGCGACATCGTCGTGTTCGACCTGTCCGGCAACCATCTGGGACAGGTCCTCGATCCGATCGCCTGCCTGACGACGTCCGCAAGCGGACGCGATGTGCACACGGTCATCATTGACGGGCGCACCGTGATGAGCGCCCGAACCATTCCGGGTTTCGATCTCGATGCAGCCCACCAGCGCGCACAGGCCCAGTTCGAACGGCTTGTCCAGCGTTATCCGCAACGCACCTGGCGACATCCGACGGTCGCCGAGATTTTCCCTCCCAGCTATCGGATGTTCATGGCATGAGGGCTCCAGAAACGACACACAACGATTGGAATAAACCTTGATGGCACGCGAGCCGACGGCATTGGCCCTCGACGCCGGGCCGTTTGCATCTCTAAACTCCGGCTTTGCGGATGCTTTTCTTCTTGTGTGCTTGGATATGAATTTTCAGGATCGGTCATGACAATCAACATTCGCAATAAAAATCCGAAATCCGCCGTATCCAAGTCCGACGCGGTCTATCGCACGTTGAAGCGCGTCATACTCGACCAGGCGCTGACCGCGGGAACAAAGCTGCCTGAGGATTCGATCGGCGAGCGGCTGGGCGTCAGCCGCACCATTGTCAGGCAGGCGCTGGCAAGGCTGAACGGCGAAGGCCTGGTCGAATTGCGCCCGCACAAGGGCGCCTGCGTCGCGCAGCCGAGCCTGGAGGAAGGCCACAATATATTCGAGGTGCGGCGGGCGCTTGAAGCGCTGGTGGTCGACACGCTGATCGGCAAGCTGACGCCGCAAAAGATCAAACAGCTCGAAGCTCATGTCGACGCGGAAGAGATGGCCAAAGCCAACAATGCCGCGTCGTCGATTCAGTTGGCCGGCGAATTTCATGTGCTGCTTGCCTCGCTCACCGGAAACGAACTGTTGCTGCGCTATGTCACGGAACTCGTTTCGCGTTCATCGCTCATCCTGTCGCTCTACGGGCGGCCGCATTCGTCCGACTGTGCCGTATCCGAGCATCACGAGATCATTGCCGCCCTGGCCGCGGCCGACCGGAACAAGGCTGCTGCCTTGATGGATCATCATATTGATGCAATCACCACACGTGCACTGCTGAAAGCGAAACCCGAAAATGACTTTCCGGACCTTCTTGCTGCCTATGCGCGGGAGGAAGGGCTATGATTTATTGGATGAATGCCGAAGAGACGAGGAGTGACCCGAAAATGATCAGGACGAAGGTGATGTCAGGTTAAATCCGCCTCCTCATGCGGTCGTGGCGACCAGCACTTCGGTCGGCTGGAACTTCAACACATCGATCAGTCCGATGTCGGAGATGCGCAATTCCGGGATGACGACAAGCGCCAGCAGAGAGTGCTGCATATAGGCATTATTGAGGGCGCATCCGCAGGCAAGCATCGCCGCGATCAGGCCATTGGCTTCTTCTGCCACGATTTCGGCGCGCTGGTCAGACATCAGTCCGGCGATCGGCAGCTTGACAAGCGCAAGTTCGCGTCCTTCGCTGAACAGCACGACGCCGCCGCCGACCTGTCCCAGCCGATTCGCCGCCAGCGCCATGTCGTCCTTGTCGGTACCCACCACGATCATGTGATGACTGTCATGGGCGACGGTGCTGGCGATGGCGCATGGTTTATCATAACCGAAGCCGGAAACGAACGCGTTGATGACCTTTCCCGTGCCGTGATGCCGTTCCACCAGCGCGATCTGGCAGACGTCACCGGTCCGATCCATCTGAACGATACCATTCAAGGCGCCGAGCGAAGCCTCCAGGGCACGGGTCGGTGCCTGGTTCTCGAGCACGCCGATGACCCGCGCCATGACCTGGTTCGCACCCTCGGGCGCCACGATGTCGAAGTCCGCCGCTGAGAGCTTCTTGCCCAAGCGAACCGTGTTCTTGGTCGAGGCGGGATAGTCGTAGGGCGTGATGTCGGCGACGAGCTTGCCGTCGTTCGACACCACACAGCCGCGTGCGATGACGGTTTCGACCGGGAGTTCGGTGAGATCGGAGGTCAAAACCAGGTCGGCGCGCCGCCCGGGCGTTATCGAGCCAAGCTCACGCTCCATGCCGAAATGCTGAGCAGTATTCAGGGTGGCCATCTGAATCGCGGTGATCGGCTTTAATCCCTGGGCGATGGCATGGCGCACAACGCGGTTCATATGGCCGTCATTGACTAGTGTGCCGGAATGGCTGTCGTCGGTACACAGCACGAAATTGCGCGAGTCCAGGCTGAGCTCGGTCAGCGCCTTGATCTGCGCGGCGACGTCGTACCAGGCGGAGCCAAGCCGTAACATGGCGCGCATGCCCTGGCGCACCCGCGCAACGCAGTCCGCCAGGCTGGTGCCTTCGTGATCGTCGGACGGACCGGCGGCGACATAGGCATGGAAGGGCAGACCGAGATCCTTCGAGGCATAGTGGCCGCCCACCGTCTTGCCTGCCGCCTGAGTGGCAGCGATCTCGGCCAGCATGTCGCCATTTCCGGCGACCACCCCAGGAAAGTTCATCATCTCGCCGAGGCCGACGATGTTCGGCCACGACATCGCCTCACGCACGTCGGCGGGACCGAGGCTGGCACCCGCGTTCTCGAGGCCCGGAGCGCTCGGCACGCAGCTCGGCATTTGCACGAACACATTGATCGGCAGTCCGGCAGCCTCGTCGTGCATCAGCTTGACGCCCGGCATGCCCAGGACGTTGGCGATCTCGTGCGGGTCGATGAACATCGAGGTGGTGCCATGCGGGATGACCGCACGCGCGAACTCGGTAACGGTAACCATGCCGCTCTCGACATGCATATGCGCATCGCACAGCCCTGGCAGCGCGTAGCGGCCCTCTCCGTCGATAATCTGCGTCTCGGGGCCCACGGCATGGTCGGAATTCGGGCCGACGAAGGCGAAGCGGCCGACCGCGATGGCAATGTCCGTCGCGGGGATGATCTCGCCCGAATGGACATTCACCCAGCGCACGTTCCGGACCACCATGTCGGCCGGCGTGCGTCCCATGGCGACATCAACCAACTGCGGCGCGCATTCGAACCAGCTCTGGATCATCTGTTGTTTTCTCCCCCGGCGCGCGCGCCCGCAAAGGGCCGCACGACCTCGACGCAATATCTTGGCGAACTGTAAGCGGCGCGCTGGCGGTAATAGTCCAGGCAGAAATCAAGGAAAACGGCGAACTTACGCGACACATACCGGCGTCGCATGTAGAGCAGATTGATTGGAACCAGTGGCGAGCGCCATTGCGGGAGCACCGGCACCAGATCGCCGTTCTTGCACTCGATCTCGGTGAAGAAGGCTGGCAGATAGACGATACCCTCGCCGGCTACGGCGAAGTATTTCAGCATCCAGTAGTCGTTCGCCATGCACTGCGCGGTCGGCATGAAGTCGACCGTTTCCGCGCCGCGCTCGAGATGCCAGGATTGCACGCCGCTCGGGCGGCGGAAGGCGACGGCCCCATGGCCCGCCAAGTCTGCGGGCGTCGACGGTTCCCCGAATTGCTCAATGTAGCGCGGGCTGGCGTAGAGACAGAAGGAAGCCTCCCCGAGCTTGCGAGCGATGTAGTCTGAGTTCGCCGGCTCGCCCCAATGGAATATGCCGTCGAAAGGCTGGTGCTTTTCGGGCGCCAGGAAATAGCCGAGCGAAAGGAAGATCACGTCGACATTCACCTGCGGATACTGTTGACGGAAGGCGAACAGCAGTTCCGAGGTGAAGGAAGTGCCGAACTCGCCGGTCGAGCCGATCGTCAGCGTGCCGGCGATATCGTGGCCCGCCTCGGCGATCGCCGCCTTGGCTCCTTCGCAACTTTCCTTGATGCGTTGCGCATGGTCGAGGAACTCGGCCCCGGCATCGCTCAAATGCAGTTCCCGACCGTCGCGCACAAACAGTGCGACACCGAGCGAATCCTCCAACGCGCGCACTTTGTGACTGAGGCTGGACTTGGGCAGTCCATACAGTTTCGCGGCGTGCGAGAGCGACTGCGCCTCCGCCACTTTGATAAAATAATCGATCGCTTCAAAATCCATCGATCGTCCAAGAATTTGAACGGTGCGTCCAGAACTAGCCAGAAACTGCCATTTGCATGGACGACCCTAATACGACAGGATCAGAGCGCGCAAGGTGGGATTTTTGGCGCAGACAAGCTTGGTCCCAAGCCCGAGCGAGGCCACACGAGCGGAGATGAATTTGTCCGACATACGCGAATTCATCCGTGCTGGTCGCGCCGAGCATAAATCGACTCTCATCGTCACCGGCGGCACACTAGTCAACGTCGCTTCGGGTGAGATCTATCCGGCCGACGTCGCCGTCTACAAGGATCGCATCGTCGCTGTCGGAGACGTCTCGGAGTACCGCGGCCCCGAGACCGAGATGATCGATGCTACTGGTTATTTCCTCTGCCCTGGCCTGATAGACGGCCACCTCCACGTTGAATGTTCCAAGATGTCGGTAACTAGCTTCGCCAAGGCGGTGGTGCCGCTCGGCACCACTTCGATTGTGTCGGGCCTCGACCAGATCCTCGTGGTGTCCGGCCTGGAAGGCGCCCGCGAATTCCTCGACGAGGCCAAGGCAACCCCTCTCAAGATCTTCTGGGGCGCACCATGCAAGACGCCCTACACACTGCCTCGCTCCAACGTCGGCTATTATTTCGGACCGGACGATCACCGCGCCACCCATTCCTGGCCGGAATGCGTCGGCATATGGGAGACGGTGCGCGAGTTCGTCGACACGATGGATGAGCACGTTCTGCAGGCGGTCGAGATCGCCGAAAAGAGCCGTCTGCCGATCCTCGGCTGCTCGCCGATGTGTCGCGGCAATCGATTGAACAGCTACCTGCAGGCCGGAGTGCGCTCCGACCACGAGAGCTACACGGCGGACGAGATGCTGGAGAAGCTGCGCAAAGGCATGCATGTCGTCATTCGCGAATCTTCGATCTCCCATTTTCTCGAAGAGAACCTGCGGATGGTCACCGAGATGGGAATAGCCGCGACGAGCCGGGTCAGCTTCTGCACCGATGACGTGGTCGCCTCGGATATTCTGGCCCGCGGCCACCTCGACAACATGATCCGCATGGCGGTCGCGATGGGAGTTCCGCCGCTCACCGCCATCCAGATGGCGACCATCAACGGCGCCGAGGCGCTGCGCATCGGCCAGAAGGTCGGCTCGATCTCGCCCGGGCTCGCCGCCGATATCCTGCTGGTCAAGGATATCGCGGATTTCCATGTCTCAGGTGTCATCGCGAAGGGCAAGCTGGCCGCCCGCGACGGCAAGCTCGTGGACGATCTTGCGCCGCCTGCCCGCAGCGCCGTTGTCACCAACACATTCAAGGTAGCGCCGGTTTCACAGAAAGACCTATTGGTGCGCGCGCCCGGAGCGGGCGACAAGGCGGCCGTGCTGGCGATCGCCGTTACGCCCGAGAGAATATTCGTACGCACGCGACGTGATGTCGTGCTCCCGGTCCGCGACGGCTATATAGACGCGGATCCATCACAGGACGTGCAGTATCTCACCGTCGTCGAACGCTACGGCCGCACTTCCCATCGGCCGGTCGCGTTCGCTTCAGGCTTCGGACTGCGCTCCGGCGCACTCGCCACTTCGACGGCGCCTGATGATAACAACATCGTTTGTGTGGGCACCAATCCCCACGACATGTCGTTGGCAATCAACCACATTATCGAGAACAATGGCGGCCAGGCGGTGGCGGACGGCGGTCGGATCGTGTCATTCCTGCCGCTGCCAATCGGCGGAATCGTATCGGACATTGATCCTCCAGAGATGGCGAAGAAAGAGCAGGAGCTCGACGCCGCCGCGCGCGCGCTCGGCTGTAGGCTGCCATGGCCTTTCATGTACATGTTCGTGCTGCAGATCACCGCGATACCCGATTTCGCGATAACCGATCTCGGCCTGATCGATTGCATAAACCTGACGGTGGTCGATCCGTTAAGCCGGCTTCATGACTGGGAACGCTAGAAAAGGGAGGGAACCATGCTGAAAAACCTTGTTGTCGCTGTTTCGCTCGTGGCCGCGACGTGGCTGTGGGGCGGCCGCGTACAAGCCGAAGAGCCGACCAAGCTCAGGATCGCCGGCATTCTTTCGGCGGGCAAGGAAGCACCGTGGGAATCATCCTTCGTGAGTTCCATGGACCGGATCATCGCCGCCAAGCCCCACGGCCTCGACATCGAGGTCAATTATACCGAGAACGTTTACGACAATGCCGAGCAGGTGTTCCGCACCTATGCCGAGACCGGCGACTACGACATCTTGTTCGGCGACACCGCCTATGCAGATGCGATCGAGAAGCTGAAGGACGAATTCCCCGATACGATGTTCGTCATGAGCGGTTCGGGCAATCGCGGACTCGGCGGCAATGCCTATTGGATATTCGTCCACGCGCACGAGCCTGCCTACGTGATGGGGCAACTGGCCGGCAAACTCACGAAGTCGAATGTCATCGGCGCCATCTCCACCTTCCCGGCCGAAGATACCAACGATCAGATCAATGCCTTCTTCACCGGCGCCAAGGAAGCGAACCCAAAGGTGAAACAGAAGATCACCTTCATCCAGTCCTGGTTCGATCCGGCTAAATCGAACGAGGCGACCTCGGCGCAGATCGCCGCCGGCGCGGACATGATCTACCAGATGTCGGGCGCCTTCGAGGTTTGTGAGGAGCGCGGCATAGGCTGCTTCGGCAATTATGTGGACATGTCGAAAGTGGCGCCGAAGTCGATCGTCGCCTCCACCATCGTCAAATGGGATCCGCACATTAATTGGATCATCGATGAATGGTGGAAGGCAAAGACCATGAACGCCAAATTCGACGCGCCGAAGGAACCAAGGTGGTTCAGCTGGCAGCAGGGTTCGGGCGACCTCATCCTCAATCCTGCTTGGGAAGCCAAAATGCCCGATGACGTAAAGGCGCTTGCGGCTGAAACGGCCAAGGCCATCCAGAGCGGCGAGAAGAAAATCGAGCTCAATGTGAACGAGCCGAAATCGGACTGACGCCGGAGGTGGTGCCAAGCCGGGCCGATCCGAGATGAGCAAGATACCGCGCCTGTCGGTTCGGCACCTGACGAAGCGTTTCGCTGCGCTTGCCGCCAATGACGACGTCTCGCTCGACGTCATGCCCGGAGAATTGCATTGCTTGTTGGGGGAGAATGGCGCAGGCAAGTCGACACTGTCGTCCTGCCTTTATGGGCTCTACCAGCCAGACGCCGGCGAAATTCGGGTGGACGGCAAGACCGTCCAGCTAGGCTCGCCGGGCGAAGCCATCCGCGCCGGCATCGGCATGGTGCACCAGCATTTCGTCTTAGTGCCCAGCTTCACTGTGCTGGAGAATGTGGCGGTAGGCACGGGCTCCGGCTGGCGGCTCGGCCGGGCTGAGGCTCTGTCCAGGATCGAGACGATCTGCTCCACCTACGGCATCTCGCTCAACCCACACCGGCACGTCGGCGACCTTTCCGTCGGCGAACAGCAATGGGTCGAGATTGTCAAGGCGCTCTACACTGGCGCCAGACTGCTTATCCTCGACGAACCGACGGCGGTGCTGACGCCCGAGGAATCGCGCCGCCTGTTTGCGATCGTGCGGCGGCTCACCAGTGAAGATCTGTCGGTCGTGCTGATCAGCCATAAGATGTCGGAAGTGATGCAATCCGACCGGGTCAGCGTGCTTCGCAAGGGCAGACTGGTCGGAACGGTCGTAACCTCGAACGTCAGCCGCGACCAACTCACCACCATGATGGTCGGCCGCTCCGTTGCGGCGCCGGCGCGCGCCGCAGATACGAAAGCGACCGGCGAGACGGTGCTTTCGGTGCGTGGGCTCACGCACCTGCGCGATGGAAGGCCCGTGCTGGACAACGCATCGCTCGACATCGCAGCCGGCGAGATCGTCGGCATCGCCGGCGTTTCCGGGAATGGCCAAGATGAGCTGTTCGAGTGCCTCGCAGGCCTCGCCGCGCCCGACGGCGGCACGGTCTTGCTCGATGGCGAAACTCTGCAGGCGTACTCACCGGCGACGATTGCTGCGAAAGGCATTGGCTACGTGCCCAGCGACCGCTTCCGCGACGGGCTCGTTGCCGATCTCGATATCGGCGAGAATCTTGTACTCGGCCAACAATGGCAAACGCGCTGGCGCAATGGGCCATTTATCGACACCGCGGCGCTCGACGCAAATGCACGCATGGTCATCGCTGCCTATTCGATTGCCGCAACCGGGCCGTCGTCACCCTCTCGCAAATTGTCTGGCGGCAACGCGCAGAAGGTCATCCTCGCCCGCGAGTTCGCCAAAGCGAAGCGGCTTCTGCTGTGCAACCAGCCGACGCGCGGCCTCGATGTCGGCGCCATCGAATTCGTCTACCGACAACTCCTGCACAAGCGCGACGAAGGCTGCGCCATCCTGCTTGCGAGCGAGGAACTGGAGGATCTTTTCGCTCTCAGCAGTCGTATATGTGTGATGTTTCGCGGCCGCGTCCTTGCGGTGCTCGATACGGAAAAAACCACCTATGACGAAATCGGCAGCCTGATGGCCGGCCATGGGAGCGAGGCTGCGGCGTGACCGGTTTCAACCTCGTGGAGTGGCGCCTCGAGCGCCGGCTGGAACCGCGGCCGACCGCGCGCATCGTTGCACTTGCTTTGGCGGCGATCGCGGCGGTTTTGGTTTGCAGTCTGCTTTTCGCCGCCGCGGGCGCCAGCCCGGGTGCCGCCTTCACGGCTCTCCTGAAAGGCAGCTTTGGCTCGTTGCGCGCCGCCGGCGAAACGCTGGTCAAGGCAACGCCCCTGATCTTCACCGGTCTTGCTGCCTGTGTCGCCTTCCGCGCGCGTATCTGGAACATTGGCGCCGAAGGCCAGGTTTTTGCCGGCGCCATGTTCGCTTATTGGGCGCAGCACAATCTCACCGGCTTTTCGCCTTTCATCCAAATTCCTGTGGTTATAGTCGGTGGCATTGTCGGCGGCGCACTCTATGCCGGCCTTGCGGGCGTGCTGAAGACCCGCTTCTCGGTCGATGAGGTGATCTCGACCGTCATGCTCAACTACATCATCGTCTATGTCCTTTCGCTGCTGCTGCTGCGCGGCCCATGGAGCGAGGCGGGCGCCTTCTTCGAACAGACGCCGAAGGTCGATCCGGGCTCGGTGCTTCCGTTGCTGTTTTCCGGTTCACGCCTGCATTCCGGCTTCCTGCTGGCGATTGTGGCGGCTGGCTTGGTTCACATGCTGTTGACGCGCACACCGCTGGGCTATGAGATCAAGGCTGCCGGGTCCAACATGCGCGCGCTCGATGTACAGGGCACCAATACTCGAAGGCTGGTCATAGTTGTGCTTCTGGTTTCCGGCGCGCTTGCGGGGCTCGCGGGGATCACGGAAGTCTACGGCGTCCATTACCGCCTGAAGGCAGGCGTAATAGCAGGTTACGGCTACAGCGGCATCATCGTGGCCATCCTCGGCCAATTGCATCCGCTTGGCGTCGTCGTTTCCTCGGTGCTGTTCGGAGCGTTGCTCAACGGCGCTACGCTCATGCAGATCAAGACCGGCGTGCCCTCGGCGCTGATATACGCCATCCAGGCGATCCTGCTTTTGTTCTTCCTAGCTGGCTGGGCAGCGTGCAATTTCCGCCTGCGGAGGGTCGGCCGTGCTTGACGCACTCTTTCAAACCTCAATCCTGGTCAGTGTGGCGGCGGCCACCATCCGCATCAGCACCCCGCTCCTGCTCGCCGCACTTGGAGAACTCATCGCCGAGCGCAGCGGCGTCTACAATATGGGTCTTGAGGGCATGATGCTGATGGGAGCCTTCACCGGCTATCTCGCCGCCTATGAAAGCGGGTCGTTATGGCTGGGCGTCCTCGCCGCCGGATTTACCGGCGCGCTGATGGCTCTCGTCTTTGCCGTGCTGGTGATCACGCTGAAAGTAGAGCAGATCGTCACCGGTCTTGCCGTCAACCTGCTCGGCGCCGGCCTTTCCACATACTGGTTGCGTTCCGCTTTCGCTGGCGACGGCAAGACGCCGACCATCCCTTTCTTCGCCGATGTGCCGGTGCCAGGGCTGAGCGATGTTCCCGTGCTGGGCCCCATCCTGTTTGACCAGCGGGTGCTGACCTACATAGCCTTTCTGATGGTGCCGGCGGTATGGCTCTTCCTGTTCCGAACGCGTTATGGACTGATCGTGCGCTGCGCCGGCGACAATCCCAAGGCCCTCGATGTTAAGGGGGTAAAGGTCGCGCCGGTGCAATATGCCGCCGTGCTCTTCGGCGGCCTGATGGCGGGCGTTGCCGGCGCGTTTCTCTCCGTCGGCCAGGCGGCGCGTTTCGTGCCGGACATGACCAACGGGCGCGGCTGGCTGGCCATCATCATCGTCATCGCCGGCCTATGGCGCCCCTACCCGATTTTCGTGGCGGCTCTGGTGTTCTCCTTCCTCGACGCGCTGCAATTGCAAATCCAGGGCGTCGGTATCGCCATTCCCTACCAATATATGTTGATGATGCCTTATGTTGCGGCGATCGTTGCGTTGATGATCCGTCGCTCGCGGACCAGCGCACCGGCTATGCTGGGCGTGCCGTACAGGCGGGAATAGGGTGGTCGGTTTTCATTCTGCTGCTGTAAGGCTGCCTGTACGTAGCTGCCATGCGGCATGGCTCAACCCGTGACCGCGGCAGCAAGCTTCCAGCAAGATCGACCGCTTTGGCGAAGCCGGTATTGTAGCCCAACCCGCCCAGGTAGGGAGACCTGACCGTCAGTCACGGGACGTCACAGGGCAAGCAATTTGCCGCCCTGGAAATCTGGATCGTTGGAACTCGACTATCCCGCTGGTGGTTAGCCAGAAGGCTGCATAAGCCTCGCTCAGGAACGCCAGCCACCACTGCCGAAGTGACCTGAACTACGGAGCGTCGCCAGCAGGATGTTGGCTGCTCCGCGTTGATCAATCTTCGCTTGCTCACCAAGCGGAGACGCATTCCAGGCAGCCAGTTCTGACACCAAAAGAGCGGTATCCCCGTCTACCGATGCGCATCTAAGTTGTCCGTTCTTCCCCATCACGATTATAGCTGTACCCATCACGCCATATCCAATCGCAGCTATCCGCTGAACCCAGGTATCGCCGTCAACGCGGACATCGAACAGAACCGACCCTTCGGTTTTTTCCGCAGCGTCCGCCACACGATCACAGAACGGTCGATTGAGGCCTTCGATGTTGCCGAGTGACTGCTCAAACAAGGCCAATTCGACATGCTCTGCCACCATAGCTGTGAGAGTGCGCGCTAGCTGGCCCAATCAGCAAGACACCAGGACCCATTATCCACAGCAGCCACAGCTGGTCCCCTTTTTGCCTACTTAATGCTCCCCCCGTCGGACCGCGAGCCGGGCGACGGCCTCTATGGCTTGGTCGACCTGGTCCGTCGTGGTGTAGTGTGACAGACCCAGCCGTGCGACGCCTTTTTTCGCGCGGTCCAAGCCTGCCGGAGGCTTCATGGCATAGAGTCGCCGGCCCAGCCGAAGATGTTTTTCCTCAGCCAGCGCAGCCGCGTTTTCCAGCGGCGAGCGATTGGCCAGCCGGAAGCTAAAGGTCGGCACGCGCGCGTCCAGTCGGTTGCGGCTGGCGATGCCGAGAGCGTCAGGCCGGGTATGGCCGTCGTACCGGCGAGGAATCGATCCATCAACCCAGCCTCGTAGGCGGTCGCCGCCTCCAATCCCGTCACGATGCGCCGGTCCAGCGGCGCCGCCGCGTCGACACCAGCACATTGCTCGCCGAGCCACGCGATGTGCTCGATCGCCGCTTGCGTGCCGGCCTGCGCCTCAAAGCACGGCGTGCCGGGCGGACGCACCTTGAGCGGGGTGAGCCGTTCGCGCAATCCGACCGCCACGAACATCATGCGCTTCTCGACGACAGATTTGGTCCCCCGTGCTGCGCCTGAGGGCTCATCTGGAGCTTCGGTATGGATATCATTTTTAGCCTCTCCATCACGCATCCTGCCCCCTTTTCCCGGTTCGGTGCCCTTGACAAGCGGAAAGTATCGGTATTTTCTCCATGAAATGATATTATTATTATCTGGAAAAGATGTTTAATTCACCTCTCAGATGTCCCGCATCAGGGCATCGGACGAGGGCCTTGAGTGAGGAAGACAGGAGAACCGGATGGCGGGCGAGCTCAGCAAAATGAAGATGTATATCGGCGGCGAGTGGGTCGAGCCGGCATCAGGGGACTACTTCGAGACGGTGGATCCCTTCACGGCCAAGCCATGGGCGCTGGTGCCGAGAGGAAATTCCGCGGACGCTGACCGCGCCATTCGCGCTGCGGACCGTGCTTTCAGAAAAGGTCCCTGGGGATCCATGCATCCCTCCGAGCGCGGAAGGCTTATTTATCGGCTTGGCAGCCTCATCGAAGAACATGCCGACGCGCTCGCGGAAATCGAGGTGCGCGACAATGGCCGCCTGCTCGCGGAAATGCGGCATCAAATCCGCTACATTCCCAAATGGTACTACTACTATGCGGGTCTGGCCGACAAAATCGAAGGCGTCGTCCATCCCTGCGACAAGCCGGCGCTGAGCTATTCCCGTCCGGAGCCTTTGGGGGTTTGCGTAGGCATCGTTCCATGGAACGCGCCGTTGCTCCTTTTCTCGCTCAAGGCCGCGCCCGCTCTCGCAGCGGGGAACACCATCGTCATGAAGCCGGCGGAACATACGTCCGCCACCGCCCTGAAGCTTATGGAGTTGGTCGAACTGGCTGGCTTCCCGCCTGGGGTGATCAACGTCGTGACCGGGTTTGGCAAGGAAATTGGCGAGCCGCTCGTTACGCACCCATTGACGCGTCATGTGGGCTTCACGGGCTCGACGGCAACTGGAGCGCATCTGTATTCGCTTGCGGCTCGCGACGTGAAGCGGGTCAGTCTCGAGCTGGGCGGCAAATCGCCAAATATCGTCTTCGATGATGCTGACCTGGACAACGCTGTCCGCGGCGTGGTCGGTGGCATTTTTGGAGCGACAGGACAGACCTGCATCGCCGGTTCGCGCCTGCTCGTGCAAAGACGCATTCACGACCAGTTCGTCGAGAAGCTTTCGGCCTTTAGCGGCGCGGCACGCGTCGGTGATCCGCGCAAGGTAGAGACCCAGATCGGCCCGATTGCCAACGCCATGCAGTACGACAGGGTGCTGGGTTACATAGACATTGCAAGGCAGGAGGGCGCAAGCCTCGTCTTGGGAGGCAAGCGACCCCAGCTTGCCGAGTGCAAGGACGGTTTCTTCATAGAGCCGACCATATTCACCGGCGTCAAAAACGATATGCGGATCGCCCGCGAGGAAGTATTCGGCCCGGTCCTCTCGACGATCGTATTCGACGACCAGGAAGAAGCGGTAGCGATCGCGAACGACAGCGAGTTCGGCTTGGCGGCCGGCGTCTGGACTTCAGACATGAAACGTGCGCTCCGCATGTCCGAACAACTCGATGCGGGCAGCGTCTGGATCAACACTTATCGCGACATCTCCTACACGACTCCGTTCGGCGGCTACAAGAAGAGCGGCTTAGGGCGCGAAAACGGCGTGGAGGGCATTCGCGAATACCTCCAGACGAAGGCGGTGTGGCTATCTATGGCCAAAGAAATCGAGAACCCCTTTGTCATCGGTTGAAGGTCAGCGGGTAGATTGGAGTCGGGCCGGGGAGCGGGTGCGCAGGTGATGAAGCGGAAAGGCAGCGAGATCCTCGCTGACGAACTTAGGCTCAACGGAGCCGAACTTGTCTACCACGTCCCTGGCGAGAGCTTTCTTTCCGTTCTGGACGCTCTGGCGTGCCGTCATCCGGAAATCCGCACAGTCACCTGCCGCCACGAAAACGGCGCTGCCCAGATGGCTGAGGCCCATGGCAAACTGACCGGACGGCCCGGCATTGCATTTGTCACACGCAGTCCCGGCGCCACCAACGCTGTGAACGGCGTGCACACGGCCTACCAGGATTCTTCGCCGATGGTCCTGATGGTGGGCCAGGTGAAGCGTGGGTTGATGGAGCGCGAAGCGTTCATGTCCTACGACTTTCGCACGATGTTCGCGCCCATGACGAAATGGGTAGCGCAGATAGATGACCCGAGACGCATCCCGGAATTCATCCAGCGGGCCTACCACACGGCCATGACCGGCCGGATGGGTCCAGTCGTCCTTGTGGTGCCGGAGGACGTGCTCGAGGAGGAATGCGTCGTGGCGGAAGGAAAGCCTTACAGGCGAGCCTCGGTTGGGACACCCGCGCTCGCCGACATGGAGAAGGTCCGCGCCATGCTCTGCGATGCGGAGCGGCCGCTAATTATCGTCGGCGGCTCGGGCTGGACCGAGCAGGCGCGCGACGACATCCAGCGGTTTGCCGAGAATTGCAGCGTGCCGGTCGTCACCACGTTTCGTCGTCGGGACATCATCGACCATCGACTGCAATGCTACGCCGGAGAGATCGGCATTGGCGCCAATCCGGCTCTGCTTTCGCACATCAGAGACACCGACCTGGTGATCATGGTCAATGACGCGCTCAGCGATGTGAACACGATTGGTGCCGGATATATGGAGGGCTTCACGCTCTTTGATATTCCCGTGCCGAAGCAAAAGTTCGTCCATGTGACGAGCAGCCTGGAAGAATTGAACCGGGTCTTTCAGGTCGATCTCGCAATACTTGCCGGCAACGACGCGTTCGCCGCCGCGCTAGCCAAGTTTCCTCCGGTCGACCGCGCTGCGAGAGCGGAATGGGTCCGCCGGCTGCGCAAAACCTTCGAGATGGAAACGACGCCGGGACCGTGCCCAGGTCCGATCGACTTGCCGAACATGATGAAATGGCTTCGGGACCGGTTGCCCGATGATGCGATCGTGACGAACGGCGTGGGCGCCTACGCGACCTGGAGTCAAAGATATTTCGCCCACTACAAGCTGCATACGCAACTTGGTCCGATTAGCGGCTCGATGGGTTATAGCCTTCCGGCCGCCATCTCGGCGAAACTGCTTTACCCGGAGCGGGTTGTCGTCAATTTCGTCGGCGACGGCTGCTACCAGATGTGCGGAGAAGAACTCGCAACCGCTGTCCAGTACGGCGCCAACGTCATCATCCTGCTTTTCAACAACAACATGTACGGGACGATCCGTATCCATGAGGAAAACAGGCTCGAAGGCCGCGTCAATGGGACCAACCTGACGAATCCCGATTTCTGCATGCTTGCCAAGGCTTACGGCGCCCACGCCGAGCGTGTGCGTAAGACCGAGGATTTCGCTCCGGCGTTCGAGCGCGCGATCGGCTCTGGCACCCCTGCCCTGATCGAACTCGCCCTCGATCCCGAGGCGATCCATACGCGTTACTCGCTGACAGATTTAAGAAACCGCAGATCGGGAAGGGCGTGAGCCATCCTGTCTGACGCGAGCAAAATTAGCCGGTTCGATAGCTGGCCGGCAGAAGCACCCTCGGCAGAAGGGGTGAGCAAACAAAAGGGTGTCAAACCCTCTCAACCACACAAGCGAAGGGGAAGTAAAATGAGGAAAGTGATACTTGCAGTTTCGGTCGGGCTCCTTGCCGTGACCGCTCTCGTGCTCGGCAGGCCGACAGTCGCGCTTGCCGATGACGCAATCACAGCTTCGGTCAAGACCGATCCGGCCCTGCACGCGATGCTGCCCAAGAGCATCCAGGATTCCGGAATTATCAAGCTGGCGACCGATGCGCATTATCCTCCGTGCGAGAGCTTCGCGGAAGACAATGTCACGATGATCGGCTGGGAGCCGGACCTTTGGGATGCCCTGGCGAAGAAGCTCGGGGTCAAGGTCAAAGCGGAATCAATCAACTTCGATGGCTTGATTCCCGGCGTCCAGAGCGGTCGCTACGACACCGCGATGGAGTGCATCTCCGACACGGTCGAGCGCGAGAAACAGGTGACGTTCGTCGATCTGTCGATTTCCATCAACGGCATCTTCACGCTTGAGAACAGTGCGATCACCGACAATCCGCTGAGCCTGTGCGGCCTGAAAAGCGGCGCGCAGAAGGGCACGACATTTGTCCAGAGCATCAAGGAATTGCTTTCGCCTCTCTGCGTGAAGAACGGCAAGGCGCCGATCGCAACGAACGAGTTCGCTTCGGCGGATGCCACTATCTTGGCGCTGCTTTCAGGCCGCGTCGACTTCCTGGTCAACGATGCTTCCGCCGCCGCGTTTATCAAGAAACAGTCGTCTCAGCCGGTGAAGCTGATTGTGCTTGACGTGCTGCCGAAGCAAATCGACGGCTTCATCGTCAAGAAAGACAACACGGAACTGGCCAATGCGCTATTGGCCGGAACGAAAGCGCTGATGGATGAAGGCGTCTATGACCGCATCATGGACAAATGGGATATCGCGGCTCTGAAGCTGAAAACGCCCGGCATCAATCTGGTCTCCAAGGGCGCGACCGCCAACTGAGACCCGAACGGCCAAGGCACAAGCTTCCATCGTTGCCTTGGCACCGCAGCTTTCCGGCTCCGATCGCCCAATCGGGAATCGGAGCCGGAAAAAACCCGCCGGGACAACCATCTGGACTTCGATGAAGACAGCGCCGAATCTTCTTGCAAGACTACGGCGCATGGGAGGAAATGTTGGAAGCCATGCAACCACGAAAGTTCGACCGGCTCGTGCCTGAGACGCCGCTCGACCAGACGGAGCAGAAGCGGCTGCAACGCAATCTTGCGTCTGATCACAAGCTGATGGTTGTTCCTGTCCGCAAGCCGGGCAGATGGATCGCCGCAGCGGCCATGGCGGCGGCGGCGATATGGCTGGCTCATGGAATCGTCACCAATACCAACTTTGGGTGGGACGTGGTCTTCGCGAACGTGTTTGAGCCGATCGTCCTGCAAGGGCTTGGACTGACACTATGGCTGACCGTTGCCGCGATGTGCATCGGAACCGTTTTGAGCGTCATCCTCGCGATCATGCGGATTTCGGAGAACCCTTTTCTCAATGTGCCGGCCGGGCTCTACCTTTGGTTCTTCCGCGGAACGCCGGTCCTTGTGCAGCTCATTTTCTGGTACAATCTCGCCTTCCTGATACCGGAAATCGTTATTGGAATTCCCTTCGGCCCGACCTTCTTCAGAGGTTCGGCCAACGATCTGATCACACCCTATTCTGCCGCCCTGCTCGGCCTCGGCCTCAACGAAGGCGCATACATGGCGGAGATCGTCCGCGCTGGCATCATGTCGGTAGATCAAGGTCAGCAGGAGGCTGCTCGGGCGCTGGGAATGAGGCCAGGACAGATTCTGAGGCGGATCGTTCTCCCGCAGGCAGTACGAGTCATCGTGCCGCCGACGGGCAATGAGACGATCGGGATGCTGAAGATGACGTCGCTGGTGAGCGTCATTGCGCTATCCGATCTTCTCTATTCGGTCCAGACGATCTCATCGCGCACCTTCCAGACCATCCCGCTGCTGCTCGTCGCCTGCGTTTGGTACCTCGCCATAACCTCTGTGATGACCGCGATACAGGGACGGATAGAGAAACGATTTGCTCGGGGAGACCGCACGGCAACGGTATCATGGTCGAGACGGATGTTCGGTGGCTCAGGCATAAGGAATTCGAAATGACAATGCCCATGGTTTCCGCCGTTCAGGTGGGCAAGAGCTTTGGCGCCCTTTCAGTCCTCAAGGGAATTGATTTCGATGTCGAACTCGGAGAGGTCGTATGCCTGATCGGCCCCTCCGGTTCAGGCAAGTCGACCTTGCTCAGATGTATCAATCATTTGGAGAAGATCGATTCCGGGGCGCTCTATGTCGATGGCGACCTGGTGGGATACTGCCGCAGGGGAGATCGACTTTATGAACTTAAGGAAAGGGAAATCTCCGTCAGGCGATCCAATATCGGCATGGTCTTCCAGCGTTTCAATCTGTTCGCCCATATGACTGCGCTGCAGAATGTGATCGAGGCCCCCATCCTGGTTCAAAAGCGCCCACGGAAGGAGGTTGTCGGCGAGGCGATCGCACTCCTCCAACGGGTCGGGCTGGGCAGCAGGCTCGATGCCTATCCGGATCAGCTTTCCGGCGGCCAGCAGCAGCGGGTGGCAATCGCGCGCGCTTTGGCGATGAAGCCCAAGCTCATGCTTTTCGATGAGCCGACGAGTGCACTGGATCCCGAACTCGTCGGCGAGGTGCTCGACGTCATGCGCTCGCTCGCCGCCGACGGCATGACGATGATCGTTGTCACTCACGAAATGCGCTTTGCCGAAGATGTGGCGGACAAGGTCGTATTCATGGACGGCGGGATGGTCATTGAAGAAGGGCCACCAAAGCTGATTTTCGGCAGCCCCCGTCATGAGCGGACACGCGCGTTTCTTTCGCGCATCATCTGAACCTGGCATACGCCAATCCATGGACGCGGACGGCGATTTTTGGCGCCGCCTTCCCGCTTCCGTCGATGGTGACGGCCGCACGAACCTGGAAGGGGCGCATGCCAAAGGTTCGGGAACGCTACGCCGCTTCGACTAGGCCGCCGCCATGGAAGGCAAGCGCCGCCTTGGCCGGCCATGCTGGCCGGCGTGCCCTTCGGCATCCAGTAGCGCCGGGTCCTTTCACTTGAAGGCCATCGCGTGGTCATTGACTGCTCGTTTTTCAGGCATCCTTCGAAATGGCTCAGTCGTTTGCGCAGATGATGGACTTCGCGCAGATGTAGCCCCACGTCAGGTTGGGCCCCAATGTGGTGCCGGCTCCCACCGCCCACGTGCCGAACGGATTAGCCATCGCCACGCCCACGCAATAGAGACCTTCGACCACTCTCCCGTCCGCTCTGAGCACGCGACCGCCGGCGTCGGTTCGAGGTCCGCCCTTGGTTGAGACGATGGTACGGTTGAATGGAATTGCGATGAAGGGAGCCTTTTGGATCGGTGACAGGCGGCTTTTCCCGGGACCCTTCTTCGCCTGGCCCGATGCCATACCCTCACGATGAAATTGTCCATCCACGCCGGACGCACAGGACGCGTTGAAACGCTCGATCGTCCGCGCGAATTCATCGGCGGGCAGTTTGGTTGCTTCGGCAAGCGCCGAGAATGTTTGCGCCTTCTTGGTCCAACCCGGATTGCGCGCTGCAAAGTGCCGCAGGATGGGCGAGTTCTCAAGGAACGCTTGATCGCTGACAAGCCATGCCGGCAGATGAACCGGCTGACCAGTGGAAGGATCGCGTTCATCTATGACTTCCCCCAGGTTGAAGCGGTATTCGTTGACGAAACGTCGGCCATGCCGGTTGACAACAATCGCGTTGGGTTCCTGGTGAAAAAAAGAGCTGACGCCAAAGGGTCGACGTGACCCACTCAGCGGGAAGCCTCCAGTGATGTTCGCTTGATCCATGTGAGCAAGTTCTGCACCGGCCGCAACCGCGATACGAACAGCGTCCCCATCATTTCCCGGCGGACTTGCGATGAAATCGCAGTGCCCGGGAAAATGCTTTTCCCGCAATTCGTTATTCCATTCAAATCCACCGGTAGCCAGGACGACTCCCTTGCGAGCCAGGATGCTCCGTTTCGCGCCCGCCGCCTCGACCACCAGCCCCTTCACGCGTCCCTTTTCAACGATCGGGGCGACCGCGCGGGCTTCGAGCGCTATCCGGCAGCCATGGTGCAGGCAACCTTTGAGCAGCCCCGTGACGAGGGCGGTTCCCATCCCTCTGGCGCCGGTTAGCAATCGCCAGAACAATTGCGGCCACCTTCTGAAGGCGGCTTCGACCGGATGATGGAATGGGTCGAGTTCAAGCATCTCCTGGAAAGTGAATACATGCGGGAGACTTGGGGGCCTCAGAATCCGGGCATAGGGCCCGGCTAGCTTCCGTCTTAGCACCCCGGGCGACAGCATCCGCCCGACATTCACGGCTCCTGCTTTTTCGAGATGAGGATCGCCCTCCGTCATCAGCGAGAAGCGTAGCGGGGTCTCCCTTTCGAGGAAGGCCAGCATGTTCGGGGCCTCATCGACGAAGCTGCGCCAGAGCGCGTCTTCGGTCTCCCTCCAACCGTCGGGAGCCACAGCCCGGATATAGGTCAGGGCGCGCTCCCGGTCGTCCGACAGGCCAGCGGCGGCAGCGTGGTGGTTCGCCGGAATCCAGACGGCCGCTCCGGACATCGCCGTGGTCCCGCCGACGAGACCGGTCCGTTCAAGAATGATGGTGGATAGACCCGCGGCGGAAGTGCGAAGTGCCGCTGCCAGGCCGGCCGAGCCAGATCCCGCGACCAATACGTCGCACGTTTCATCAGGCTCTGCCATCGGCCTGACCCTTAGACCGCGTCTGCCGCTAGGAGCAGCAACGCCGCCACAAGCGAGAAATTGACCAGGATCATGTAAAAGTGTCGGTCGCGTTCCGGCCCGCTATACATAAACATGTTGTGGTAAAGCGGGGTCGCCACCACAAGGAAGGCGATCAGCACAACGACCGCCGGCAATACCCAGTATCCGGCGATCAGCGCCAGGCCCGCCACTGCCTGAGTCGCAAACCCGGCAGCCATTATCGGCGCCGGCAAAAGCCAGCCATAGCTGGTTTTCACCACCGTGACCCGCTGCTTGAAATGCAGAAAGTGCCGCGCGCCGGCGATCAGGAAAAAACCGCCAATGATTACCCGGCCAATCGCCTCAAGAATCGACACTCTCTCGCTCCATGTGCATATGATATTTTTTCTTCTATGCTATAATATCAGTTTTATCAAGCCAGATGCCTGAATCCCCTGATTGATCCGGTCTCTTCTTCGCCGCTTGCCGGTATCCCATCCCATGGGCACGGAGGCTGAGACGATTCCCTGGACGCCACCCGAGAAGCTCAAGCCCTTGCAAGGACGGGCAAAAACAGCAGAATTGGCAATATGCGCGCCGTAAAGCGGACCGAGTGGGCAGCGCAGATCAAAAATATCATTAATGACGTTTATTGATATGGAAATTGGCTGCTGAAACGTATAGCACTGTCCCAGTTCGATTAACTGCGGAGGATGAGATGAAGTTCAACCACAGCATGGTGCGAGTGCGCGATCTGGATGCCGCTTTGGACTTTTACGTGCACAAGCTCGGGCTTGTCGAAGTGAAGCGCACGGAAAATGAAAAAGGCCGCTACACCTTGGTCTTCCTCTGTGCTCCCAACGATATCGAGATTCTCGGAGGCAGCGCGCCGCAGATCGAGCTCACCTACAATTGGGATATCGAGGACTATGGATCGGCCCGGAATTTCGGGCACCTGGGCCTCGAAGTGGACGACATCTACGCAGTCTGCGAGCGGCTGGTGAAGGGCGGCGTTACGCTGAGCCGACCACCGCGAGATGGTCGCATGGCGTTTGTCCGATCGCCCGACCTCATTTCAATCGAACTGATGCAGCGAGGTACACCGTTGCCGCCGGTGGAGCCTTGGGCCTCAATGCCCAATGCCGGTGCTTGGTGAACCGATCGAGTAAAGGCAACTATGCGCAACCCGGCTGGGCCGATCTGACTTTGGATGCCCTGTCGGGCCGCGCAAGTGCCATGTCCCTTTTCTGTGATGCGCAGGAATACCGGGCCTACCCTACCCATCGGCAGCATCACTCAACTTGAGGCTGGAACTTTGATGCGCAATCGAATCTTTTCCGGGGCCTCGTCCGAAGCCATAGCCGGTTACGCCAAAGCCGTCATCGATGGTAGGATATCTACGTTTCGGGCACTACTGGACGCGATCCAGTCACAAACGAGTTTCCCGAGGATCCAGCCCAGCAGGCACGAAATGCCCTGTCGTCGATCAACGATACCCTTCGCCAGGCGGGATCGAGCTTGGCCGATGCTGTGGTTAGCCGCGTCTTCGTTACGGACGCCGAGGCGGCATCGGCCGTCGTACCGGTTCTTGGTGAGGTCTTCGGCGACATCAGACCAACAAGCACCTTTCTCATCTGCCAGATTCCTGCGTCCGGTGCCCGGGTCGAGATTGAGATCACCGCGTCCAGATCCGACTCGGTAATCCTGGGGTGAACGGACAATCCCGGAGTTGGACCGCTCTGCTTCCGGGCTGTATGGCTCCCCCTCCTCGCGGCCGCCTTTTTTGGTCTTTCCCGGCCGGCCTGCGGATTGCCAGTTGCGCACCTTGAAGCGGCTGAAGCGCCTGCCATCAAGATCGAGACCAAGATCCGGTTAAGCGCGAGTCCGCGACGAGTTGCGGCAAGACGGTCCCTACTGCGAGATAACCTATTCCGCAGTATTCATCCTGCCTTCGGCGAGGTCCAACTTTTTGCGAAGCGCATTGGTGACAAGGCCGAAATGTCAACGGGCGATCGCCGGCCCGCGGCGAGGTCCGAGAGAACCTTTCCGGCCATCGGGCCCGGGCCAAAGCCATGACCGCTGAACCCTGCTCCGACAAGCATGCCCGATATGCCTTCAATTGGGCCCAGGACCGGAATGACATCCGGCATTGTGTCGATGATCCCCGCCCAAAAGGTCTCGATCTCCAGAGAGGCCAATGTCGGCAAGAGCCGAGAAAACTCACGACTCGCCTGCTCCACGCGAAAGAGTTCCGGACGCGGGTTGTCGCGGCTGGGCGGAAAGTCGGCGACCGGCAAGTGTGTCCGCAACGGAAAAAACCGCTTGATCGGCGCAAGATAATCTATGCGTGCCGCATCGGGATTGGACTTTCGTGTGGCCTCGTACCATCGCATATGCCGCCAGGAATCCAGCCGCAGGTCGTATTCACCTCCGGCGACGGATATCAAATAGGCCCCGTTCAGATCCTGCCGGATGCCGGTATGTTGACCCGAGACGCAGGCCGCTATGCGCGATTCGGGCCTCGCCACCGTTCTTGCGACCGTCGCCCGGACGAACTCCTGAGGCAGATCCAGTCCTGCCTTCCTCAACAGGGCGGCACTCCCGGCTCCCGCGGCGACGATTACCGTGCCCGCGCGGTAAAGCCGACCGCGGATCCGGACACCGGAGATTTTCCCGGCGCCGGTTTCTATGCGAGTGACCGACTCACCGAAAGCGAATGCCGCTCCGGCTCCGAGCGCCGCATCAAAAAACGCCCGGGTCGCTCGGGCAGGCTCGGCCTTCCCATCACTGGGCGTGTACATCGCTCCGACCACGCCGCAATCAGTTGCCAGTTGAGGTACCAGCGCGTGGGTTTCCGTTGCCGACAGCATCCGCGTGTCGAGCCCAAACTCTTCGGCCGCCCGCTTTTGCCAGGCACGCCGGGAAACAAGATCAGCCTCGCTGAACGCCAGAGACAGGTTCCCGCCTTGCTGCCATCCCACCCGGCGCCCCAGTTCCGCTTCGATTTCTTTCCACATCGACAGGGCGCCGATCATCAGTGGAAGTTCTCGAAAGTCGCGATTCTGCTGACGGACAAAGCCGAGGTTGCGGCCAGATTGCGCTGATCCCGGTGCGTCTCGCTCCACTAGCAGGACACGCATTCCATTCTTGGCGGCATAATATGCCGCGGAGCATCCGACAACGCCCCCGCCGATAATGATCACGTCCCAGTCGCGTTTGGATATCGCTTCCATCATGCCGCCGCGTTGCCGTGTTCCGCAGAGAAAGTCTTATCGCTCCACGCGGGATCATCGAGAACCTTGGCAGGCTTGCCGCGCGAAGACGTCCCGTCTATCAACAAAGACTGGCCGTTCACCGCCAAGCCGTGACCATGATTTCCACGTTAAGAGCAGGATCAGCCAACCGCGACTCCACGCAGGCGCGAACGGGCTTGCCGACATCGGCGACCCATTCTTCCCAAACCGTATTGAATTCGTTGAACGTAGCGCTGTCCGTCAACCAAATCTGCGCGCTGACGAGATTCCCTTTGCTGCTGCCTGCTTCAGCGAGATGATGGTCGATCCTCTGGAGGATCTCTTTTGTCTGCGCGGCCACGGTAGCGCCGCGCGTCTCCACCGCGGTAAGGCCAGCCAGAAAAACGAAGCCACCCGCCTCCACGGCAAGACTCATGCGATTGTTCTCGCTATGTCGAACGATCCCGCTGCTCATTCCAACCCTTCCCGCACCAAGAGATTTATATATTACATTAGAAAATATATGATAGGATAAGTGACGCATAGCCTTTGTCAAGCGGTTAGGATTCGCGGCTTAACAGACCGTCGTTTCCCAACTGGTCTCAGATTTCACCAATTTCCCGCGAATTGCCGCCGATTCCAGACTCGCCATGATCAAAGCGAACCAAATGGCGCTGGACAATCCAGCCGAACTCGTCGTATCAATTAACCTAACATATGATATTACAATGGGGCTGGAATGGCGAACGAACTTCAAAACTCGCAACCCCTCTACGGGCAGATCAAGTCGGCCATTGAAAAGCGCATACGCGGCGACGAATGGCCTGCCGATTTCCGCGTGCCTTCCGAGGAACTGCTCGCCGAGGAATTCGGCGCCTCTTCCCTGACAGTGCGCCGGGCCCTGCGGGAACTTCAGTCAGAAGGCATGCTGGTTCGAATCCAGGGTCGCGGCACTTTCGTCGTCGGCCCCCGGATGCAGTGCGCCATATTCGATCTGCCCGACGTCTCGGAGGAAATCGCCCTCAGTGGCGGCGTGCATACCAGCGAAGTGCTCTTTCTGGGCTTTGTGCCCCCCGAAAGTCCGTTCGCCGGCATGCTGCCCCTGCCCTATGAAGGGCCGGTCTGCCACTCACGCCTGCTTCACAAGGAGGATGGAACGCCCATCCAGATCGAGGATCGCTTCGTCAACCCGGCGGAGGCCCCCGGCTATCTGAAGCAGGACTTCACCCGCATTACGCCTCACGCCTACCTCCTGCGGGAAACCGAAGTCACCTATGTCGACAATACGATCCGGGCCATCCGGGCCGACGAAGAAAGCAGGCGGGCCCTTGAGATCGACGGCAACCAGCCTTGCCTTCTGCTCGATCGCCGCACATGGCGCGAAGGCGTGCCCGTCACCCGCAGCCGCTTCCTCTATCCGGGCGACCGTTACCGGTTGCGCAGTTCACATGAAGCCACACCGAGCCGCGGCGGCACTATGCAACAGCGAAGTGCCCCGGCATCCAGGAGAATCCGATGAGAGACTACGTTGCCCGCTTGCGTGAACGCGGCGACCTGCTTGTTGTGGACAAGGAGATCGATCCGTTCCACGAACTGGCGGCTGTCACCCATGTGGCCCAGAAGCGCTGGGGCAAGCCGATCCTTTTCAACAACGTCAAGGGCACACGCTTTCCGGTCGTTACCAACGTCTATGGCTCGCGGGAGCGCCTGGCGGAGGTGATCGGCATCGATTCCACCGATTTCTGTCGTCAGTGGAGCAATCTTGCCAATCTCGGCTCGACAAGCGTTGGCGAACCCTTCGTCAGCGTCGAGGACCCGGAACTGACCGAATGCAAGCTGTCTGAACTGCCACTCATCACCTACTCCGATCGCGATGCCGCGCCCTATTTCACCTCGGCCATGTTCATTGCCAAGGATCCCGAAACGGGGGTCGGCAATCTGTCCTATCACCGTTCGATGTATGTGAGCGACAGCGAGTTGCGCTGCCGCCTGGCGCCGCGCCATCACCTCACCATCTATCATGAAAAGGCCGAGAAGATGGGCAAGCCGCTGGAGGCGGCGATGCTGATCGGCGCACCGGCGACATCCTTCCTCACCGCCGCGGCTCCGCTGCCCTATGACGTGGACGAGCTTGAGGTCGCGGCGCGGCTGAAGGGCAGCCCCATCGCCATGCGCAAGTGCAAGTATATCGACCTCGAGGTTCCAGCCGACACCGAGATCGTCATCGAGGGCCGCTTCCTGCCAAACGAACGCCGGCCTGAGGGCCCGTTCGGCGAATTCATGGGTTACTACGTCCCTGAAGGCCCAAATGCGGTGTTCGAGGTTTTGGGGGTCACCGTGCGGCGCGACGCCATGTTCCACAGCATACTGTGCGGTTCGGCCGAGGAGGTGCTGACGCTGGAACTGTCGGTGTCCGCCAACATCTTCCAGCGGTTGAGCGCGGCGCTACCCGGCATTCTCGACGTCACCTGCCAGCCCTTTGTCAATCATGCCGTGATCAAGGTCGACCAGCAGTTCGAGGGGCACGCCCGCCAGGTGATGCTCGCCACCATCGGCGCCGAGCCGATCTGGGCCAAGGTGGTCACCGTCGTCGATGAGGATGTGGACATCTACAGCATGGACGACGTGATGTGGGCGACCCTGACCCGTTGCCGTCCCGACAAGGACATGATCATCATTCCCGATACGCCTTCCTTCTATCGCGACGAAGCCAAGGATCATTGGGGGCGCCTGCTCGTCGACGCCACCAAGCCGTTCCACCGCAAGGCCGAATTCGAACGCAAGAAGATCCGCCTTGCCGACAAGGTCGACCTTGCGGACTGGTTCGAAAACGCGTGAGCGGATCGGCTTCACTCTGGCAGGGCGGCGGGGGCGGGCCACAGCCTCTCCGCATCATCGTCGGCATCAGCGGCGCCTCCGGCGCCGTCTATGGCGTCAGGGCGCTCGACCAGCTCAGGGCCGCTGGCATCGAGACCCATCTGATAGTGACGCGGTCGGCGCATCTGACGCTTTCCCAGGAACTCGGCATGCGTCCTGCGGAGATCGCCGAACGGGCCAGCGTCTTCCACAATGTTCAAAACATCGGCGCCTCGATTTCCAGCGGATCCTTCCGGACGCTCGGCATGCTGATCGCACCCTGCTCCGTCAGGACGATGTCCGAGATCGCCTCCGGCGTCACCTCTAGCCTCATGAGCCGCGCCGCGGACGTCGTGTTGAAGGAACGCCGCAAGCTCGTTCTGATGCTTCGCGAGACTCCGCTGCATCTCGGGCACCTTCGGACAATGACCGCGCTCGCCGAAATAGGGGCGATCCTCATGCCGCCTGTGCCTGCTTTCTACGCCAAGCCGCGCTCGCTCGAAGAGATGGTGGACCACAGCGTCGGCCGCGCGCTCGACCTCTTCGGCATCGACAGCGGCAAGGTGGGGCGGTGGGAGGGAATGAGCGTCGACCGCGAAGCCTGTCCGAAGCCCGCCGACGACGCCTCCTGACCCAGCAGAGTCCTTACCAATGCAACCTGTTATTAATGTCCTGCAAACCGCTGATCGCCCGCACCGCCACCGTCCAGTCCACGGCGCGCATGTTGGCATTATCGTGCTCGACACGGGGTTCGAGCGCCTTCCCGGCGATGTCGCCAATGCCCTGACTTGGCGTTTTCCGGTACAGTATCATGTTGTCACCGGAGTACGCCCACAGGATGTGATCGAAGGCGCTCCCGAAAAGGTCTTGCCGGCTTTTTACGATGCGATAGACCGGTTGACCCAACTGGGCGTGGACGGCATCGCCACCAGTTGCGGGTTCCTGGCAGTGGTGCATCCGCAATTGCGCGCCTATAGCCGGGTGCCGGTAGCCTCATCCAGTCTGATGCAAATCCCGCTCGTGCTGCAGACGTTGCCGGCGGACAAGACTGTCGGCGTCATCGTTTCGGACCGCAAGGCCATTACAGACAAGCATTTCACAAATATCGGGGCTCCTGTCGGCCTTCCGCTCGGCGAACTCGCCTTTGACGGGCCGATCCGCGCCAATATGCGCAACAACGCCTCCCGGGTCTCCTACGCGGCACAGGAACGCGACGCTCTGGAGACCGTGGAGCGCATGCTCGCCGAAACGCCGTCGATAGGCGCCCTGGTCAGCGAATGCGCCAATCTTCCTCCCTATTCGCAGGCAATCGAGAAGGCCTTTGGCGTACCTGTCTACGATGTCGTGTCGCTGGTCGAGTGGCTTCACGCAGGCTTGAGGCCTCGCGGTTTCCACCCGGAAACCTCGTGAAGTGCAGTAGCGATGGAGGTGTTCGACCTGATCGTCGTGGGGGGCGGCCTCGTCGGGGCGGCCCTTGCATGGGGCGCGCAGACTGCCGGAGCCAACGTCGTCCTGCTCGACGAAGGCGACCAGGCCCATCGCGCCGCTCGTGGCAACTTCGGCCTTGTCTGGCTCCAGGGAAAGGGCGTCGGCACCCCACACTATATGCAATGGTCACTGCACGCAGGCCGAATGTGGCCGGGATTTGCCGCAAAGTTGAGCAACGCCGTTTCCTTCGACATCGGGTGGCGGCAACCTGGAGGGCTGCAATTCTGCTTTAGCGAGGCGGAACTAGACAAGCGCCGCGATGTCATCGCCCGCACACGGGCCGATGGCGGCGACATCGACATATCCATCCTCGACCGCGCCGACTTGCGGGCTATGCTGCCCGGTATCGGTGATGACGTGGTTGGCGCTTCGTTTTCCTCGCTCGATGGCCACGTCAATCCTCTATATCTGCTACGCGCGCTGCAGGGAGGGCTGCAGGACGCCGGCGGCAGCTACCGCCCCGGCTTCCGGGTCGAGAACATCGCCACGGAAAAGGACGGGTTCAAGGCAGTCAGCCGTACTGGCTGCGTTACCGGCAGGCGGATCGCCCTGGCCGCTGGTCTGGGCGCGGCCAACCTCGCCGGGCATGTGGAGCTTTCAATGCCGGTGAAGCCCGAGCGGGGACAGATTGTCGTCACCGAACGGATTAAGCCATTCCTGCCCTATGCCACCAACTGCATCCGGCAATCGCTTGAGGGCACGGTCCTGCTTGGCAGCAGCCATGAAGATCGAGGTTTCGACGACGGAACAGACGTGATTACCGCGGCCGCGCTTTGCAGGACGGCAGCCCGCGTTTTTCCCGCGCTGGCTGAGGCCACGGTGGTGCGCAGTTGGGGTTCGTTGCGCGTCATGACGCCTGACGGCCTCCCCATTTACGAGGAATCCGCTCGTTTTCCGGGCGCCTTTGCGGTCACCTGCCACAGCGGCGTCACCCTCGCCAGCGTGCATGCGCTGGAAATCGGTCCGGCGCTGGCGAAAGGCCGGCTACCGCAACATCTTTCGAGCTTCACAGGCGGCAGGTTCGATGTTCACCAGAGTTGAGTGTAGTTCCGCACTGCCTCCGGGCGCCAACGTCCTCGACTTTGAGGGCTCCCAGGTTCCCTTCCAGTCTGGCGACAGTGTCGCTGCGGCGCTGCTGGCGGCCGGAGTTTCACCCTTGAGAGGAAGCCCTGTCGACGAAAGCCCGCGCGCACCCTATTGCATGATGGGCGTGTGCTTTGAGTGCCTGGTCGAAATCGACGGCAAGCAGAATCAGCAATCCTGCCTGACAAGGGCCCGCCCCGGGATGATCATCAGGCGCCAGCACGGTGCGAGGACGCTCGGATGAACGGCCTTTGGGACGCTATCGTGATCGGAGCCGGACCTGCCGGAATGACGGCTGCCGCAACACTGTCCGAAGGCGGTGCCCGCACACTCGTCATCGACGAACAACCCGCGCCCGGCGGACAGATCTACCGCGCCGTCGAACGCAACACGGACAGTGCGAGACTTTCCGCAGTGCTCGGCTCCGACTATGCGGACGGCGCTGCGCTGACGGCCAGGATGCGCGCCAGCGCCGCGGAGTTGCGTTTCAACACGAGCGCCTGGCGCATCGATGCCGACGGCACGGTCTGGACGAAGGCCGACGGCAAGGTCGAGCAGTTGCAGGCAAAGGCCCTCGTCATTGCCTCGGGCGCGATGGAGCGGCCGGTTCCGGTGCCTGGCTGGACGCTGCCCGGCGTCCTGACGGTCGGCGCCTTGCAGATCATGCTCAAGGATGCGGGGCTTCGCCCTTCCGGGCGCCTCGTGCTGGCCGGCTGCGGTCCTCTCGTCTACCTGTTCGCGGCCCAGTGCCTTGAAGCCGGCGTTTCCGACCTCGTGCTTCTCGACACCGCCAAGCGGACCAATCTCATACCCGCACTGCGGCATTTGCCGAAAGCCGTTTGCGGCCACGGTTTGGGTTACCTTTGGAAAGGCCTGGGATTGATGGCCGCGTTGCACCGACGCGGCGTGAAAATCTATCGCGGCGTTTCCAAGCTCCGCATCGAGGGCGCCGAGCGGGCTGTCGCCGCCAGCTTCCGGACCCGAACGGGCACCATACGCATCGACCTCGATCTGGTTGCCCTGCACGAGGGCGTGATACCGAGCCAGCAGATAGCCCGATCCATCGGCTGTGCCCATCGATGGGATGAAGAGCAACAGTGCTTCCTCCCGATCCTCGACCCGATGCGGGAAACCTCCATTCCGGGCGTCTTCATCGCCGGCGACGGCGGCGGCATCGTGGGCGCGATGGCAAGCGCCCATACCGGCGCGTTGTGCGCGCTTGCGATCCTCAAGGGTCTCGATAAGATTTCCGATACCGAATTGGAAAGCCGAAAGGCCGTCGCGCAGCAGGCCCTTGACGCCCACCTGACGATCAGGCCTTTCCTCGACCGGCTCTATCGTCCGCGCAATGAAGTGCTCGTTCCGGCGGACGACGTGGTCGTATGTCGTTGCGAGGCTATTCGTGCCGGAGCCATTCGCGACATCGTCCGGTGGGGCTGTCTCGGCCCGAACCAGGCCAAGGCGTTCCTGCGTTGCGGCATGGGTCCTTGCCAGGGCCGTATGTGTGGTCCGACGGTCAGCGCCATCGTCGCGCACGAAACCGGCCAGACTCCCGACGCAACGGGATATTACCGTATCCGCCCCCCCCTGAAACCAGTCTCGATCGGCGAACTGGCCACCCAATACGAGGAGGATTGACTTGAACGAACAGTCCTCTCCCGCAGACGCCGCATGGGCATTCCTGATTGACTTCTATGGACGCGAGGGCGTTTCCGAAGCCTGCCTCGTCCTGCAGGACGAGGCAGGTCTGGACGTGGTGGAAATGCTGATGCTCATCTATGCCGACATAGCTTTGGGCAAGTCCCTTTCAAGCGATGAGATCGCAGCGCTGCGGGCCGCAATGTCAAGCTGGCGTGAAGACGTAGTGCTTCCGCTGCGCGCGCTTCGCCGAACATTGAAGCCGCCACGCGAGGATATCGCCGACAATGCGAAAGAACAGCTGCGCGCCCAGATCAAAAAAGCCGAGCTGACGGCGGAGCGGCTGCAGATCGATTTCGCCGCAAATTGGCTGGAGAATGCGATCGGTGGCGGCCCACCGCCGGTAGCGACCCTGTCGAGGCTGATTGCCGAACGCAGCCACAACGGCATGGTCGAAAAAGCACTGGCGCACATCATAGCGGTGGCGCAGACCGGCCAAGACGCCCCTACACGAGCAGCAGCCGCTCCCTAGACGCCGCGAGCACGCGGTGCCGGGCGTGTGAACTTAGCGCATCGCCCGAGGGCGTTTTGGACGTGATTACGGGCGTGGGGTTGCAGGAGGTTGAATTCCGATGACCATTCCGGCCGACCCGCTCGATCCCGGTGGCATCCGTGGCTTCGGTCGCCGGATGCGGGCCGGCGAGACGACGGCCGTTGCCGCGACTGAGGCCTACTTGGCGCGGATCGCCGCCTACGATCGCCAGCTGCAAACCTATGAACACGTGGCGGCATCAGCCGCGTTGCGAGCCGCCAAACTCGTCGACGAGGCACTCGCCGGCGGCGTTGATTTCGGCCCCTTGATGGGTGTTCCCATCGCGATCAAGGACATCATCGCCGTTGAAGGAATGCCGACAACGGCCGGCTCGGATGTCGATGTCTCGGACCTGATCGGCGGCCCGGGCGGTTTCATGCGCAGCCTTGCCGCCGCCGGCTGCGTCATTATTGGCAAGACCAAGGCCGTCGAGTTCGCGATGAGCGGCACAGGTACCAATTATCGGCGGGGTACACCGCGCAATCCATGGGATGCCGCTGTATTTCGACTGACCGCCGGCTCTTCCAGCGGGTCGGCGGCCGCCGTGGCTGCGGGCCTTTGCGGTTTTGCCATTGGCACCGACACCGGCGGCTCGATCCGCGGCCCGGCTGCGTTCTGCGGCGTGTTCGGTCTGAAGCCGACGGCGAACATCTGGCCGACGGATGGCAGCTTCCCGGTCTCGGCGACGCTCGACACTATCGGCCCGCTAACCCGTTCGGCCGAGGACGCCGCCATCGTTTGGGCCGCTCTTCGCGGCACTCCCGTGCCTCCGGCGGCAACGATCAGAGGAGTAAAGCTCGGCCGACCTCGGGCCCTTTTCGGCGACCTTCTGGACCGTCATGTGGCGGCTCGGCTGGAAGGCGCCTTGTCGACGCTTGCAGCCGTCGGCGTCACGATTGTGGAAATGGACATTCCGGAACTCGCCGAGATCGATCCGCTCTTCCGCACCATCAGCCTAGCCGAAATGGTCACCTCGTTCGGCCGCGAGCGGTTCCACCGCACGAGCGCTTTGATGAACCCAGACATTGCCGCCAGCATCGCCGCCGGGTTCGACATCACGCAGACCTCGTATGCGAGTGCGCGTCGGCGGCAGCAGGAACTTGTTCAGCTCAACACTGCCTGGTTCAACGGAATCGATGCCTGGGTCGGACCGGTGAAATGGAAGCTGCCGCCGGCATTTCCGGGAGATTTTACGTCTCTGTCAGCATCCGCCGCTCTTCTGGACGCCTGCGCCGGCCCTACTCGATCGGCAAATGTCCTCGGCCTCTGCGCGGCGAGCCTGCCGCTCCCCCACGCTCCGTCGACATTGCCTACGGGTTTGCAACTGATCTGTCCTGGCAGAGCAGACGAACTGCTCCTCTCCCTCGCCTGTACGTTCGAATCAGTACTGGGACGCTCGCCCTCCCCCGACCTCTCAGGCTTCGCTCGCTCGTGACCGGCTGTTCTTGCCCGCTTTTTTTGGGCTCGTTCAAAATATCGGGTGGGGACAGTAAATCAGGGTATGATCACCGGGTCTATACGTTGCTCCCGCCAGGTTGTTGCGGTCCAAAAAGGTCTTTGGCCTTTGACCTGACCCTGCAGGCATCCGAGCCCTCTGGCACAACGCCGTCGGGGTCTTCTTCTCGGGCGGCAGCGCAAAGTCCGCTCGGCGCGCACACCATATGTGTCTCAGCTCCGCCCTTTTTTACTTTGCGTTGGATTCAAGATGAAATTAGGGGACGCAAGCGAGAGGTCGGCTTTCGGCATCAAGCGGGGCTAAGCAGTCATTCAACTCCTGGCCTCAAGCAGCTCATGCACGCTCCACTTGACGGCGCGTGCCGCCCCAGCCGATGTCGGGTTTATCTATGTCGACGGCGAGACATGCCTTTGAGCACGCTTATTGGGGGCGCCGACTGGCGAGCCGCTTCGGCATCATTAGCGATGGAACGGAAAAGAAACCATTCTGCATAAGACTGCTGCTTTTCGACGCACCTTTTCGAAACGTCGGAACGAGCGCTTTTCGCGCAGGCCTCGATGCCCCCATAGGTGAACCGGTTCCATGACGAGTCTGACAATACGCCACCGCATCCTCGTCAGTTTCGCTGCAGTTCTGGTGGTTATGTCCGTGATCGCCGTTATCGCGTACGCCTGGTTTCTTCAGGCGGAGCGGGAGGCAACTGAGGTCGAGAAGAGCATTCTTCCAGACCTCTATCACAGCACCGAGATCATGATGGGGCAGATGAAGGCACATAGCCTGCTTCAGGAATATGCCCTCCAGGACAACCCGTCGGATAAAAGCACGCTTGAAAGCACGATCGCGACCAATCGCGACCAAGTGCGGCGGTTGATGGACGAGTATGAAGCAACGATCGTGTCCGACATCGACAAGCAGAATTACGCAGTCGTCAAAGAACTCGCCAACCAATTTCGGCTGGCGGAAACTGCTGTGCTGGACACGAGCCGAGCTGCCTTGTCGAAAGGTGAAACTCCCAATGAAAGCCCGGTCATCAAGAACACGGTAGAGCCGATCTTTGTGAAATTGCAGTCCGCTCTGCAAGCCATGCTCGAGGATCACAGAGGCGAGGCAAACAGCGCGACGCAGCGGATCAGCTCAATCGTTAGCACGGCGGAAGTCGGTTTGAGCGTGGGCTTGTTGATAGCCCTCGGGCTAGCCCTTCTTTTGGGTTACCAGCTGTTTCGCGCTGTCACAGCTCCGCTCACACGTTTGGTCGACGCGGTTCAAATGATACGGCAAGGCGACTTCAGCGAACGCCTCGATCTGAGGCGCCGGGACGAATTCAGCGTGCTTGCCGACGGCTTCAACGCAATGGCAGACGATCTCACAACTCTCATTGGTCAGGTACAAAGGTCCAGCATACAGGTTGGCACGTCGATAACTGAGATTGCTGCAACCTCCAAGCAGCAGCAGGCAACAGCGACTGAAATCGCCGCGACCACGACTGAGATCCGCGCGACAGCCAAGGAAATTTCCGCCACTTCAAACGAGCTGGTTCGCACGATGAACGAGGTCTCGACAGTTGCCGAGCAAACGGCTGCCGTCGCGGGCGGAGGGCAAGAGGGGCTGACCCGTATGGAAGGAACCATGCAGCAGGTCATGGACGCGGCGGGTGCGATCAATTCCAAACTCGCAATCCTCAGCGAGAAAGCTGGCAGCATCAATCAGGTGGTGACGACCATCACCAAAGTGGCCGATCAGACGAACCTGTTGTCGCTCAACGCTTCCATCGAGGCTGAGAAGGCCGGCCAATATGGCCGGGGCTTTGCAGTGGTGGCGACAGAGATCCGAAGGCTTGCGGACCAGACGGCCGTCTCCACTTACGATATCGAGCAGATGGTCAAAGACATCCAGTCGGCAGTTGCTGCCGGTGTGATGGGCATGGACAAGTTTTCCGAGCAGGTCCGCCGGGGCATGCACGAAATCCAGCAGGTCGGCGGGCAACTCTTCGACATCATCCAGCAGGTCCAGGGGTTGGTGCCACGTTTCGAAGTCGCCAATGAAGGCATGCAAGCACAAGCGATCGGCGCGGGACAGATAAGCGACACGCTAACCCAGCTAAGCGAGGCAGCTCAGCAAACAGTCGAGTCCCTTCAGCAATCGACGCTCGCGATCGACGAGCTCAATCAAGTCTCAGGTAGCATGCGAAGCAGCATTTCAAGGTTCAAGCTGAGAGCATAGCGGGCCGGCAGTAGGAGGTGATAATGCTATTCCTCGCCTTCAGTATGGGTTCGGATCGCTACTTGATCGATGTCCACCAAATTGAAGAGGTGCTGCCCTATATCGATGTGAAAGTTCTGCCGGGTGCGCCAACCGGTGTGGTCGGTCTGGTCAGTTATAACGGAATACCCATCCCTCTCATCGATGTTACTCTTCTTGCGCTTGGCCGGCCATCGGAGCGCCTATTGAGCACCCGGATCGTTGTTACGCGCTACCCGGCGCGAGATGGCGAGCAACGCCTGCTTGGGTTGGTCGCGGAACGGGTGACGGATACGGTCGAGCGAGACCCTGCCGACTTCGCGCCGTTCGGCCTCGAGCCAGGAACGCCGTCTTATCTTGGTCCGGTGACTTCGGATGGCACGGAGATCATTCAGTGGGTCAAAGCGGAAGCGCTGCTTTCGGAAGAGATTCGTACCGCATTGCTCCGCCAGGCCGTGATGGGTGTTTAATGACCGGCGCAATAGAAAAGCTCCTGATGGAAACCATTGGACTGGACAGTGCCAGCGTTGGCCCGACAGTGGTCCGTCAGGCGGTCAGAGACCGGATGGCAGCGTGCCGGATTGCCAATCCTCAGGCCTATAGGGAACACTTGACCGGTTCCCCGCAGGAGCTTCAGGAGTTGATCAATGCGGTGGTGATCCCGGAGACTTGGTTCTTTCGCGACCGAGAAGCGTTCACGATGTTGGCGCGGCATGCGCGCGTGCACAAGCGTGCTCAGCCAACAAAAGTCTTGAGCCTGCCATGTTCAACCGGTGAAGAGGCCTATTCGGTCGCAATGGCCATGTTCGATGCCGGTTTTGAGGCGCACGAGTTCAACATCGATGCGGTGGACGTCAGTACCCGCAATATCGCGCTGGCTGAACGTGCCGTCTACGGGCGCAATTCCTTTCGCGGCAGCTATCTCGAATTCAGGGACCGCTATTTCGAAGCGGTCGAGGGTGGGTTGCGGCCCAGTGCTGCGGTGCTGAAACAGGTTCGCTTCAGGGTCGGCAACCTATTCGGTACTCGCGCAATTTTTGGGCAAGAGGTCTACGACATCGTACTCTGTCGGAATTTGCTGATCTATTTCAATCGCGAACTGCAGGATCGCGCATTGACCCGCCTGAAAGACCTCTTGGCCACGGACGGACTTCTTCTGGTCGGTCCCGCGGAAGCAGCACTTCCAAGGCTGCATGGCTTTATTTCCGCTGAATGGCCCTTGGCCTTTGCCTTCCTAGAATCGGAGCCCATCAAGGCCGCGGCGCCGACAACTGCTATCCCGGTGCGGACATCAACCCCGAAGCTCAACAAGAGCAAGCCCGTTCTTCGGCCACGACTGACCGTCGGCAAGGAAAACAGTGCGCCGGCCCTGGCCAAGCCCGTTGATCAGGTCTCGGAAAGCCTAGTCGCGGTTGAACGGATCGCCAATGCGGGTCGGGTAAAGGAGGCACAGGAGGTCGCCCTCGCCCATCTCGAGAAATTCGGTCCTTCCGCGCAAATCTTCTACCTGCTGGGCCTCGTTCAGGATGCGGATGGCGCTGCATCCAAGGCCGCGCAAAGCTATCGCAAGGCACTCTATCTCGCGCCAAATCATCGAGAGGCTCTGGTCCACCTGGCTTTGCTGCTTCGCAAGCAAGGCGACCACAGCGGCGCCGAGGCGCTGGCCGACAGGCTGGTCCGGGTCCAGAAAAGGAGCGGCACCTGATGCCGGCTTCGACAAGGATCGCTCTGCCAGTGGAGCAGATTGAAATCGACGATTGCTGGCGGCGGATAGGCGTTCGGGGTGACAAGTCCTGTCCCCAACTGGAGCAGCATCTACACTGCCGGAATTGCCCGACCTACAGGAAGATTGCACGGCGCCTCCTTGATCGTGCGGCGCCCTCGTCATATCGCGGCGAATGGCCCGATAGCGCTGGTCGTGCAGCGGTCGTTTCGGCGGACGATGAAGCGCCACAGACGGCCGTTCTCTTCCGGTTGGGGCACGAATGGCTGGCGCTTCCAGCTGGCATTTTTCATGAAGTGGCTGAATCCCGTCCCGTTCATTCCCTTCCACACCGCAGGAATAGTGCAGTGCTCGGCATCGCCAATGTCCGGGGCGAATTGCTGATTTGCCTGTCGCTCGCTGAATTGCTCGGGATCGACGAACCCAAGGAGGAGGAACAAGGCAGACGAGCCAAGATATTTCGCCGCCTCGTCGTGGTGGGCGAGCGGGACAAGCGGGTTGCTTTCACGGTTGATGAGGTCCACGGCTTACATCGCTACCGGGCACGCGACACTCTCGCTGTGCCAGCTACGATCGGCAAGACTCTGTCGGCGGCTACTGTTGCCGTTTTGCCCTGGCGTGAACGGGCTGTTGGCTGTCTCGACCCGGGACAACTGCTCACGATGATGCATCGGAGCATGGCATGACAGATGAGGACTTCAGTCAGGTTTCGATGTTGAGCCTTTTCCAGGCCGAACTGGAGACGCAATCACAGGCTTTGACCTCCGGCCTTCTGGCGCTCGAACGCGATCCTGTCGCCACCGACGCCCTGGAAGAATGCATGCGGGCCGCGCATTCGCTGAAAGGAGCAGCCCGCATTATCGATCTGACGCCCGCCGTCAAAGTTGCAAATGCAATGGAAGATTGCTTGGTCGCCGCGCAACGTGGGCATCTGAGGGTACGCAAGGAGCATATAGATGCGCTTCTGCAAGGCTCTGACCTTCTGAAATTGATCGCATCGGGATCATCGAACGAGAGCGTCAACCCGGAAGTCGAAAGCTTTCTGGCGAAGTTCGAGGAACTGTCCCTCCCCGAGCCCGCACCCCAAGATTCGGCAGCTGATTTCGCAACCCCAGAGCATAGCCGAAAGGAGCCGGCGGCAACCTCGTCAGCGAACCCCCTTGTCGAGCCGAAAGCTCAAGCCCGAGGGAGCATCGGCTCAGATAGAATGGTTCGGGTGACGGCAGACAGCCTGAACCGATTGCTCGGTTTGGCTGGCGAGTCGCTGATGGAAGCTCGGCGGCTCAGGCCATTCGCTGACGGGCTGCTGCGGCTGAAGCGCCTTCAATCAGACATCGCAAGTGCGTTCGACAATCTTGATGCAGTGCTGCTGCCGGTCGCAAAAGATGCGGCTGTGGTGGAGGCGCTGGTTGAAACGCAGCGAAAGCTTCGGTTGAGCCAAGCCTTCTTGGCGGAGCGTCTCGATGAGTTGGATTCAGTCGATCGGAAAGCCACCGATCTTGCCAACCGATTGTACGAGGAGACGTTGGCGAGCCGGATGCGGCCTTTTGAGGACGGGGTAAGACACTACGCAAGAACGGTCCGCGACCTCGGTCGTACACTTGGCAAGCGGGTGCGACTGGAGATCGTAGGCGGCTCGACCGGCATCGACCGCGATATCCTCGAGCAGCTGGATGCCCCCTTGGGGCATCTTCTGCGCAACGCGGTAGACCATGGGCTTGAACCGCCTGATGAGCGCCTCGCAACCGGCAAACCCGAAGAGGGACTCATCAGGCTCGAAGCGAGGCACAATGCCGGACTGCTGCAAATAGCCGTGGTGGACGACGGCAGAGGGATCGAGCTCTCGAAGCTGCGCGAGACTGTCGTCGCCCGGCAGTTTGCAACCAGGGAAAGCGCCGACGCGCTCAGCGAAACGGAATTGCTGGCATTCCTTTTTCTGCCCGGCTTTTCGATGAAAGTTGGCCTGTCCGACGTCTCCGGCCGTGGCGTGGGACTCGACGCAGTGCAGGCGATGACGAAGGAGGTTCGCGGAATCACGAGCGTCTCCTCGGAATTTGGTCGAGGAACCCGGTTTCAACTGCAACTGCCGCTGACGTTGTCAGTCCTGCGCACCTTACTCGTCGAAGTCGATGGGGAGCCCTATGCGTTTCCACTCGCTGCCATCTCCAAGACAATGAAATTGCAGCGCGTGGAGATCAACCTCCTGCAGGGCCGCCCGCATTTTCGCTTGAACGATCGACAGATCGGGTTGGTGACAGCGCGCGAGGTGCTGGATCGAGGAGAGTCTGCGTCCGAACCAGAGGAACTCTCGGTCGTCGTGGTGGAAACGGGTCGTGGGGACGCCTACGGCGTAATCGTCGACCGTTTTCTCGGGGAACGCGAACTGGTGATCAGACCTCTCGATTCCCGGTTTGCCAAGATCAAGGACATCAGCGCAGCGGCCCTGATGGAGGACGGTTCGCCTGTTCTGATCTTCGACGTCGATGATCTGGTTCGATCGGTGGAAAAGCTTGCGTCGTCCAGCGGATTTCGAGCCCTTCGGCGAGCCGCGGGCGGTCCCGGACCGAGCAGACGCAAGCGCGTGCTGGTGATTGACGATTCACTCACGGTTCGCGAACTCCAGCGCAAGATGCTGGGCAATCACGGTTATGACGTCGAAGTGGCAGTCGACGGTATGGACGGGTGGAATGCCGTCCGATCTGGTCCTTTTGATCTCGTCGTCACTGACATAGACATGCCGCGCATGGATGGTATCGAACTGGTGAGCCTGATCAGAAAGGACGTCCATCTCAGGAACACACCCATCATGATCGTTTCATACAAGGATCGGGAAGAAGACCGCTCGCGCGGGCTTGACGCCGGTGCCGACTATTATCTGACCAAGAGTACCTTTCAGGACGAGGCGCTGATCCATGCCGTCGTGGACATGATCGGCGAGGCGACTGAATGAGATCGAAATTGGCGACCAACGAATGAGAATTGGCGTAGTCAACGACATGCCGATGGCGGTTGAACTTCTGCGCCGGCTGGTCATGTCGACCGGCGAACACCAAGTCGCATGGATTGCGACCAATGGGCGTGAGGCGGTCGAGGTCTGCAGACGTGATCTGCCGGATCTGATACTTATGGATCTAGCAATGCCAGAGATGGACGGGGTGGAAGCGACCCGCAGAATCATGGCGGAAACCCCATGTTCAATCTTGCTGGTGACAGCCAGTATCGAAGCCAACGTCGCCGGCGTCTACGAAGCGATGGGGCATGGCGCGCTCGACGCCGTCGATATTCCCTCAGTAGGCATCGAAGGTGATGCGTCCTCGCAATCCGCACGGCTGTTGACCAACAAGATAGCAATGATCGGCAAGCTGATCGGCGATGCGCCGGGCAAGGCAAGAAGGAGGATGTCCCGTGCGGCTGAGCCGACAGCTCGACGGCTAATTGCAATCGGTGCCTCTGCTGGCGGGCCGGCCGCCGCTGCCGCAGTCCTGAGCGCGTTTCCCGTTGATTTCGCCGCCGCCATCGTGCTCGTACAGCATCTCGATGCCCAATTCGTTCCAGGCCTTGCTGATTGGCTCGGCCAGCATACGCCTCTCCCGATCCGTCCAGCGCGGGAAAACGATAGTCCTCAAGCGGGCACCGTTCTCATTGCCAGTTCCGCGGATCATCTGGTTTTCAAGTCAGCTCAGCAACTTGGCTATACGCCTAGCCCCGAGGACAGCGTTTATCGGCCGTCCGTAGATGTGTTCTTCGAAAGTGCCGCGCAATGGTGGCCTGGCTCGGTGATTGGAGTCCTGCTCACAGGCATGGGCAAGGATGGTGCGCACGGGTTGAGACAGCTCCGCGACAAGGGGCATCTCACAATCGCGCAGGATAGAGCAACCAGCGCCGTCTACGGCATGCCGAAGGCCGCCGCCGATGTCGGCGCGGCTGTTGATATTCTTCCTTTGAGTGCGATCGGCTCACGCATAATCGAAGCCCTTTCAGCGCTCCAGGTGAAAGGGTTCGTCCGATGACGCTAGAACCACAGCTGGTCCCACCACTTGCAGATAACTATTCATCCATGGTTCTGCTCATCGATGACCAGATCATGGTTTGCGAGGCGGTCAGGCGCGCTCTAGCCAGCGAGCCTGATATCTCCTTACACTTCTGCACCGACCCATTGAGAGCGATCACGGTCGCCGACGAGGTAAAGCCAACCGTCATCCTGCAGGATCTCGTCATGCCCGGGGTCGATGGGCTGCATCTGGTGCGAGAATACCGGAAGCATGCTTCGACACGCGCGGTACCAGTCATTGTGCTGTCGAGCAAGGAAGACCCAGCCACCAAGGGCGAAGCGTTCGCTGCGGGAGCGAACGATTATCTCGTAAAGCTTCCGGATCGTATCGAGCTGATTGCACGCGTTCGATATCACACGCGGGCCTATCTGGATCACGTCCAGCGAGAAGCTGCATACCGAGCGCTAAGGGAAAGCCAGCGACAGCTGATCAGTGCTAATCTCGAGCTTGAACGTCTGACGCGGATCGATGGCCTGACGGGCCTCGGCAACAGGCGCTATTTTGACGAATATCTGGCGTCTGAATGGAAGCGTGCTTTTCGCGCACAATCCCCATTGTCGCTGTTGATGATCGATGCCGACAACTTCAAACGATACAATGATACCTATGGCCATATGGCCGGCGACGAGGTGCTCAAGCAAATCGCCCGCGTAATCCAGAGCGGTTCCGGCCGTTCCACCGATCTCGCTGCGCGGTACGGAGGCGAAGAGTTCGTCATCGTGCTGGTCGACACTTTACTGGAACAATCCAGTGCGATCGCAGAGCAGCTCGTCCAGAGCGTGCGGGAGCTGAACATACCCCACGGCTCGGATCGCGTGACCATCAGCGTTGGCGTCGCAACAGCGGTGCCCACCGAGAACGAAACGCCGAAGGATTTCGTCAATGCCGCCGATCTGGCTCTTTTTCGTGCCAAATCGGAAGGACGAAATCGTGTTGCGCTTCAGATGTCCCGCGCTTGACGAGTGGCTAGGCAAACTGTTGGGCCATGCAAGCCGTATTGCCGGTCGTGAGCTCATGGCGGCAGGATGGTACACTTTCACCAATTGCATGATAGCGGACGTGCTGCGGCCGCCGACCTGTCGGCCTATCCGAATACCGCAGCAGGCTCCAAACATTTGAAAATACGTTGAATGCACCCCGCTCGCCGGCCTTCAAGAAGGTCTATGCCGACCAGCTCGCTCATTCCGCGGTTGGACATCAAAAACTCATCGCCATTGCATTTGGCTGAAGCGGGCGCCGCAGTTCTGCTCTGACAGGAGCGTGGACCGCAAGCAGTTCGTTCCACTCCACCGAGTTTTCTGCTTGAATACCTCTAAAGCCATCCATGGAGGCCCCTTCCATTCTGAATGATCCCTTCGCCCCCTTACGACAGCGTTTCCTGGCTCGGTGCGCCACTCAACTCGCGGAGTTGAGGGCGGCGCGTCAGAGAGGCCCGTCAGTGGGCTCCAACGACACCCTGATTCCCACCGCGCACTCGCTCGCCGGGGCCGCAGGGACATTCGGGTTTGCGGAGATCAGCGCGCGGGCATCGGCGTTGGAGACATTGCTGATCGAGCAGGCGGACGATGGGGCCTCGCACGCCGCACTCGATGCGCTTATCACGGAGATCGAGCGGACGCTGAAGTGACTCAGCAGACGGGGCTCACTTCTTCGCGCCGCCCAGGCCGGTCCTGGTCATCTCACCCCAGCTCTGGTCGGCCCGAAGAAATTGCCACCAGCCCTTCACGCGCCAGAAATTGTTGAGCTGGCGGTAGCCGAAATTCTCGATCACGGCGACCGCCGTCAATACCGCGAGGTCCCTGGCGCGGGGAAAACGCTGCAACTCGGCCTCTTCGAGAACGAGGGAGCATACGCTCACGCAGACGCCATAGGTGAAGATGAGCGAGGTGAAGGCCAGAAGATATTCGGCCGAAAGGACACCGAGCAGCCAGAAGGCGGGGATGAGGATATAGCCCAGCACCTCCGCCACCGGTCCCAGAACGTCGACAATGAAGATGTGGCCGAAGCCGAGAAAGCCGACGCGGCCATAGCGCGGGTTGAAGAGCATGGAGCGGTAGCGGAAGAAGCATTCGAGCGAGCCGCGCTGCCAGCGCGTGCGCTGCCGGGCAAGGACGCTCAGCGATTCCGGCGCCTCGGTCCAGCACACCGGCTCCGGAATGAACTGGATGCGGTATTTGCGCTTTTTATCCCGCATATAGCGGTGCAGCTTGATGACGAGGTCGAGGTCCTCGCCCATCGAACCCTTGGTGAAGCCGCCGACCGCCACCACTTCGGCCCGGCGAAACATGCCAAAAGCGCCGGAGACCAGCATCAGTGTGTTGATGCGGCTCCAGGCAAGCCGCGCCATCAGGAAGGCGCGCAGGTATTCGACCACCTGGAGCAGTGGCAACAGACGGCGTGGCAGACGGACTTCGCGCACCCTGCCTGCCTCGATCCTGGAGCCGTTGGCGATGCGGATCGTGCCGCCGACGGCAATGGTGCGCTCGGGGTCGTCGATGAATGGCTGGGCGGCACGCATCAGCGCGTCGGGCTCAAGGATAGAGTCGCCGTCGATGACACAAAAGAGCGGCGCGCGACAGACATTGATGCCGGCGTTCTGGGCGTCGGCCTTGCCGCCGTTCTCCTTGTCGACGACGAACAGCCGCTCGGTCATCGGTGACGAATAGAGGCCGCGGATCGGATTGTGCGCGAGCGCCTCCTCATAGGGCCGATGGAACTTTACCAGCTTGAACGCCTCGATGAGGCGCAGCAAGGTCTCGTCTTTCGAGCCGTCGTTGATGACGATGACCTCGAAATTGGGATATTCGAGCGCCAGCATGGAATGGACGCTCTCGACCACGTTCAAGGCCTCGTTGTAGGCGGGCACCAATAGCGCGATCGGCGGCGCGACATCGCCATAGCGGTGCCAAAGCAGCGCCGAGCGCGCGACCGGTGGGCGCTTGGACAATGCATAGCCGGCGACGATGAGCTGCAGGAGGTATATCGTCGTCTGCGCCAGCCCGGCCCCGATGATGAACCAAGACAAGATGGTGGCGGCAAGAACGATCTCGTCGCTCCAGTCGGCGATCATACGGCTGGTCCCTCGGCAAGAATGAGCGAGGCGGTGCGCTGGCTGCGCGAGACCTCGCTGTCGGCAATCTGGCGCAGCAACCGCTCTCCCGGCTGGCCGAAGGAGCGCAGCGCGTTGGCGGCGGCATAGCGCACGTTCCACACCTCGTCGCCCATCAGCTTGGATAGCGGCCGCCCAAGTTCGGCGAGGCCGAGGCGGCCGGCGGCATCGGCGGCCGCGCTGCGCACCTCCCAGTCGCCTTTTGTCATCGCGGTCGAGAGGATCGCCGGCGCGTCGGCATTTCCGGTGAGGCCGAGCGCCCGCAGTGCCGCCGCGGCAACCTCGGGCGAGGCGTCGTCGGCCAAGCGGGCGAAGAGATCGGCGAAGCGGAAGCCGCCGGCGCGGGCCAATGCGTCGATCGCGGCCGCCCTTATGAAGGGCACGGCGTCGGCGCGCGCAGCATGGTCCGCCAGTTCCTCCAGGCGCGCGTGCGGAAAGCGCCTGAACAGCTCGATCAGGCGTCGCGAGCGCTGCCCGGCCACGCCGATCTTGCGCAGCGCAATGCCGAGCGGCGGCAGGCTGTTCAGATCGCAGAGCGCTATGGCGACGGCGATCCTGACCTCGCGCGAGCGGTCGTGGTTGAGCGCGGAAAGCAGGCTTGCCACCGCACCTTCCGAGCGCAGCGCCGCCAGCATCTCGGCCGCATGGATGCGTTCGGCGCCGTTGCCCTTTTCCAGTTGCCTGCCGACAAGGGCCGGCAGGCCACATTCCTTGAAAGCAGCAAGGACATCGTCGTGCTCCTCGCCGCGCAAAAGCGAAATGAACTCGAAGCCGGTATTGATCGCCACGCCAGCCGGCACCGAAAGAATGGCCGTTTTCAACACCTCGCGGTCGCGGCTCTCGGTGAAGGCGATCAGCGCAGTCAGAAGCTGACGCCGCTGGTCGGCCGCAGCCTTGCTCCGGCGCTGCTGCAGGACGCGTCTCGCGATCAGGAACAGCATGATCACCAGCGAAAGAGCGCTGAGCAGTATGGAGAGACCCCAGATGTACCACATGGTCAGAACCGCGCGGTCAGGCCGAGACCGAATGTATTCCGGTCGAATCTCGGTCGTTCTTCATGCGCGATGCTGGCGCGCAACGTCAGCGGATCGCTGATGTCCCAGGAAACACCACCAAAGACCGCGCGCGTCGGCACCAGCGTGCCGTCGGAGATTTCGGGAGCGTCGGCATAACCGCCGAATACGTTGAAGTGCGGTGTCGCAGCAAGGTCGACGCGAAGCACATAACCGTCTGCGCCCGTGCCGATATCATCCTGCGCATGAACCCAGCGGGCGGAAAGCCCCAGGCGGCCGTCTAGGATAGAGGTCTGCACCCATGGCGAGATGCTGGTGACATTTGTGTCGGCGAAATTGTCGTACCGGGTGTCGATGTTGAGCGAAAGCGGGCCGAACGCCTTTGCCGGCGCCATGACCTGCCACGAAGCCCCGGCGCCGATCGAATAGCGCGCGAGGAAATCAGCGTCCGGCGTCGCCGCCGCCAGAGCATAGGCAGAGAACGCCGGCGAGAAGGCCTGGTCGATACGGCCTTCGATCTGGACGTCGGTGCGGCCGAAGCGTGTGGCCAGCCGGGTGCGACCGGAAATCGTGGTGCGCGGCGACAGCCCATAGGCAAGGCCTGCCGAACTGTCGGTCCAGTCGCCGAGCTCGCTGGTGAGATCGCTCACCTCGCTGCCGAGGTCGAGCCGCCATTTGCGCGGCGGCGGCACGGCCAGCCTTTGCTCGATATCGAAAGAGCCAGGCTCGACGGCGAGCGCTTGGCTGTAGGCATCCCGCGCGTCCTCCTCTTTACCCTCGGCGCGGCGCACATCGCCGAGCCCGACCAGCGCCTCGGCATTGCGCGGATCGGCCGCAAGCACGCGCTGGAACGACTGCCCGGCCCGCGTGTAATCGGCCTCGAGCAAAGCCACTCTCGCATCCAGCTCGAGCGCCTCGACATTGCCTGGCACTGAGGCCAGCACGCCATCGACCAAGCGGCGGGCGCTCGGCGCGTCGCCCCGCCAGATCGCCAGGCGCACCTTGCCGAGCCGCGCGTCGAGAAGGCCCGGCTTGATCGCAAGCGCGCGGTCGAAGAAAAGCCCCGCCTCGTCGAAGCTTTGGCTGGAGCCGACGACCAGGCCAAGGGCGACGAGGATGTCGGTGTTCTTCGGCGCCAGTCCCAGTGCCCGGCGATAGACTTTCTCCGCCTCGGGCAGCTTTCCCGCCGCTCGCAGGCGTCTGCCCTGCTCCATCAGACCGGCGACGGGATCGGGCCGCCGGCTAGTCGGTTTCTTTGTCGGCGCCGGAACCGCGGGAGACCGTCTCACCTCACTGCCGGCGGCTTGCTTCGCCTTCTGGATATTGGCGATAAGCGTGGCGGCGTCAGCGTTGCCGGGCTCGGCCCGCAGGGCCGTTTCGGCTAGCGGAAGCGCGGCATCCAGATTGCCCGAGCGGAACTCGACCTCAGCCATGCCAAAGCTGGCGTCCCGATAGGTTGGGGCCAAGGATAGGGCATTGGAAAAAGCGTCGCGCGCCGCCGACAGATTGTCGCGGCCGAGTTCGGCAAAACCGAGTTGCACCAAGGCGTCGGCGTTATCGGGTTTAAGCGCAAGGGCGCGCCGTAAAAACTCCACCGCCTCGTCAAAATGCTGCGCTTGCCTGGCCTTGACGCCGAACTCGTAAAGTTCATCCACCGTCTGCGCCAGCACCGCGCCCTGGGGCGCAGCGATCGCCAGGATCAGACATGCGCCAAGGGCTGCGCACCGGCAGCGCCGCATCAGCGTTTCCCGCTCTTTCGCGCGAGCAGACGCGCCAACCGCGCCAGAAGCTCCTCGGGGATGAATGGCTTCACAAGGTAGTCGTCGGCTCCTTTTTCGAGGGCCGAGACGATGTCCCTTTCGCCCTTGCGGGCGGTCAGCATGACGACCGGGGTTTCGGACAAAGCCGGATCGCCCTTGATGCGGGCAAGGACCTCCAGGCCGTCGGCCTTGGGCATCATCGCGTCGAGCACGATGATGTCCGGCGCCTCATGCTCTGCCTTCGAGAGCGCTTCCGCCCCGTCTACTGCTTTGATGACCTCATATCCCTTTGCCCTGAGCCTGAATTCCATCAGCTCGATCAACAAGGGATCGTCATCGCAAATCAGAACTCTTGCCTTCGCTCCGTTCACCAGCCTTGCTCCGGTTCCGTCGCCCCCCGGAGTGATCCCATGAACCGACATCCGCCAATGCGGTCCATGCAGACAGAAATATTCGTCTCGACTCTCTCATCGACGTCCGCCGATGCCACGCGATTACAGACAACCTGATTCGCTGCGCCTGCACCTCGGCACAATCAGTAGATGAATAAGGCGACATGGTATAGGAGCCCTGAACGGCATCGCACAGTGTGCAGACAAACTGCGCTCGGTGGCCAAGCCATACGTCGGCTCAGGTGCGCGATAGAAGCAATCTTTTGACTTCACCGGCAAGCGCAAGTGGGTCGAAAGGTTTGGCGATCACCCCCACCGCCCCCATAGCCAGATAGCGTTCGACCTCATGCGTCTGGGTGCGCGCGGTGATGAACACCACGGGTATCGACGCCGTCGGCCGGGACTCGGCCAGGCGCCTCAGCGTCTCCGGTCCGTCCAAGTCCGGCATCATCACATCGAGCAGGATGAGGTCGGGCCGCCATTCGGCGGCATCGGCCAGCGCCTGCATGCCCGAAGAACAGGATCGCACCTCGAATTCCGGCTCGAGCTCCAGCGACATCTGGGCGATTTCGCGGATATCGTCCTCGTCGTCTACATAGAGGATCCTTGCGGGCATTAGCATCACTCCTTGGCGTGCGCGGCAGGCCGAGTGCCATTGCGGGACGAAACCAACATGTTCCGTACCAACTTTGCCACATCGATTTCCGACGCTCTGGTCTTGGTCATGATCGCCTGCACCCGATCGCCGAGCTTCTGGTCGAGTTCCGCCGCCGAGAACACGATGACCGCAGTCTCGAGCGGCAGATCGGTCAGGAGGTCGAGGCCCGATCCGTCGGGAAGCGCGATATCCAGGATGACTAGGTCGAAGCGATGGCGGGCGATCGCCTCCTGGGCCTGCTTTAGTGTCTTCGCCGAGGTGATCGAGACGCCCGAACCCAGCCCTTCTGACATCACCGCAAGCACGCCCTCATCGTCTTCGACATGCAGGATTTGTGGCTTCGGCTCGACCCTACGGCCGACGATCTTGGCAAGAGCGGCGTGAAGCCGTTTCGAATCCACCGGCTTCTCCAGCCAGTCGACGATGCCGACGGCGCTGCCGTTCAGCGAGCGCCTGGCCTCGTCGGCGACGGCGGAGATGACGATGACCGCAATGTCGGAATTCACCGGTGATGCCCGTATGTCGTGGAAGAGCTTGATTCCGGATTCCCCCGCCAGCTTGATGTCGAGCGTCAGCGCCACGTAGTCGCGCGAGCTCAGCAGCGCCTTGGCGGTGTCGATATCGGGCGCGACGTCGCTGGCAAAGCCTTCTGCATCGAGAAGTGCTGCGATCACCACAGCAATGTCAGGCTCGTCCTCGCAGATGAGGACACGCAGGCGGCCATCGCGCTTGCGCGCCCGGCGCTCGACCGAAACCGGCTTCTCGGTCTGCCTGTGCGCTTCGGGGAGGTCAATGTGAAACGAGGTTCCCTTGCCTTCCTCGGTTTCGAAGGAGATGCCGCCGCCCAGCTTTTCAGTGATGGCCTTGACGATGCTCAAGCCCAGGCCAGTACCGCCTATCTTGCGAGTGCTGGAGGCGTCCGCCTGCTCGAACTTCCCGAATATGCGATTGCGGAACGCCTCGGGGATGCCAGCGCCCTGGTCCACGACCGAGATGCGCAGCATATCGGGGGCACGACGATGGAGTTTCACCGTGACGATGCCATCAGTGTGCGAGAACTTGATCGCATTCGACAGCAGGTTGGCCATCACCTGATGCAGGCGATCCGGATCTATGTTGGCTTCGGCGCGCGGGGCATCGTCGACCAAGACGATCCTGATTCGGCTGTCGGCCATGTAGTTGGTGCTGGCGGCAATCGCCTGTTCCAGGACCGGGCGGACAGCCATCTGCCTGATCTTGAAGGTGATCACGCCAGATTCGATCTTCTCCATATCAAGGATGTCGTTGATGAGAAGAACCAGCCTTTCACTGTTGGTGTGGGCGATGTTGACGAGATTGGCGGCCTTGGGCGGCAGTTCGCCGGCGACGCCGGCCGCGATCAAACCAAGTGAGCCGCGGATGGAGGTCAGTGGGGTGCGCAATTCGTGGCTGACCGTCGAGATGAAATCGTTCTTCAGCTGGGCATTTCGCTTTTGCTCGGTGATGTCGCGATTGTAGGTGATGACGCCGCTGATCTTGCCGGTCTCGTCGCGGAACGGTGCCTTCAGCGTGTAGAGCCAGCCTTGTCTGCCGTCCGGGAAAACCGCCGGCTGGTCGATGCGCAGCGTCTGCCCGGCTTCCAGAGCGCCCATCTCATCCTGCCGGAAGCGCTCGGCCACGTCCTTAGAGTAGAAATCGAAATCCGTCTTGCCGATAAGCTGTTCGACCGAAGCGGCGCGCATCATTTCGGCAGTGGCGGGATTGGCGGCGATGAACCGGCCGTCGACATCCTTAATGTTCAGGCAATCCGGGAGTTCGCGGACCATGGCCCGGTAGATCATGTTGGACATCGCAAGATCGCGCCGCCGCTGCTGCCGGTCCAGCAGAACGCTTATGAGGACGGTGCTGAGGAAGCGGAACACGAGTGATGGGAGTGTGCTCTGCTGCACCAGGTCGGCAACGACTTGCGAGGGGATGATCAGGAGCGTGATCAGCCCGGCGAAAGCTACCGACACGCCGAGTCCGAATATGTCGAACATGGTGCGAGACCGGGCAGTAACGATGTGGTGCCACGCAATACCGACTATAGCGGTGATGAGGATCCCCACGACACCGACGCTCGCGCCCTGTCCACCGAGATAGATGCGATAGGCAATGGAGCCGGCAGTAGCGATGAACATCGCCGGCCATCCACCGAAGAACGCGGCAGCCGCAATGAAGGCGGCGCGGAGATCGACGACGAAGCCGGAGACGGATAAGCCCGTCGCCATGGAAATGATCGCGCCCATGCACATGACCACACCAAGAACCAGCGACTGCATCCGCGTCGACAGACGCCCAGTGAAGTCCGCCACAAGATCCCAGGCGACCACGAGGATGGAGACCAGGGCAAGATTGGCGAGGAGTGACTGCCAGAACTCGGTCATAACTTTCCCGCTCCTTTTCCCGATAGATACCGCCAAAACCTATCCGAGGTCTAAAGAAGCTACAGGCTCCGGCCCTCTGCCAGTTGAGGCTCGCTGCTCGAAGTCGCGTCGGTGGTTAATCCGCGCGTCGACAGCCCTCTGGCCGAGCCTGCCATAGCCCGGGCGGAGCCATCCTCTCCGCTCGCGGTTTGGGCGAGCAACCCAAAGGGAGAGCTTCATGACACAATCGCGCGACTGGTTGATACAGTGGCTGAGAGACGCTCACGCCATGGAGGAGCAGGCCGAGACGATGCTCTCCGGGCAACTGTCACGCCTCGAAAGCTATCCGGAACTCGGCGACCGCATCCGTCAGCATCTCGACGAGACGCGGCAGCAGGCCTCGCGCCTCAAAAGCTGTCTTGACCGGATCGGAGAGGGATCCTCCGCGATGAAAGACGCAGGCGGCAAGCTCACCGCCATGGCCCAGTCGATCAGCGGCGTGTTTGCCGGCGACGAGGTGATGAAGGGCTCGCTCGCCAGCTATACTTTCGAGCAATCTGCGCGAAGAGGAAGCGATGGCGGATTGGCTCAAGAGCCATCTCGCCGAGACGACGCAGATGTTCCTGTCTCGCGCCGCGGCCGACAGCGATGCCGCGAAACGGTGACGCCCAAATGGCGCGGGCGGACTTTTTTTCTGGCGATCGGGTCCGCGGGCGGCTCTTGCGCCGGCCGCTGGGTCTTAGGTCGCAGCTAAGAGCCCGCTTCTCCTCCCACAAGAGCGGACTCTTGTCTCGAGTTTATGATCGGCCGCGGATTCGTCAGGGCACGGGTGGGGCAACATGAAGCGACTTCTGTCAGATCTCGCCGCAATGGCTGAGCCCGGCTTCTGGATCGCCCTGGGGCTTTTGGCGCTGCCTTACGCAAGTGGGCGTATTCGTCCTCATTAAGACATGCCGGTGCCTCTGATCGCTCAGGCTTCCAGCCGCCCATGCGCGGACCTTAATACACCATCGTTGAGAGCACTTTCGGGTCTCACTGTCATGATCGCAAAGGGGCCGCGTGACCGACGAGGTGGGGATGCATCGACCGATGAAGTTGCAGGGCGCGTGTTGAGCAATCCGCTCAGTGTTATTGCGGGGTTGCTCCCATTCTTGCGCGTGGCGCACCATATTAGCCATTTGACGGGCGCAGATGCCGTTTGCGGGGACTCGCCCACCAAGAGGCTCTAGAGTTGCGAGTGTAGTCTGCTGGCCAGCCAGTCCGATACTTTTTCGGTCAGGGGGCGCGCTTCCCATTCGCCCAAACTGATCTGCCTTGATCGCGCAAGATCCTGGCTGAACAGGTCGATCTGCGTTTTGGCAAAATCCCGGCCGTAGACATTCAGCGTGGCTTCGTCGTTCAGCCGCAAAGAGCGCTCGTCCAGGTTGGCAGAGCCAAAGCTCGTCCAGACGTCGTCGACGATCAGGAGTTTGGGATGATACATCGTTGGCTGGAACTCGAAGATCCGGACCCCAGCTTTGAGCAAGTCGCCCCAGAAGTACCGCGAGCCCTTTCGGACCAGGGGCACGTCTGTGAGCCAGTTGGGCACGATCACGTCGACTGCTACCCCTCGTTTCCTAGCGTCCAAGATCTGCTGCAGGGCAATATCGTCAGGCACGAAATAGGCCATTCCGATGCGAAGATGATCCCTGGCGGCAGCGATCGCCGCCAGCATCATCAGTTCCATGTTCTCCGAGCCATTTGGCTGCGATGACAGGATCAGCTGAGCGCTAAGCGACCCCGCAGGTTCGGAGGGTGGGTAGAACTTCTCACCTTGCAATGTCTCGCCGGCCGTCTCCAACCAGTTTTCCGCGAATGCCGCCTGGAAGGCAGACACTGCGGGTCCTTTGACTTGATAGTGCGTGTCGCGCCACTCATCTGGGTTGCGGGCGTTTCCGAGCCAGTTGTCGGCAATACCGACGCCGCCGGTGAACGCGACCAGCCCGTCAACGATGAGCAGCTTGCGATGGGTCCGGTTGTTTACACGATCCAACGTATACCAATGAATAGGTCTATAGCGCTGGAACCGCACGCCGGCGCTTGTCATGATCTCGATCAGGTCTTCATCGAACGGCAGGCTGCCGACCCAGTCAACGAGCACACGGACCTC